>JAFIEQ010000008.1 GCA_020832455.1 Nitriliruptoraceae bacterium
GGGCTGTGGGGCGGTCCGCGGGGGGGGCGGCCGGGCGGCGCGGGCCGCCCGGGGGGGCCGGAGGCGGCCGCCCCCCCGGGGCCGGATCCGGGGTCGGTGCGCCCGCATCCCGCAGCTGCTGGCGCATCGAGCGGCCCGCCGGCTCGGTCAGGATCCCGCCGGCGAACAGTTCCAGGGCCGCCACGAGGTAGGGCCGCGCCGCCTCGCCACCGGCCAGCAGGTCGGCGCCGAGCAGCCGCTGCGTGTGGGTGTGGAGCACGACGGCGCCGAGCGACCACACGGTGAGCAGCGCCGCGAGGCCGCGCAGATCGTCGACCGGACGCAGCACCCCGGCTTCGATGCCCTCCTGCATGTAGGCGACCGCGTCGTCGACGAACTCGTCGAGCAACTCCTCGACGTGGGGCGAGCCGTCGGTCAACGTCCGGGCGAGGTAGGCGAGCAGCGGCGGACCCGTGTCCCGGGACCGCAGGGCGCCCAGCACGTCCAACCCCGCACCCTGACGCATCACCTCGGTCTTCTGCGCCCGGACCGTGGCCGCCACGAACTCGTCGCAGGCGACGCGCAGCTGGTCCTTGGACCCGTAGTGGTGGATCACCAGCGGTGCGGACACCCCCGCGCGTGCCGCGATGGCACGGACCGACGTCGCATCGACGCCGGCCTCGGCGAACGCCTCGATGGCGGCGTCCCGGATCCGGGCCGCGGTCGACCGGTCGTCGGCGGCTGCAGGCGTCGGGGTTGCTGAACTCATGTTCAGCATCTTGAACGTGCGTTCAGTGCCTGTCAAGTCGGCGAGGCAAGTCGGCGGGGCACGTCGGCGGGTCACGTCTCGGCGGGGCACGTCGGCGGGTCACGTCGCGGCGTCAGGTGCAGATGTCAGGTGACGACGGAACGAGCGCGCGGCCGCGCGCCCTCACGCCAGGTGGGGGTGGCGCACGCTCGCACCGACCTGCACCCCGACCGCCAACGAGTCCGCGATCGGGGACCGACCGAGAGCATCGGCCAGGAGTCCGTCCACCACCTCCCCGTCGGCGTCGCATGCCACCTCGACGTCGAGGTGGATCCGCGTCAGCCCTGGCCGTACCCCTACGACCCCGGCGTTGCCTCGCAGATCGAGGTGGCCCTCGGCGGCGATCTCCAACCGCTCGACGCGAACGCCGGTCACCGCGGCTGCCTCGACGAAGGTCTGGGCGACGCAGGAACCGAGCGCGGCGAGGAGCAGCTCCCCCGGGGCGGGCCCGGCGTCCGTGCCACCGAGCTCCTGCGGCCGGTCGACCGCCACCGTCGCGCTGCGGGGGACCCGATGACCACCGAGCGCGAACCCCTCGGCGGCCGCGTGTGTGCGGTAGCGATCCTCCCACCGGGTCCGCACGTGCGTCGCGACGGTCCCGGTCCCGGGGCCGCTGGTCACCATCCCGGCGAACGCGGCGAGTCGGTCGGTGTCGATGCCGTTGCAGCTCATGGTCACGGCCTCGCTTCGATGACGAGGTTGAACGGGGTCCGGGCGGCGACGCGCACGCGTCCGAAGCCGGCGTCGGTCAGCACCTGGCGCAGCCGCGCCTCTCCCGCCTGCGCACCCAGGCCGAGACCGCCCGACTGGGCCAGCGAGTTCGGCGTGCACAGGAACACCGATCCCGAGTAGAACAGCCGGCTGATCGGGTTGAGGTTGTCGGCAAGGTCGTCGCCGGCGGCCGGCTCGACGACCAGCAGCGCACCGTCCTCGGCCAGCGACGCCCGCGCGTGGGTCGCCGCGCCGACCGGGTCACCCATGTCGTGCAGGCAGTCGAAGAAGCACACCAGGTCGTGGTCGCGGCCGTCGTGGTCGTCGGCGGCCGCGACCTCGAAGGACACGCGATCCTCGACCCCGGCCTCGGCCGCGGCCCGTCTGGCGGCCTCCATCGAGGCGGCGTGGAGGTCGTAGCCGGTGAACCGCGACGCCGGGTAGGCCTGGGCGAGCACGATCGTGGACACGCCGTGGCCACAGCCGATGTCGGCGACGCGGCCGCCGGCGGTCAGCCGCTCGGCGACGCCGTCGAGCGCGGGGATCCAGTCCTGGACCAGCTGGTGCCGGTAGAGCGGCCCGAAGAGCCGTTCGATCCCGCCGAAGAGGCGCGGGTCGTGTTCGTGCCATCCGACGCCGTCGCCGCTGCGGAACGCCTCGGCGACGACGTCCACGCTGGCCCACACCGCGGACATGACCGGGTAGATGCCCCCCACGAACGCAGGGCTGTCGGGATCGGCCAGGACCGCGGCGTGCTCGTCGGGGAGCTCGAACGTCCCGGTCTCCGGGTGGTAGACGACGTAGCCCCCGGCGGCCTGGTTGGCGAGCCACTCCCGGACGTAGCGTTCGCGGGTCCGGGTGCGTTCGGCAAGCTCGGCGGGGGTCATCGGCCCGGCGCCGCTCATCGCCGCGTACAACCCCAGGACATCGCCGAGGTAGCAGCAGGCCGCCGACTGGGCCACGGCCGCTTCCGCGACGGCGAGCCCCTGGAAGGCCTGCACCCGTTCCTGGTCGAGTTCCATGACATCGATGCTCATCGCGTTGCTCCCGTCGATCGGTCGGTCCACCGCTCGGCCCTCGTGGACCCGGTGCGCTGATGGATCAACCATGACCACCCATGGCGCCTCTGCCATCGGGGACGACACGCAACCTCGGTGTCGCCGACTACGAGGTTCCACCCACGGGCCGGGAGCCGACGTCCCGGCCACCTCGAGGGCCCAGGTGCCATACTGAACGGGCTCGTGGATCGGAGTCGAGCGTGGGGGACGCGCTGCTGGCGCAGGCACGACTGGCCTACGCCGACCACCGTTGGGACGTCGCGTACACCACCTTCGCCGAGGTGGCCGACACCGGCGACCTCGATACCGACGACCTCGCGGCCTTCGCGGACGCGGCCTGGTGGCTCGGGGACACCGACCGGTCCCTGGAGCTCTCCGAGCAGGTCTACCGCCGCTGTCTGCAGGGAGACCGCACGCCGGTGGCCGCCCGCCTGGCCATCGAGATCGGGTTCCTGTGGCTGATCCGCGGCGAACAGCAGATCGGCTCCGGCTGGATCAGCCGGGCCCGACGGCTGCTCGCCGAGGTGCCGGAGTGCGCGGAGCTCGGCTACCTGCACTACCTCGCCGTCCTCGAGGCGCTCGACACCGCCCGGTTCGACGAGGCGCGGACGATGTCGCAGCAGATGCAGACGCTCGCGACCACCCACGGCGACGCGACCCTCTGCGCGATGGCGCTGGTGGTCGAGGGGATCGCCACGGTCCGCGCGGGGCAGGTGGCGGACGGGCTCGCGCTGTGCGACGAGGCGATGCTCCCGGTGCGGGCGGGCGACGTCGAGCGCAGCTGGGCGGGCAACCTGTACTGCCTGGTGATGGCGCTGTGCTTCGAACTCGCCGACTTCGACCGGGCGCGGGCGTGGACCGACGCCACCGAACGTTGGTGTGACCAGTTCAGCAACGCCGCGATGTTCACCGGTATCTGCCGGGTCCACCGGGCACAACTGCTCCACCTCGAGGGCGCCTGGGACCAGGCCGAGTCCCGCGCCGTCCAGGCCTGTCGCGACCTGGCCGACATGAACGTCGAGGTGGTGTCGGCGGGCCACTACGAGATCGGCGAGCTCCGGCGCGTCCGCGGCGACGACGACGGTGCCGAGCAGGCCTTCGCGCGGGCGCATGCGCTGGGACGTGATCCACAGCCGGGGCTGGCGTTGCTGCGGCTCGCGCAGGGGGACGCGACCGCGGCGCGGATGTCGTTGGAGACGGCCCTGGCGGCCACGGAACCGCCGCTGCCGCGGGTGCCGTTGCTGATCGCGCTGGTCGACGTCGCCGAGGTGACGCAGGACCCGGACCTCGCGGGATCCGCCGCCGCCGAGCTCGCCGTGATCGCCGCGACCTTCACCACCCCGGGGATCCGGGCCCGCGCCGCGACCGCCGCCGGTGTCGCCCACCTGTTGGCCGGCGAACCCGACCAGGCGCTCGCGGCCCTGCGGGAGGCGTCCCGGACCTGGCGCACCGTCGGGGGCCGCTACGACACCGCGCGCACCCAGGTCCGACTCGCACAGGCGCTCGCCGCGGCCGGCGACACCGACACGGCCGACCGCGAACGGGACCAGGCGATCGCGACCTTCGTGGCGCTCGGTGCCCGCCCGGACCTCGAGGCCGTCGCCGCCGAGGGGGACGTGACCGCCCCGGCGGCACCGGGCGGCCTCACGGACCGGGAGGTCGAGGTGCTCCGGTTGGTCGCGGACGGTGCGAGCAACGCGACGGTCGCCGAGCACCTCACGATCAGTGCGCGGACCGTGGAGCGGCACGTCTCCAACATCTTCCTGAAGCTCGGGGTCTCCTCGCGGACCCAGGCCGCTCGGTTCGCCTTCGAGCACGGTCTGGTGGGTGGAACCACCTAGCTTGCGCGCACCGGGTGCGTGTCGCTCCCGATGCGCGGCGTGCCGCCCGGGGTCATGGTGGTCGCAGGACCGCGTCCTGATCGCCCGCGCAGAGATCCGCGATCTGGAGACCGTCGGCACCGTGGCCGGGCCGGGCGGTATCGGCCCCATTGGCCAAGGGACACCGCCTTCCCTACGGTGTTCCACATCCTCGACGGGGATCGATGATGTCCGAGCTCCAGACACCCACGCCCACCCGCCCGCGACCACCCGCACCGGGTTCCGCCGGCCAGCAGGTGCGCCGCGGGGTCGTCCTCGCCTTCGCGGTGGGCACGCTGCTGGTCCTCGTCGGCGGGTTCATCGACACCGCTCCCGATGCCGGGTTCTGGGTCACGACCGCCGCCGGGATGGTCCAGGCGATCGCGGTGATCGTGCTGTTCGTGCTCCGGACCCCGCCGCAGGGCCGCCGCGGGCACCTTGCGCCGAGCGAGCGGGCCGACCGCGACCTCGCCTCGCGCGTGAGCCTGGCGGTCTTCGGGCCGGTCGTGCTCACGGTGCTGTTGATCGCGTTCGCTCGCGCCGCCTGGGCCGGGGTCACTCCGGACGCCGATGCGCTGCGTCACTGGATGCTCGGCAGCTCGTTCCTGCTGACGGGGCTGCCGTCCGCGATCCTCGCCTGGAGGGATGCCAGCGGGACCGACGCGGTCGCCGAGAGCCGCTGACCGTCACCCGACGGGCGTCCCGTCGTCAGCGACGAACCGACCGATCCAACGCTGCAGCAGTGTCGTCACGACCGCACCCGCGTCGCGACGCCCCCCGGTCAACAACGTGATGGTGCCGTCGTCCGCGGGCACCCCGACGAGCCACCGCCCGTCGACGGTGAGCGCCAGGTTCGTGAGCACGACCCCGGCCTCGGGCTCCGGACCGTGGTGCAGTTCGAGACGGACCTGCATGTGCAGCGCACCCGCCGCCTCCAACGCGGCTGCGTACCCGTCCGCCTCCAGCCCGGCGGTGCGCTGCGCGGCCGCGTCCGTCGACGTGTCCCCCGACGCGGACGGCTCTTCCTCGGCTCCGTCACCCATCGGATCGACGACCGCGGCGACGAGCGCATCCAGCGCGCTCCACGGCCGGGCCAGCAGCAGGTGGTGCTGTCCGTCGTCGACGTCGACGTCCTGGATCAGCAGGACGGTCTGGTCGCCGGCGCGGACCAACCGCAGCAGCACCGTGGGCAGTGGGCCGTCGTCGTCCGCACGCAGCACGGCCGCCCCGGCCACGTGCTCGGCCTCGACGGCCACGCCCCACACGACCGCTGCCAACCCCTGCGCGTACCAGCCGTCCTCGTCGACGTGGACCGACCCGTCGGCCCGCAGCGCCCGGAACCCGGCGGCCAGCCGCCCGACACGCTCCTGCTCGCCGGCGGCGGCCAGGGTCGGCCAGATCCGGGGGTCGAGGTCGATGTCCTCGTGCAGCCAGGGCGCGTCGAGCAGCCAGGCCGCCTGCTCGTCGGGCCACACCCCCAGGTCCTCGAGCTCGTCCCCGAGCTCGCGCAGGATGTCGTCGAGGTCGGTGGGTTCGTCGGTCACGATGGGTCGTCCTCCGTCGTGGTCGGTCCGGGACGGTCCGCCTCCGGGGGAAGATCCCAGCTCAGGGGCACATCCTGCACGTCGCCCTGCGCACCCGCGGCTCGCAGCGCCGCGAGCAGGGCGTCCGGATCGCGGGTGGCCAGCAACCAACCGCGCGGCGGGTCGTCCTCGCGGGCTTCGGTGATCCAGACCAGCCCTCCCGGCGGGTGCGCGGCGAGGTTGAGCACGATGGCCGCACGGGTGAGGCTGTACCAGCCGCCCCAGACCGCGACCCACGGCCGCCAGGTGCGGGAGGTGCGGTAGGTGCGCCACTGTGACTCGTGGACGTGGGCCTGCACTTCCTCGACGTCGACCTGGCCGAACGCGACGATGCGGGCGATCGGGATGCGCCGGGGCGGCGCGAACCAGACGCCCACCGCGGTGTCGCGCACCACGATCGACGAGCCGGTCTGCCCGACCGGGGCGATGGTCGCCAGCACCCCGAGCGCGACCCCGACCGCGATCGGCGGCCACAGCTCCCGCACGTCCCGCAGGAACGGATCGGTGGAGAACCAGAGCACGACGACGAGCAGGCCGAAGCCCAACGCGACGGTGAACCAGAGCGACAGCCCGGTCTCCGCCAGCCACCGCCGCTCCCGGTAGTGGACCTCGCCGTCCCGCGCGGGTGCCGGGCGGTGGACGGCGTCGGGCACTGGGGGGTTCGGGCCGACCGCCAGTCGCACGGCACGGCGAAGCGACCCGGTCGTCCCGGTCGCGGCGACGACCTCTCGGCGCCGCTTCGCCGGCACGCGGTGCTGGGCCAGGACCCGGACCAGGAACGCCGGCTCCCCGATCGACAGTGCGATCCCGAACACCACCAACGTCGTCAGGATCAGGATCGCGCCCATGACCAACACGCCCAAGGGGGCGGTCGCGCGCGCCTGCAGCGCCGGATCGTCGAGGATCGTCGCGAACATCACCGCGACCCCCAGGACCGCGCCCAGCACCACGAGCACGACGATCGGCCGTCGCCAGCGGAACGCACGGAACCCGTCGGCCTCCGCGAGGAGCGCCGTCGCGTCCTGCTCCCACCGGGCGCCGTGCCGGCCGCGTTCGGCGTCCTCAGTCACCACGGCCCTTCCACCAGCGGGAGACCGCACCGCCGACCGACATCGCGGCCGCGCCGACCGTCAACGCGGTCGCGGTGGCCACGATGACTGGACCACCGACGACCAACGCCGCACCCACCGCCACGCCCGCCGCGATCCCGACCGCGCCGGAGGCGATCTGCAGCCCGTCCCCGCTGCGGACACCCTGCACCAACTCCGCCCCGGAGAACACGGTGCCGACCACCGGTACCCGACGGGCCATCTGCCCGGCGGTGGTCCGCGCGACCCCGGCGAGCCCCGGGACGCGGGGGACGGTGCCGGCCACGCGCGAGGCCATGGCGCCCGCCGAGCCACGGACCTGCTGGCTGGTCCGCCCGATCCACCCGCTCGCGGTGGTCACCGGCCGATCGATGAACCCGCGGCGACCCGTCCACCCCTTGTGCCCACGCGCGCGGTAGTCCCACGTCCGCGCCGTCGCCGCGAACGCCCCCGTCAGTCCGGCGCGGGCGACCGGCGCGCTGCCCGCGAGCGCCTTCGTCGCGCGGCTGGCGGTCCGGTACCCGACCCACAACGCGGGGTTGCGCACGTTGATGCCGCGACCCTTGAAGCGCCCACCTCGGGCGTTGAACCCCGCGCGGGCCATCGATCGACCGCTCAACGCGGCGCCAGCAGCTCCCAGCCCGTTCAACGCGGACCAGGACCGACCGCCGAGCCGGGGCATCGCCTCCACGTTGGCCCCGAGGGCGGACGCCGACTGGCGGACCGTCGCGTTCCAGGTGTCGAGCTCACGCGAGAGGTCGCGGCGCGCCGCCCACAGGGCCTGCTGCGCGCGATCCGCGTCGACGATCCCCTCGATCCCGCTGCCGGACCACCGGGCGCGGGCGAGCGCACGCTCCGCGTTCGCGACCCGCTCCTCGAGCACGCCGACCCGCGCCGCCGCGGTATCCGCCTGGTTCGCGAGCGAGCGCAGCTGCCCCGCCGCGGCGGCCAACGCCGGCGCCGTGGGACGGTGACTGGCCCGCACGTCCCGCAGATCGGCCACCATGCGCGTCGCCGCCGGGGAGGTCCACGCCGCGGCGAGGTCGCTCGACGCGCGACCGAGATCGGTCGCGACCTGATGGTGACGCTCCGCGGCAGCGTCGAGCCCCTCCGCAGTCGCACGGAGCGCGCCGGCGTCCCGCTGGATACGGGGCGCCCAGTTCACCGATCGACCGCGAGGACCTGCGCGACGCGCTCGTCGAGCGATGCCGCCGCGGTCCCGAGCACATCCTGGAGGTCCGTCGCCACCGCTCGCTCCCGGGCGATCAGCGCCTCGATGGTGGCGGTGACGGGCCCGATGGTGGCACCGGCGTAGGCGGTCGGTGTGGCGCTGGACGCGACGTCCCCCGCACGGCGCAGCGCACGACTCACCCGGCGCGCCGCGGGCGCATCGATGTCGACCGCTGCCATCTGCCCCACCCCCTCGAGCCAGCTGCGCAGCCGGCGCGGGGAAGGTAGCGCGACACGACCACCGAGCGCACCCGGCGGTCACCCTCCGCTGTCGTACAGGCCGTCGATCACGTCGGCGTACTTGGTGTGGATGACGGCCCGCTTGAGCTTGAGCGAGGGCGTCAGTTCCTCGGACTCCGCGGTCCACTCGTTGGACACGATCGCCCACTGACGGACCTGTTCGACCCGGGCGAGCGCCGCGTTGCCCTCGTCGACCGCGCGGGCCACCTCGGCGATCACGTCCGGGTGCTGCGATGCCTCGGCGACCGAGACGAACGGCACCCCGTTGGACTCGCACCAGGCAGGCAGCGCGTCGGCGTCCAGCACGATCAGCGCGCTGATGAACGGTCGGGAGTCCCCGACGGCACAGAGCTGGCCGATGATCGGGGAGCGCTGCTTGATCGCCTCCTCGATGTTGTTGGGCGACAGGTTCTTGCCGCCGGCGGTGATGATCAGCTCCTTCTTGCGCCCGACGATCCGCACGTAGCCGTCGTCGTCCATCGTGCCGAGGTCGCCGGTGTGCAGCCAGCCGTCGGCGTCGATCGCCTCCGCGGTGGCCTCGGGCCGTTGCCAGTACCCGGGGGTGACGATCGGCCCCCGCGCGAGGATCTCCCCGTCGTCGGCGATGCGGACCTCGATGCCGGGCAACGCGACCCCCACCGTGCCGAGCCGGACCCGACCCGGCTGGTTCGCGGTGATGACGGCGGTGGACTCCGTCATCCCGTAGACCTCGAGGATCTCGATCCCGATGGCCTCGAAGAAGACCAGCAGCTCCGCGCTGATCGGCGCCGCGCCGGACACCGCGGTGCGCAGCTCGTCGAGGCCGAGCCCGTCGCGGATCTTGGCGAACACCAGCCGGTCGAACACCGCGTGCTGCAGACGCAGGCCGAGCGACGCGCGACCGCCGTCGAGCTCCGCACGGACCCGCGCCATCCCGACATCGATGGCCTTGAGCGCCAGCCCGCGCTTGCGGGCGTCCTCGGTGGCGTGGATCTTCGCCAGCAGGGCGGCGTGCATCTTCTCCCACACCCGGGGCACCGCCATGAACACCTGCGGGCGGGCCTCCTGCAGCGTCTCGAGGACCGCGCTGACCTCGCGCACGAAGTAGATGGTCCCGGCCGCCATGATGCCGAGGTAGTGGGTCGTCATCCGTTCGGCGACGTGCGCCAACGGCAGGTAGGAGATGCCCCGCTGACCGGGGGTGACCTCGAGCAGCTGCCCGGTGATGTGCAGTTGGTAGAGCAGCCCGAGGTGGGTGATGACCACGCCCTTGGGCGGGCCCGTGGTGCCGGAGGTGTAGATCAGGGTCACCGCGTCGTCGGGCCGTACGGCGCGCCAGGCGTTCTCCAACTCCCCCCGTCGGGTGAGCAGCGCCTGCTCGCCGTGCGCCTGCAGCTGCGCGTAGGAGACGACGTCCTCGCGCTCGAGGTCCACGTCGGTCGGGTCGACGACGACGAGCAGTTCCAGCGCGGGGAGCTGGTCGCGCACCGCGTCGAACCGGGCCAGGAACGTCGCGTCCTCCACGACCGCGACCTTGGCATCGCAGTTGCCCGCGATGTAGGCGATCTGTTCCGCGGTCAGGGTGTTGTAGATCGACACCGGGGTCGCACCGGCGAGCAACGTCCCGATGTCGGCGATGACGTGTTCCGGTCGGTTGGTCATCATCAGCGCGACGTGGTCGCCGTGGTCGACCGACGCCAGCGAGCGGAACGCCAGCGCCAGGGCGCTCGCCTCGTCGCGGTACCGCCCCCAGGTCCAGGTCCGGAACCCGTCACCTTCCTTGACCACGAGCGCCGGTCGGCCCGCGTTCGCGTCGCACGTCGCCATGAAGACGTCGATGAGCGTCCGCTGTGCCACCCCCGCGAGGATCTCCTCGCGCTGCCCCACCACCTCGGCCACCACGCCTGCCACTGGACCCTCCCGCCCTCGGCTGTCGGTGACTTCAGCCGCTCGGCGGGCGACGGTCAAGAGGCACCGGCGGGACCGAGCACACGAGCGCGCCGGGAGCCCCCTGGGACCCCCGGCGCATGGCGGTGCCGCGCCGCTGGTGCGGCACCGCGGTGCGGTCGGTTCAGCGGCGACGCGCGACGACGGGCGTCACCAGCGCGAGCGCCCCGATGGCCATCAGCACGAGCACGGCGCCGGGCAGCCCGGCGGCCAGGCCACCGGTGCCGCTGTCGACCGACTCGGGCTGAGTCACGTCGTCGGCGTCTTCCTCGGTCGCGTCGTCCTCGGTCGCCTCGTCCTCCATCGCATCGTCGACATCGGCCTCTGCCGCCACCACGACGATCTCCCCATCCATGCCACCGTGGACGGTGCAGGTGTAGGTGAAGGTGCCCTCCTCCTCGAAGGTCGCGGTGAAGGTGGTGCCATCCTCCGAGCTCGTCTCCGACGCGCCGATGCTGTCGTCCTCGAACGAGACGTCGTGGTTGCCGCCGACCCAGGTGAACAGCACCGTGTCGCCGACCTCGACCTCGAGGCTGTCGGGCGTGAAGACGTTGGCGTCACCCCCGACCTCGACCTCGGCGTCGTGCATGTCCGCGGCAGCAGGACCGGCGAGCATGACGGCGGCGACGAGAGTGAGCACGAGGGCGATGGCGGTCGTGAGCGAGCGTGGGGTGGACGCGTGGGAACTGGGGGACACGTGGACTCCTTGGACCGTGTCGGGGGGGCGTCCCGCGGTGGACGGGACGGTCGACGGACGAGCATCGACGCCCGACGTCCGCCCCCGACCCCGTGCCCGGATCAGGCACCGGCCCGTCCTGGACGATGCGCCGACCCCGTGGGCGACGGTGGTCGCGCACGGCTCCGACAGCGCGCGGCGTCGCCCGGGTTGGTCGTTGGTCCGTCGACGTTGCGTCGGTCGAACGACCGGAGGTGAGGGTCCGGCGGCGCACGGCGCCGCGGCGCAGAACCGGCGCGCCGATGCGGGGCCGACGACCGCGCGTCGCCTCAGATCGCGGCGTCGACGGCCGCGGCCACGAACAGCAGCGCGAGGTAGAGCGTGGAGTAGTGGAACAGCCGCATCGCGGCGGCCACGGTGACCTCGCGCCGCAACCGGTGGGCGAACACCAGCCACCCGGCGGTCAGCGCCAGCGCCGGAGCCGCGAACAGCCACCCGGCGGGCGCACCGGCGATGTAGAGCAGGACCAACGACAGCAGCAGGTAGCTGTAGAGCAGGATCTGGCGGGTCGCCTCCACGTTGCCGTGGGTGACCGGCAGCATCGGCAGACCCGCCGCCGCATAGTCGTCCCGGTACTTCATCGCCAAGGCCCAGAAGTGTGGCGGCTGCCACCACAGCATGATCGCGAACAGCAGCCACGGCCGGACGTCGGCGAGGGAACCGCCCGAGACCGCGACCCACCCGGTGAGCACGGGCATGCAGCCCGCGATCCCACCGATCACGACCCCCTGCGAGCTGCGCCGCTTGAGTCCCAGGGTGTAGACGAAGACGTAGAAGATGATCGCGAACGTCGCCAGCGCCGCCGCGACCAGGTTCACGAACACGGCCAACCACACGAACCCGGCGACTCCGAGCACCAGTCCCAACACGAGCGCGCCTCGGGGCGCGATCTCGTCCATGGCCGTGGGTCGGGCGGAGGTCCGCTGCATCAGGCGGTCGATGTCCCGGTCGAGGTGGTTGTTCAGCGCGTTCGCGCTCCCCGCCGACAGGGCCCCACCCAACAGGGTCGCCAGGACCAGCCACGTGGACGGCCAGCCCTGCTCGGCGACCACCATGGCCGGCACCGTGGTGACCAGCAGCAGTTCGATGATGCGCGGCTTGGTGACCAGGACGTAGGCACGGACCCGGTCGAGCGTGCCACCGCGGGACTCGTAGCGACCCGCACGGTGCATCGGTCCGGCGGCGCCTTCGGCGCCACCAGCGACCACGTCGTCGCCCTGCTCGAGCGCGCCGGTCGGCTCCGTCAACTGCGCGTCACTGTGCGCGGCCCCGGGACGGACCGGCGGCACCGGCGTGGCCGCGTCGTCGACGGACCCGTCCGGCTCCGGGCGCTCGTCCGCGGCAGCGGGGACGTCCGTCGCGGATGCCCGACCCTCGGATGCCCCGCTCAACGCGACCGGCTCCCGAGCGCAGCGCGCGGGCCGCCGGGGACCTCACGCAGCATGCGCACCCCCATCACGCCGAGCACGACGCCCGCGCCGATGGCGGTCGCGTACAGCACCAGGTGGACAGCGACGAACGCCGCGGAGAACGAGGCGGTCTCCCCGAGCAGGTTCGCGATGCGTGTCCCCCACAGCCAGAACTGGAAGACGGCCAGCCCGAGCAGGATCACCGCGCGACGCGCATGGCGGACCGCCGGCAGTTCGACCGAGGTCGACTCCGGCGCGGCGGGCGCGGTCGATGCGGACACGGGAGCTCCGGACGTCAGGGACGGCGCGTGCAAGGGTACGTGCGCGGCGGGCGTCGGGGGACGCCCCGTGCGGCCTCGGCGCCACCCGCGGCGCCGGTACCCTCGAGGCCATGGACAGCACCCCCACCTCGACCGGCCCCGCACCCCGCTCCGGGTTGCTGCGCCGGCTCGCGCCGAGCCCGGAGAACTACCGGTCCGCGACCGAGTGGCGCCGGTTGCACCTCGCCGCGGTCTGGGCCGTGGCCACCAACATCGTCATCGTGTTCACCGGCGGGATCGTGCGGGTGACCGGGTCGGGGCTGGGCTGCACGGACTGGCCGACCTGCGACGGACGCAACATCACCCCGCTCGCCTCGACCAGCGAACACAGCACGCTGCAGGGCTACATCGAGTTCGGCAACCGCCTGCTGTCCGCACCGGTGCTGCTCTCCGTGCTGGCCGTGGTGTGGCTGCTGTGGCGGACGGGACCCCATCCACGGCCACTGACGCGGCTGGCCATCGCGCTACCCGCTGGTGTCGCGGCGCAGATCGTGCTCGGCGGGATCACGGTCCAACAGCAACTCGCGCCTCCCTTCGTCATGGCCCACTTCCTGCTGTCGATGGTGCTGATCTGGGTCGCCATGGGCGTCTACACCCGGGTCCGACCCCACCGTGACGCGGCCCCGGCGCGGGGGCTCCAGCACGCGACCACCGCGATCGCCGTGGTCGCCGCGGTGGTGCTGGTGCTCGGGACCCTGGTCACCGGCGCCGGCCCGCACGGCGGCGATCCCGGCGCCCCCCGGCTAAACCTGGACATCCGCCTGATGGCGATCGCGCACGCCGATGCGGTGTGGATGCTCATCGGCCGCCCGGGGGCGTGCGGCGCCGACACCGGGCCCCCCACCACCGGGGGGGGCGCCCCCGCCGCGAAGGTGCTGCTGGCGCTGGAGCTCGCACAGGGCGGCATCGGCTACCTCCAGTACTGGCTCGGCATCCCCCCGTCGTTGGTGTCGCTGCACATCGTCGGTGCAGCGGTCCTGTGGGCCGCGGTGGCGGCGCTGTGGTTCCGGGCCCGCCCGACACCGCCGCTCGGTGATCCGCCGACGGACACGCAGGCGGGCGCCCGCGACACCGCGAGCGAGCAGCACCCGGAACGCGCCGAGGCGTGAACGAGGGCCCCGGCGTCGCGGACCAGCGAGGACCCGCGGCCTGCCGGGTTCAGGGGCGGGCCCTGCGCCTGGTCGTGCTCGGGGACTCCACCGCGTTCGTCGACGGCGAGGGACCGCAGCTACCTGGCCACCACACGCTGTGGCCCAGCGTGCTGGCCGGGATCATCGAGCAGCAGCAGCGGGTCGACGTCGAGGTCACCGTCGTCGCCCGGCCCGGGACCACCGTCGGCGAGCTCGAGCGCACCCTCTACAAGGACCGCCACGTCCCCTTCGACGTCGTCGCGCCAGCCGACGTGGTGGTGGTCGCGGTGGGCAGCTTCGACCACGCACCGGCCGGGGTCCCCGCCGCGCTCAGCGCCGTGGTGCCCCAACTGCAGCACCCCGGTGTCCGGCGGCGGGCGCGCCGACTGGTCCAGCAGGTCTACCCGGTCCTGACCCGGGTGCGTGGCGGCTACCGGACACGGACCTCGTGGCCGGCCTTCGCGTCCCGCTACCGCGCGGTACTCCAGCAGGTCCGCGGGCTGACCTGGGACCGCGCCACCTACCTCGCCGTGGGTCCGACCAGCCACCGATCCCCCTACTACGGCGACGGCCATCCCCAACACGTACTGGCCGAGCAGGCGCAGCTCGCCCTGGCCCGGGACCACGGCTTCGAGACGCTCGCCGCGTGGCCGCTGGTGCTACCCGACGTGGACGCGCTCAACGCCGACGGCATCCACTGGCCGGCGCCCGTCCACCGGCGCGTCGGGGAGGCGCTGGCGGCGATCACCTCGGCTCGGTGGGCCTGACCGGGTGACCCGGGCACGCGCCGGGCCCGGCGATGGAACGGGCCCGCGCGCAGCGCCGGCTCAGCTCTCCTCGACGACCCGACCGACGCCGTTCATCGTGGCGTGCAGCGAGCAGACGAAGTACCACTCCTCGGGCAGCTCGTCCCAGGTGATCGACTCGTCCTGGTAGCCGTCGCTCTCCCCACCGGGGATGAGGCTGCTCGCGATGCCGAGCGACCCCCCCGGCTGCGGGTCGTCGACGGAACCCTCGAGCTCCAGGATCGCGACGTTGTGCTGCGTGCCGGTGGGGTCGAGGTTCTCGAACCGGAAGCTGACGAGGTCGCTCTCGGCCGACGGGACGACCTCCCACACGTCGACGACGTCGCCGCACTCACCGTCCTCGAAGAAGCAGTACTCCACGGAGTTCTCGGCGGCGATGACCGGGGCGTCCTCCGGGATGGTGATCAGCGGTTGGACGTTGGCCATCCGGGCGTCGTCGTCGATGTCCCCGATGATGCCGGCTGCGAAGCCGGCGCCGACCAGGATCGGCAGCGACGCCGCGAAGATCACGACACCGCGCTGGGGCAGTTCGAGTCGGTCCTGCGAGGTCGCCAGGCTGACGGTGAACAGGATCCCGCCGGCGGCCGCAGCGGCCAGCGCCAGCGCGCCACCGTTGGTGTTGTAGAGCAGCGTCAACGCGACCGTGCCCACGAACGCGGCGATGGTGGCCAGCACCGCGATCGGCAGGACGATCGGCATGATCACGCGGCTTCGGAAGTCGTCGTTCACCGTTGGTCTCCCTCGAGGCGTGGTGACGGTCGGACGGGCAACGCCCGCGTCAAAGTGTCGGAGCCTGATCGAGCAGGATCACGGTGATCGTCAGCGCGTACAGGACCAGCGCGAGGGTCAGTCCGCCGTACATCATGCGGCTGAAGATGGGCGAGTCGAACTTCAGGTGCATGAACCACCCGGCGACGTAGATGAACTTCACGATCATCAGCACGACCAGCAACGGGATCGCGATCACGCCGAAGTCGAAGAAGTACGTCGAGACCTCCAGCGCGGTCAGCACCGCGAGGACGACCGCGATGTTGACGTACTGGCGCGGCGTCGGGTGATCGTGCGCGTCGTGCTGATCGGTGGCCTCCGCGGCCTCGGTGGTGCTCATCGCTCACGTGCTCCTGATGGGTGTGGGCGGTGGACGTCGGTCCCCGGTGGTCAGTCGAGGACCGCGATCTCCGGGATCAGGTAGACGACGGTGAAGATGATGACCCAGATGATGTCGACGAAGTGCCAGTACAGACCGATCATCTCGGTCTTGAGGTCCTGGTTCGGCTTGATCTTGCCGGTGAGCGACAGGGTGTAGAGGCTCAGCAGCAGCAGGATGCCGACGAACACGTGGATCCCGTGGAACCCGGTCAGGACGAAGAACGACGACGCGAACGGCGAACCACCGAGCTCGAGCCCCTCCCGGTAGAAGACCGTGAACTCGAAGACCTGCCCGCCGAGGAAGACCATCCCCTGGCCGGCCGTGGCCAGGACCCACAGCCGCATCCGGCGCAGGTCACCCCGGCTGTGGGCGCTGTGGGCGAGCACCATGGTGAGCGAGCTCATCAGCAGCACGAACGAGCTCACCGAGGTGAACGGGATGTCGAAGATCTCCACCCCTGGCCCCCCCGCGGTGGTGTCGAGGTAGAGGAGGTAGGCGGAGACGAAGGCCCCGAAGAACAGGAACTCGGAGCCGAGGAAGGTCCACATCGCGAGCTTGCGATGGTCCATCCCCAGGGTGGTGGCGTGCGCCTCAGCGGACACGGGGCCTGCCTTCCTTCACGTGACCCGGGCAGCGCGCTCGGTGGCGGCGCCCGGGGGTGTGGTCGTCGTCTCGGGTGGTCAGTGGGCGGCCGCGGTCGGCGCCGTGGCGTCGTGCTGGTCGTCGACCGGGTCGTCGTCATCACCCTCGGCGACCGGCTCGATGATCCAGCCGTACATCCCGACCACGAGCCAGGTGATCCCGATACCGATCAGCCACCAGTTCAGGTAGACCAACCCGTAGCCGAGCGGGAAGAACCCGAGCGTCTGGACCAGCGGCCAGTACGAGGGATCCGGCATGTGGATGTGCTCGTCGTGCGCACCGGCCTCGTCGTGGTCCTCCGAGGCGCCCGCGGGGACCGGGATGGCCCGGCCGGACTCGTCCTCGGCGTACTTGCGGTGCCAGAACTCGTCGCGGTGGGTGACCGTCGGGATGACGTCGAAGTTGTGGAAGGGCGTCGGCGAGGGCGTGAGCCACTCCAGCGTGCGGGCATCCCAGGGGTCGTCGCCCGATGCCTCGCCGCTCTTGATGCTGGTGATCAGGTTGTAGAGGAACACCAGCGCGGAGAAGAACAGGACCACGAAGCCCAGCGAGGACAGCAGGTTGTAGAGCTCCACCGTGGACCCGAGCTCGCCGGGCAGGACCGCGGTCCGGCGCGGCTGGCCGAGCAGCCCCGACATGTGCATCGGGCCGAAGGTGAGGTTGAAGCCGAGCAGCCAGGTCCAGAAGTGCATCTTGCCGAGCTTCTCGCTCATCATCTTGCCGGTGACCTTGGGGAACCAGAAGTAGATCCCGGCGATCAGGCCGAACAGCGCCCCACCGAACAGCACGTAGTGGAAGTGGGCCACCACGTAGTAGGTGTCGTGCTGCTGGGCGTTGTGCGGGACGATCGCGTGCGTGACCCCGGAGAGTCCACCGATCGTGAACATCGAGATGAAGCCGATCGAGAACAGCATCGGGGTCGTGAACCTGAGCTTGCCGCCCCACATCGTGAAGACCCAGTTGAAGATCTTGATGCCCGTGGGGACCGCGATGAACATGGTGGACAGCGCGAAGGCGGAGCGGGCCACCGGGCCGATCGCGGAGGTGAACATGTGGTGGGCCCACACCCCGAAACCGATGAACCCGATGGCGGCGCCGGCGAAGACGACCGCCGCGTAGCCGAACAGTGGCTTGCGCGAGCCGACCGGCAGGATCTCCGAGACGATCCCCATCGCCGGGAGGATCATGATGTAGACCTCGGGGTGCCCGAACAGCCAGAACAGGTGCTGCCACAGGATCGGGTCACCGCCGGTGGCGGGGTTGAAGAACTGCGCCCCGAGCACCGCGTCCGCGTGGAGCATGAACAGCGCCACGGCGATGATCGGCAGGGCGAACAGCAGCAGGAAGTTGGTGACCAGCGCCATCCAGATGAACACCGGCATGCGCATGAAGGTCATCCCCGGCGCACGCATGTTCAGGATGGTGACGATGAAGTTCACCGCCGCCGCCAGCGAGCTCACACCCAGGATCTGCAGGCCCACCGCGTAGTAGGCCATGTTGCTGACCGAGTCGAGCGACAGCGGCGCGTAGCCGACCCAGGAGCCGTTGGGGGCACCACCGAGGAAGAACGAGGTGTAGAGGAAGATGCCACCGAAGAGGTAGACCCAGTAGCTGAAGGCGTTGAGCCGCGGGAACGCCACGTCCCGGGCCCCGATCATCAGCGGGATCAGGTAGTTGAAGAAGGCCGCCGACAGCGGCATCACGACGAGGAACACCATCGTGATGCCGTGCATGGTGAAGACCTGGTTGTAGATCTCCTCGGTGAGCAGGCTCTGCTCCGCCTGCGCGAGCTGCGCCCGGATCAGGCCGGATTCCGCCCCGCCGAGGAAGAAGAACACCAGGACCGTGAAGAAGTACATGATCCCGATCTTCTTGTGATCGGTCGTGGTGAGCCAGGCCGTGAAGCCCGACTGGGCACGGGGGCGACCGGAGTAGCCCTTGTGCTCCACCTCGGTGCTCGACATCGCGGTGTCTCCTTCACGCTCCCGGGTGGCGTGGCCGGGGCGGTCGGTTCGGATCGTGCCTCGACGCGTCGGCCGTCACCGGCCGGCACGTGGTGGTGGGCGGTCAGCTCGGATCGAGGGTCATCAGGTACGCGACCAACGCGTCCAGTTCCTCGTCCGTGAGGTCCAGGTTGGGCATGCCGATCTGGTTGGGCGTGTCGTACTGCATCGGCTTGACCGAGTTCGGGTCCAGCAGCCACGCGCGCAGGTTCTCCTCGTCGAGATCCCGGATGGCGCCGACGAACTCCTGGCGGCTGAACAGGTGGGTCAGGTCCGGGCCGACGTTCGGCCCCCGGCTGCCGTCCTCCCAGACCTGGTGGCAGGACGCGCAGGCCGGACGGTTGTCCCCGAGGTCGTGGTAGAGCTCGCGGCCCTGTGCGGCGAGGGTGCCCTCGTCGGGAACCGCCGCCGGGGTCATCTGCTGCTCGACCCAGGTGTCGAAGTCCGCCTGGTCCATGGCGACCGCACGCGCGCGCATGTTGGCGTGCGACAGCCCGCAGTACTCCGCGCACTGGCCGAGGAAGCGACCGGGCTCGTCGGCCTGGATGTTCAGGAAGGTGGTCTGACCCGGGACCATGTCCTGCTTGCCGGCCAGACGCGGGATCCAGAAGGAGTGGAGGACCCCCTGGTCGGGCGAGCGGGCCGGGTCGGCCGCGGTCATCTCCAGGCGGACCGGGGTCCCCACGGGGATCACGATCTCGTTCGCCGTGTAGATGTCGAAGTCGGGGTAGTAGTACTCGAACCACCAGCGGTGGCCGATCACCTCGACGGTGAGGAAGTCCTCATCGGGCTCGTCCATGATGTCGAAGATGCCCTGGACCGTCGGCACCGCGATCACGGCGAGGATGACCGCCGGGATGACGGTCCAGAAGATCTCCAGCCGGGTGTTGCCGTGGACCTGTGCGGGCAGGGACCCGTCGTCGTCCGGCCTCGTGCGGAACTTGATCACCGAGTAGATGATCAGGCCCTGCACGAGGATGAAGACGAACAGCGCGATCGCCGCGACCGGGATGATCAGGTCGTGGGGCGCTTGCGCGAAGGGACCCGCCGGGTCCAGCGCGTTCTGTTCGGCGTCACCGCAGGCGGCCAGCAGGACCGCGATCGACGCGATGCCCAGCGGCAGCCGCAGGCGACGTCGGCGAGAGGCAGCGGCGGAACCACCGATGGGGCGCGTGGCGTGCTCGCGCAACGGGTCGTCTCCTCGTCGGGTGGGTCCTGAACGGACCCTTCGGTGTCGGTCGGAGCGACCTCCACACCGTGTCTGGCGTGGAGGAGGCCGACGTTCACGCCTCCGCCGCGTGAGCTCGTGCGTCGCGGGTGGGACCGCTGCTCGTGCGGGCGACCGGAGGGGGGTCTCGCTTCCCGTTCGACCGTCGTGGACCGTCGAACGGGGGGCTGCGAACACCCACCGATCCGGAGGCTCGACGGGCCGTTCGTGCACGGCCCACCTGGCCGGACGGATGGTAGCCGTTCGGACGGGCCTCGACCGAACCGCACCGTGCTCGGCTCCGGGGGGCCCCGGACCCGACCTCGCGCTCAGGGCTCCCACCGGAACGTGCGCGAGGCCACCCCGATCGCCAGCACGCCCCAGACGACCAACCCGACGACCGCACCGACCGCCACACCGCCGCCGTCCAGCGCCTGGCGGAGGGCGACACCCAGCGCCCCCACCGGCAGCGCCTGGCCGATGGCGGCGACCTGGTCGGGGAGCGCCTCGGCCTCGAAGGTCACCCCGCTGATCAGCAGCAGCACCAGGAACAACGCGTTCGACCCGGCCAGGGTGGCCTCGGCACGCAGCGTCCCGGCCATGAGCAGGCCGAGCGCGGTGAACACCACCGCCCCGAGTACGACCAGGACCGGCACCACCACCAGACCGGCCGTCGGCCGCCACCCGAGCGCGCCCACCGCCAGCCCGACCACGAGCAGGCTCTGCACGGCGAGCAGGCCCGCGACCGCGAGCCCCTTCGCGGCGAGGAACCCACGCTTGGACAGCGGGGTCGTCCCGAGCCGCTTGAGCACCCCGTACTTGCGCTCGAACGCGGTCTGGATCGCGACGGCCACCAGCCCGGTCGCGGCGACGGACAGCGCCAGCACCCCGGGGACCAGGAAGTCGACCGCATCGCGGTCACCGGTCGGCAGCACGTCGACCGTGCTGAAGAAGGCCAGGAAACCCAGCGGGATACCGAACGTGACGATCAGGCTCTCCGCCGACCGGACGAGCAGACGCAGCTCCATCCGGGTCTGGGCCAGCAGCGCCCGGGTCCGGGGTGTGGGCCCGCGACGCGTCGGCGGCGCGACGCCGAGAGGCGCATCGACACTCACGGCGCGACCGCCTCGTCGGCCCGGTCCGGGTCGCCGGCCTCGGCCGTCAGCTGCAGGAAGACCTCCTCGAGGCTGCGCTTGCCGGCCTGGAGCCGGCCGAGCAGGACGTCCTCGGCTTCCAGCCACCGCGCCAACGCCGCGATCAGCGACGGGTCGTTGGCCGCCTCGATCCGGTAGGTCCCCGGGCGTACCCGGTGGACCGCCGCGCCCACCGCCGCCGACAACGCCGCGAGGTCGAGTTCCGCCTGGACGCTGAACTCGACCCCGACCGACGCCCCGTCGCGATGGGTGAGCTCCGCCGGGGTCCCGGCGGCGATCAGCCGGCCCCGGTCCACGATCGCGACCCGGTCCGCGAGCTGCTCGGCCTCGTCGAGCAGGTGGGTGGTGAGCACCACGGTGACGCCGGCCTGTTTCAGCTCGGTGATGTGCGCCCAGGTGTCCCGCCGCGCGGCGACGTCCAACCCGGCCGTCGGCTCGTCGAGGAAGACCAGCTCCGGACGCCCGACGACGGCCAGTGCCAGCGACAGTCGCTGCTGCTGCCCGCCGGAGAGATCCCGGTACCGGGTGTCACGGACCTGGCCCAACCCGACGCGCTCGAGCAACCCGCGTGGATCGAGCGGGTCGGCGTGGAAGGCCGCGAACAGCTCCAGCACCTCCAACGGCCGCGCCATCGGGTAGACGCCGCCGTCCTGGAGCATCACGCCGATGCGGGGCATGAGCGCATCCGCCTCACGGCGCGGGTCGAGCCCCAGGACCCGCACCGTGCCCGCGTCGGGGACCCGGTAGCCCTCGCAACACTCGATGGTGGTGGTCTTGCCCGCGCCGTTCGGGCCGAGCAACGCCAGCGTCTCGCCGGATGCCACCTCGAGGTCCAGGTCGTCCACCGCCGTGAGCGCGCCGTACCGCTTGGTCAACCCGTCCAACACGATCGCGGGTGCAGCCACCACCACCGTGCTCCTGGACGTCGGGCGGCGGAGCGTACCCAGACGGTCCGCCACGACCCGTTGCGGACGCTCGGATCGGGGCCGGCGAGCGGCGCCAGGGGGCGGACGGCGACGCTCGGCTGTGAGGGAAACGTGAAGGTTGCCTCCCCAGGGTGGACACCCGGGTACCACGTAGCTATCGTTGTCACAGCAGCGTTTCGCTGCGCGGCCCCATGTGTCCCCCCGTCGCATGGGGCCGCACCTTTTCTCCGGCCTTCTCCCCGGGACGTACGGGGCTCACGCCGACCCGAGTGGCCGCCCGGGACGTGGGTGCTCGCGCCGCCTCGTCCGGCGACGCGGATCAGAGCCCGCGCGACGCCGAGGCGACCGGGCGCACGGTCCGGCGACCACCGACGACCGCGCCCACGGTGGCCGGTCCACCGGGTCCGACCACCGCCGGACGGTCTACCCTGCCCCGGCTGACGACGGCGCACCGGCCGCCGTCCCCGACCACCTCGACGGAGCGCTCGTGCCCGACGCAACCGCCCGGCTCGAGGTCGCGGTCCGGCCCGAGCGTCGGGAGCTGGTCTCCGCACACCTGTGGGCCGCGGGGGCGCTCGGCGTGCTCGATGGTGGGGATGGCCTCACCGCGTGGTTCCCCGCCGCGGGGGCGACGGCGCCGGTCCTGGACCTGCACAGCCCGGTGCCCGAACTGCTGCCCACGGCGCTGCACTGGTCGATCGAGGCGGACCGGGACTGGCAGGCCGAGTGGAAGGCCACGATCGCGCCGGTCGATGCCGGACGGTTCACCATCGTGCCCACCTGGCTCGCGGACGGGCACCGACCCCGTCCCGACGAGGAGACGCTCGTCCTCGACCCGGGACGCGCCTTCGGGACCGGGCACCACGCGACGACCACCCTGTGCCTGGAGCTGCTCGACGATCTCGACCTGGGCGACGCGTTGGCGGGGCGTGCGGTCGCCGACGTCGGGTGCGGGACCGGGGTCCTGGCCATCGCCGCGGCCCGACGTGGCGCGTCGCCGGTGGTCGGGGTGGACATCGACGCCGACGCGGTGGCGGTCTCCCGGGCCAACGTCGCGGCCAACGACGTCGACGTCGAGCTCGCGATCGGCAGCGTCGGGGACCTCGCGGGCCCGGCCGACATCGTGTGCGCCAACCTGGTCACCGACGTGGTCGTCCAGCTGGCCGACGCGCTCGTCGCCCACACCCGGCAGGCGCTGATCGTCAGCGGGGTCGCCAGCGCCAGACGGGACCTGGCCGCGGCCGCGTTGGAGCGCGCCGGCGCGCGGGTGGACGAGGTCCGGACCCGCGACGGCTGGGTCGCGCTGCTCGCGCGCCCGCTCGACACGCCCGACACGCCCGACACGGTCGAGGTGGCCCCATGAGCACCCCGCGCCTGATCCGCCCCGGGGCGCGCACGGTGCTCGCCGCCGCGCTCGCCACCGTGCTGCTGGCCGCCTGCGTGGAACCGGACCTGGAACCGGAGACCGAACCCACCGCGGAGGACGAACCGCTCGGGGCGGAGGTCCTGGACCCGACCACCGATGCGCTGATCACCTCCATCGAGGAGCTGACCGACACCGTCGCGCAGGCCCGCGCGGCGTTCGTCGAGGCGGCCGACGGGGACGAGCAGGCGGCCGCGGACGGCCTCGACCTGCTCCTGCGCGACCCGGACGATCCCGCCGACGGCCCGGGGTTGCTGCCGGCCCGCACCCTGGAACGGGAGCTGGCCGGCCGGGACGTGGATCAGCTGTCCGCCACCGTCAGCCTGGCACGCGATGCGGGCGGGACGCTCGGGCGGGCGACGGTGGAGACGCTGCGCGAGAGCGTCGCGGGCGACCTCGGCGCCTGGGAACGCGACGCCGAGGGCGTGGTCGCGACCGCGCAGGCGGCCGGTCGGGGGATCACCGACGTCGAGGCCGCCACCGCGGACATCCTCACCCTGCCCGGCGACGGCACCCGCGCGTTGGCCTGGGCCACGCTCGCCGTCGAGGGGTCGGATGCGCAGGTGCGTGCCGCGGCTGCCGAGCGGGCTGCCGGCCACCTCGGCGTGGTGCTGCTCGCGCTCGAGGCGCTGCTCGACCCCGACGGGCCCGACGACGCCACCGACGACACGGACGACCAGGACGCGGACGACCCCGACGTGCCCGACCCTGACGACGCCACCGAGGAGGACGGATGAGCCGGCGAGCACCCCTGTCCCGCCAGGTACAGGAGGCGACCATCGACGGGTTCACCCACGGCGGCGAGGGGGTCGCGCGCCTCGAGGGCAAGGCCGTCTTCGTCCCGGGCACGCTGCCCGGTGAACGGGTCGAACTGCGCGTGATCGACGACCGCAAGCGTTGGGCACGGGCCACGCTCGTGCGGGTGCTCGACGCCAGCCCGGACCGGGTGGAGCCGCCGTGTCCGTTCGTGCCGGAGTGCGGCGGGTGCGACCTGCAACACGCCTCGCCCGAGGCGCAACGGCGGCTCAAGACCCGCGTCGTCACCGAGCAGCTGCAGCGGCTCGCCGGCCTGTCCGACCCCCCGGTCCGCGCGTGCCGTGCCGTCGGACCCGACCTCGGCTACCGCACCAACGCGCGGCTCCACGCCGACGGAAACGGTGCGCTGGGGTTCCACCGGTCCGGCAGCAACGAGGTGGTCGCGGTCGATCGGTGCCTGGTGTTGACGCCGGCGGTCCAGCAGGTGCGTACGCAGGTCGGCGACGACACCGGCGCGGCGGAGGTCAGCGTGCGAGCGCACCCCTCGACCGACACGGCGGCGGCGGTGCTCGCGCCCGGGCCGGGCCCCCTGCACCTGCCCGAGGGCGACTTCGATCTGCGCCTGCGGCAACCGGACGGCTCCACGGTCGGGATGCGCGGCGACGGGATCCTGGCCGAGACCGTGGCCGGGCACCGCTACCGCTTCCCGAGCGACGGCTTCTTCCAGGTCACCACCCACGGCGCCGAGGCGCTGGTCGAGACGGTGCTCGCCGCGACCGGGGACCTCAGCGGAGCGTTGACCTACGACCTGTACGCCGGCGCGGGACTGCTGTCCATCCCGCTGGCTGTCGCCGGTGCCGAGGTGATCGCCGTCGAGGGGCACGAGGGTGCCGCGCAGTGGGCCGTGCACAACGCCGAGGACGCCGGCGTGTCCATCCAGGTGCTCGCCGAGCCCGTCGCCGACGTGCTGCGGCGGGCGGCCTCGGGCGATGCGACGCTCGAGCCCCCGGATGTGGTCGTGCTCGATCCGCCCCGCTCGGGTGCCGGCGGCAGCGTCATCGACCGGTTGGCCGAGCTCGCCGTGCCCCACGTGGTCTACGTCGCCTGCGACGTCGCCGCGCTGGCCCGTGACGCCGGCGCGCTCGTCGCCCACGGCTACCAGCTCGTCGAGGCACAGCCGCTCGATCTGTTCCCGATGACCCACCACGTCGAGGTGGTCGCCACCTTCACCCGCTGAGCCGCCCCTGCCTGCTTGTCTGGACACCACACCCGCGCTGACCAGCGTGCCACTCCACGCGCCGATGCCCGCGCCGACGACAGGACGCCGGATGTCCCGCCCACTGCACGTCTACGCCTACGTCGAGGCGCCGTTCGACCTCGTCACCCGGCTGCTGGCGGAGGACGCCACCCGGGTGTTGCAGCACGCAACGGACGACGCCGCGGAGCAGGCGGGGCAGCTGTCACGCCCGTTGCGTGTCGCGGTGGGTGGGTTCGACGTCGGGCGTGACGTCGTCATCGAGGTCGGGGACTTCGAGCCGCGAGGCATCACCCGCAGCGTCGTGCCCCTGTCCTGGCGCGCGGAGACCGGTCGGCTGCTGTTCCCGGAGCTGCAGGCGGAGCTCGAGGTGTCCGCGGTCGTGATCGATCCGCCGCTGACCCAGATCACCGTGGACGGCACCTACGAGCCGCCCCTCGGTGCGGTCGGCGCGGGCGCCGACCGGCTGCTGCTGCACCGGCTCGCCGAGGCCGCCGTCCACCGGTTCACCCACGAGGTCGCCGACCAGATCCGGCGGCTGGTCGAGGCCATGGCCGACGACGAACGCTTCTGACCCACCCGCTCGTCGCCCCGACGGGGACAGCCCCGACGGGGACAGGTGGCCGGGCCGCGCTTCAGCGTTGTCCGGGCCCGTCGTCGGTCACGAGCCCGGTCCCGACCCGGGCCCAGTCGGCTCCCCGGACCCGGACGAGCACCGACACCAGCCGGACCAGCATCATCGCCTGGACCGCGACCCACAGCCCCAGCAGGCCGGCGTCCAGGGCCACGACCACCTGGGCTCCGACGATCCCGACCGCCGCCGCGACCAGCATCCACCTCCGCAGGTAGGCGAAGTCCTCGGCGCCCATCAGGACCCCGTCCAGCGCGAAGACGACCCCGTTGAGCGCCTGCCCGAGCGACGCCAACCACCACGCGCCGGCGACGGCGGCGAGCACCGCCGGATCGTCGGTGAGCACGCGCGGGAGCACCCCGGCACCGGCGAGCAGCACGAACGCGGCGCCGAGGCCGCCGACGAACCCCCACCGGGTCAGGGTGCGACCGATGGCCCGCGCCTCCTGCACGCGGCCCGCACCGAGGGCGCCGCCGACCATGGTCTGGGCGGCGATCGCGATGCCGTCCATCAGGAACGAGACGAGCAGGAACGTCTGGTAGAGCACCTGGTGACCGGCGGCGGTCGACGCATCGATCCGCGCGGCCGCGCTGGCGATCACGAGCAGGGCGAGCAGCAGGCTGCCGGTCCGCACGAACAGGTCGCGGCTGACCCGGACCAACGCCCGCAGCTGCGCCGCATCCGGCCGACCGTGCCCCAGCAGCGGCAGCCCCGTCCGCCGCAGCAGCACGACGAAGGCACCCACCACGACCGCCTCCGCCGCGACGGTGGCCCAGGCCGCGCCGGCGATCCCCAGACCCAGCCCGAGCACCAGCCAGACGGTCAAGCCCGCGTTGACGATGTTCGCGGCCACGACCACCCCGAGCGGCGTCCGGGTGTCGCCGACCCCGCGGAAGGCCCCGTGCCCGACGTAGGCGAGCAGCAGCAGCGGCACCCCCACCGCCCGGATCCGCAGGTAGGCCACCGTCGGGTCCTGCAGCGCCTCGACCGCTCCGAGCCCCCGCACCAGCGTCGGCGCGCCGAGCAGCAACGCGGCCCCGATGACGACCCCGAGGGCGAGCGCGACCTGCCCCGCGTGACTGACCCGCCGCCCAGCGAGCGCCAACTCACCCGCGCCCGCGGCACGCGCCACGGTCGAGGTGGTCCCGTAGACCAGGAAGTTGAAGATCCACGACACCGCCGCCAGCACGGAGACGGCCAGCCCGAGCGCCCCGAGCTCCGCCGCGCCGAGCCGCCCCACCACCGCGGTGTCGACCAGTCCCATGATCGGGTCGGCCGCGAGCGTGACGGTCGCGGGAACGGCCAGGGCCAGGATGCGCCGCGACCGCTGCTGCACCTGCGTCCCTCCACCCGGCACCAACCGGGCGAGGCTATCGCCGGCCCCGGGGCGCTCAGCCGCTGCTGACGGACCGGGCGCTCTCGCTCACCGTGACGACCCGCTCGCGCCCGCCCGCCCAGACCCCGCCGAAGATGGCGTCGATCCGGGCGGAGCACGCGACGGTGACCTGTGGGTCGACGGCCGCGGCGTCACCGGGCGAGAACTCCGTGAAGCCACAGTCGAGGTCGGCCAGGCCCACCTCGGCCCCGCCCTGCGCAGCCACCGTGGCGGCGAGCCGGTCCTCCGCCGCACCCCGGTCGGGGGTCGCGGCGCCGCCCTCCTCGTAGAAGCCGGACGCGAGGATGGTGTTGGCGCCGTCGTTGGCCACCGTGGAGGCGATGTCCGCGAGCCGGCGGGTGGCTAGGAACAGGTTGGCCGACTCCACGGCGATCGCGCCGAGCCCGAACACGATCAGGATCGCGGCGGGGAACAGCACCAGCGTGTTGCCCCCCTGACGGGTCAGGCGCCGCCGGAGCCCGGTCAGGGAACCACGCACCGCACCGCTCAACACGACAGCCCCGACCGGAACGGATCGAGCTGTTCGGTGTGCACCGAGGCCACGCGCCGGTCGCCCCACCCGCCGGCCCCGGGGGCGAGCAGGCTGGCGATGGTGACCTCGACCTCGATGGAGACGTCGTCGCCGCGGCACAGCCCGACCCCGCCGGTGCGCACCGTGACGTCCTCCGGCGCGAAGCCGTGCGTGGCGGCCGCATTCTCGGCCTGCTGCCGTGCACGGGCGAGGATGTCGCCCTCCCCGAGCTCCGAGGCGGCAGCCTCGACGACCGAGCGGACCGCCTCCCGGGCCGCGGTGTTGGTGGCGAACTTCGCGTCGACGATCGCCCACGCGTTGACCACCAACAGGGTGCCGAGCACGAACACGAGCACGCCGAACGCCAACGCCTCCAACCCGGCGACGAAGCCGTCCTGGGCACCGGCTCGCCGCGCGATCCCAGGTCGCGGTCCGGACCGGCCCATCAGCACACCACCCCACCGTCAGGGGAGACGGCCACGGTCGAGGACGCCGAGCGGTCGATCCGGTCGACCGCGGACGGACCGGCCATGATCGTCAGGCCACGTGACGGGGACGGTCCGGCGATCCGGACCTCGAGCTGCAGCGAGTCGAAGTCCCCGGCGCAGTAGGCCGCCTGGGCCGGGTCGCTCCCGGACCCGAGGACGGCGGGCATCGTGCACTCCACCGTGTCCACGGTGCTGCCGTAGCTGCCGAGCCGGTTGCGGACCTGCGCCTGCACCCCGTCGCAGGACGGTGGGTAGGTGCTGGCACGCCGGGCCTCGTCGAAGGCGACCGCCGTGACGACCGAGGTCGCGTACAGGTGGATGGTCACCTGCGCGGCGAGCAGCAGGAACGCCAGGAAGATGAACACCCCGAAGACCGCGGTGATCGGCGACGAGCCCTGCTCACGCGCACCGCGATCGGCCCGGATCACTCGTTGGTGATCTGTTCGAGGTTCTGGCGGACGGTCTCCGTGCTGTCGTCGAAGATGCCCGAGAAGGCGAGGAACATCGCGGCGCCGATGACGGCCATGATGAGCACCGCGATCGCGGTCGAGATGACACCTTCGCCCGCCTCCGAGGTCCGGAAACGGTGCAACGAACGAGCGATGAGATCCATCTGGTTCCCCCGAGGACGAGCTGGACGTGGATGCCGAACGGCGGAGCGGACCGGCGCCGACGGTCGTGGAAGGTAGCGAACGACCCTGGATGCGCCACCGGGTCGGCACTGGTCGTGCGAACAGAGTGACACCCCCCGCTGCGGCCGCACTCACGACAGGAAGCCGTCGAGTGCGCGGGAGAACGGGATCGCGATGAAGATGACGCCCGGCACGAGCGTCGCGACGGTGACCGGCACCCACACCTGCTGCCCGCGCCGCTCCAGGGTCTCGACGAGCTCACGCTGGACGTCGCGTCGGATCCCGCGCGCCTCGGTGGCGATGAGCCGCCCGAGGTCGGTCGCCTCGCGGTTGAGGGCCAGCACCGCGACGAAGCGCTCGACGGCGTCGACGTCGGCGAGCTCGGCCCACTCGCGCAGCGCCTCCCGCTCGTCCACCCCCTGCCGGATGCGACCGAGCACGCGGCGCAGATCCCGCGCGGTCGCGCCGTGCCCCCGCCGGGACACCCGGTCCAGCGCCGCGACCAGCGAGTAGCCGGCCCCGAGGAGCATGCCGATCTGCTCCGCGACGACGGGCAGCTCCAGATGCAGGGCGCGCTTCCAGCGGTCGGAGGCCAACGTGACCTGCTGCTCCAACACCAGGAACGCCAGCAGCATCCCGCCGAGGGTGAACACCAGGCCGAGCGCGACCCCGCTGCGGACCACGACGGACAGTCCCGCGCCGACCCCGAGCCCCGCCAGGGCCCAGCCGATCTGGCGGACCCGGAACTCGGTGACGTCCAGCGCGGCGTGCGCCCGTTCCAGCCGGCGATCGAGATCCTCGGCCACCCCGAACAGGCGGGAGAACTGCGACCCGAGCGACCGGGCCAGCGGACCGACCGCTTCACGGAACGACTCGACGGACAGCAGCCCGGCACGCGAGGAACGCCCCATCCCGCCGGGCAGGTAGGGCCCGAGCCGGTCGGCGAGCGGACGACGGGCGAACCACCGCAACTCGGAGAGCAGCAGCGTGACCCCGATCCAGGTGAGCAGGCCCGCGAGGAGCAGCAACAGGGTCACGGGGACACCTGCTGACCGGCGTCGTAGAAGACCCGCTCCTCCTCCGGGAGCTTGAGCAGGTGCCCCGCCCAGATCCAGCACACCGCCATGACGGAGAAGCCGACCAGCACCATCAACTGCCCGAAGGGTGTCGCGTACGCGTCGGCTCCCTCACCGATGGTGATGCCGACGAGCGCCATGCCGATCGGGACGACCACCACGAACCAGCGGGCGAAGCGGACCCCTGCCTGCTTCGCCCGGGCGTCCTTGCGCCCCTGCAGATCCTCCGTGCGGTCGTCGATCAGCGCGCGCAGGCGGGCGTCCACATCCGTCCCGCCGATGTCGTGGGCGATCAGCAGCGTCTCACAGACCGCATCGGCCGTCGGGTCGGCGAGCTGGCCCTTGAGGACCTCCATGGTGCGGTCGAAATCGGTCGAGATCAGCCACTCCCGCTGGGCCGCGAGGAAGGCGGGGCGCATCTCCGCAGGGCCGGCGAGCCCCACGCTGAACAGCGCCTGCGGGATCGACCGCCCCAGCGTGACGGCCTGCAGGCGGATCTCCTCGATCATCCTCGGCCAGTTGTCGCGGGCGAGCTCCAACCGGCGGGCGCGGCGTGACCGCGCGGAGGCGATCGGGATCGAGGCGACCGCGACGCCGGCAGCGAGCCCCGGCAGCACCCCCCGGTAGATCGCGAACCCGAACCCGAAGCCGAGTGCGAGCAGGACCGCCTGCACGGCCACGAACTCGACCACACGCACGTTGTCGAGGCCGGCCTGCACGAGGTACTCCTGCAGGCCCGGTCGACGGCGACGGCCGCCGATCCCCGGGGAGACCCCTAGACCCCGCCAGCCGAACGCGATGGCCGTGAACACCAGGAACACGCCGTAGGCGACGACGAGCGCGAGCAGGAACCCGGTGAGCGCCGGGGTCATCGCTCGAGACCGCCGTGCGCGAGCCCGGTGTCGAGCAGGTCGCGCACCTCGTAGCCCGCCTCGGCCAGCGGACGGGCGCAGCGCACCGGCACGTTGCCCGTCCATCGCAGCGGGGCATCGGGCGTCGGTCGGGAGAACAGCTCGGTGACGGTGAAGGCGGTGCCACCCTCCGCGGTCTGCTGGTCCTCCACCGCGACGATCTCGTTGACCTGCGGCACGCCGTTGACGCGGGAGGCGTGGACGACGAGGTCGATGGCCTCGGTCACCAGGGAGTTCAGCGCGGTCATGGGCAGCTCGGAGCGGGTGTCGGCGAGCTGACAGATGAACCGCAACCGCGACAACGCCTGACGGCCGGACCCGGCGTGGATCGTGGTGAAGCCCTTCACGCCCGAGGACAGCGTCAGCAGCAACGGCAGGGCCTCCCGGTCGCGTACCTCACCCACGATCGCGACGTCCGGGGCCATGCGCAGGAAGCCGGCGACGAGCCGACGCAGGTCCACCGCCGGGCGGTCGGGCCGGGCGGCGCGGGTCTGCATCGAGGCGACGTTCGGGAGCGGCACGTCCACCTCGAAGACCTCCTCCGCGGTGACGACGCGCAACGAGGGATCGAGCTCCGCCGTGCAGCACGACAGCAGGGTGGTCTTGCCGGACCCCGGCGGCCCGGCGAACACCATCGACAGCCGGGCACGGGTGGCGGCACGGAGGAACTCGGCGACCTGCGCGGTCATCATCCCGCGGTCGGCGAGCTCGTCGAGGGAACGGAACGCGACCCCGGTGAACTTCCGGATGTTGACGATGGTGTGCGAGCCACGCCCGATGTCGCGGTGCACGATGTGCAGCCGCGCGCCGGTGTCGAGCTGCGCGTCCTGCAAGCCCTCGGAGGCGTCGAGCTTGCGGTGGGCACCGGAGGCGTCGTCGAGGATCTTGGTCAGCGTGCGGGTCACGTGGTCGTCGTCGTGGAACGCCTCGTCGTGGTAGCCCGAGACCCCCGCGTGACGCTTGACGAAGATCTGATCGGGGGCGTTGATCATGATCTCCCACACGTCGTCGTCGGCGAGCAACGGCTCCAGTGGCCCGTAGCCGACGAGGTTGCGCGCCGCCTTCTCCACGACGCGGTCCGGATCGGGGAGATCGAAGTCGCGCAGTCCGTGCTTGAAGTCCAACGACCAGCGGGTCACCTCGTCCTGGAGCAGCTCGCGCAGACGGTCCTCCGCGCCGGTGCCACCGACGTCGAGGGACTCCTCCTTCGCGCGCGCGAGTACCCGCTGCTCGATGTCGACCAGGGGCGAGGTGAAGGCGCTCATGAGCGGGGCCGTTCCTGCGCGGTGAAGGCGCTGAACGAGCCGGGCGCGACGCGCTCGGGCACCGCGATGGCCTCGGCGTCGGGTTCGTCGACCCGGTCGAGGATCGCGCCCACCGATCGCGCCAGCGTGCGGGCGAGCGCGTCGGGCAACGCGACCCCGTCGCGCAGTGCCTGGTCCACCGGCTTGTCGGGCAGGTGGATCGGGTTGACCGCCCGGTCGGCGGCTCCGCCGACGCTGGATCGGAGCAGGTCGTTGAGCGAGGCACCGAGCTCCGCACGCGCTCGCGGGCGCCACGACGACCGGTTCACCACCGGCAGGATCCGGTCGATCCCGATGCCGAAGGAGGTCAGCTCGTTGATGGTGCGCACGAGCGCGAAACACCCCTTCATCGACGGCTCACCCACCACCACGACCGCGTCGGCGCGGGTCAGCGTGGCACGCGCGAGCAGGTGGCGCTCCTCGACGTCGGCCGAGCCGGTCTCCGCCTCGCCCTCGATGTCCGGCTCGATGTCGGCGACGACCACGTCGGCCAGCCGCTGCAGCGAGTCCAACGTGCTGTCGAGCGCACGGGGGCGCAGCGCGACCCAGTGCCGGGGCCGGCGCAGCCCGAGCACGAGCCGGTAGCCGCGCGCCGGGACCTCGAAGGTCTGATCGAGCAGGGCGTTGCGGGCCGGGGTCACCGTGCGGTGGGCCTCGACCAGTTCCTGGATGCTCGGGACCACGACCCTGGAGTCGTGCATCATCGCCTGGTCGGCGACACGGCACAGGTCGGCGAGCAGGACGCTGGGCGCCGGCGCGGGCTCCGCGCTGCGTCGGGACCGGCGGTCGGAGGGCCGCTCCCAGCGCCCCTCCCCGGCGGCGAGCCCCTGCGCGAGCGCGATGGCGAGGGTGGACGCCCCGGTGCCGCCAGGTCCGGTGACCGCGACCAGCCGACCCTGTTGCTGAGGCAGTGCGGCCGCGAGCGGGCTGGGCTCGTAGGTACCCGCACTGACCGGCGCCGAGGTGGCGGCGAGCACCTCGAGCAGCTCGTCACGGGAGAACCGCGCGGCGAGCACCCCGGCGGCGCCGAGTTCGCGCCAGTCCCGTCGGCCGGCCTCGTCCACGACCAGCACGCTGACACCGTTCTCCCCGGCGACGGCGAACAGATCGCGGTCGATCCCGGCCATCCCCCCGTCGACGATGACGGTGGAGAACGCCCGGCCCGACGCGAGGCGGGCCTGCAACTCGTCCAGGGAGACGCACCGGACGAACTCGGCCGGGATCACGGCCGAACTGGACCATTGACTGACGGTGCGGAACCAGTCCGCCCGGGCCGGTGCGACCCCGAGGATGACGTAGCGCTCGCTCATCCGTCGCCCTCCACGTCCTCGTCGGGCTCGTCCCCGGCGCCGTCGTCGGGCCGGTCGACCTCGCCCCCGGGCGTGATGCTGGTCGCCCCCTCCGGCAACGGACCGGGCGCCGCCGGGTCGACGCGGAAGGGGCCGGGGGCCGGCACGTCGTCGCCGGGACCAGCGACCGAGCGGGTCAGGAACACATCCGCGGTGTTGATCGCGTGGCCGAGCGCCTGCACGTCGGCGAGGTCGGCGACCGCGACGGTGAACAGCACCTCGGAGCCGGACCCCAGTGGCCCGCCATCGGGGGCACCGACGCTGAGCAGCGGGACCCCACGGGCGACGTAGGCCGTGTAGGTGTCGCCGCCCTCGGAGACGGTCGCGAGCACGTCGACGCGCTCCCCGGCCCGCAGGGTCCCGGCGACGGCCGCGGTGCGGGGCAGGGAGAACGACAGCGTCTGGGCGTCCGGCACACCGCCGTCGGCGACCAGCGTCGTGCGCGACACCAGGTCTCCCGGCGCCAGCGGCGCCAGCAGGACGCGCCCCACGAGCTGCTCGAGCTCCTCGACCGGGATCGCCCGGTCGTTCATCGGTCCGATGAGTTCGAGGTTCGCGGTGCCGAGCACGGCACGCAGCTCCTCCGCGCTGGCGAAGCGGGTCCCGGGCTCCACCGCCTCGGTCGCGACGAGGTACTGGGTCGTGGGCTCCGCGGTCGCGTTCAGGTACGCCGCGAAGGTCGCGACCGCGGCGGCGGTGATCAGCAGTGCCCCGACCACCGCCCGCCCACCGGGCAGGGACCGGGTCCTGGTCACCCGCGGGCCCGACCGACTCTCCGAGCCGGCGTCGTCCTCCGACGCGCCTCGAGCGCTCATCGTGCCGACGTCCGCCACGCGTTCCCCCCGTCACCGGTGCCATCGGCGGGACCATCGCGTCCCCCCGGCGGCGAAGGACGATACCCCCCGCCGGCGGCGCCGCCACCCGTCGTGCACGCAACGGATGTCCTGGGCGGTGTGACGAGAGGGGGGCCGTGGACATCCGGCAGGACACCAGGTAGCGTCCCAACCGTCTGGAGGCTACGAGATGACCCGTGAACAGATCACCTGGCTGAGTACCCGTGAGGCCGCCCGTTCGCTCGGGATCACGACCCGAACGTTGTACCGGCTCATCGACTCCGGGCAGATCCCTGCCTACAAGTTCGGGCGTGTGATCCGCCTGCAGGAGCAGGAGGTCGAGGCGTTCATCCAGTCGGCCCGGATCGAGCCGGGCGCCCTCGAGCACCTGTACGCCGGCGCGGACGACACCGAGGACGCCGAAGCCTGAGCGGGCCCACGGCCCGATCAGGCGGGGATCACGGCCTCCGCGATCGCCGCGATGGGGACGAACACCACGTCCGAGCGTGCCTCCGCGGGACGGACGGACACCACGTCCTCGCCGAGTGCGACGAGCCGACCGGGCAGCGGGTCGGCGACGTCCCGCAGCACGAGGGTCAGCGTGCGCGCGTCCTCGTACAGCAACTGCAACGCCTCCACGAGCGTCCGGTCCTGTGCGCGTTCCCGGTCCCCGAGGGCCACGCTGATCCCACTACCGACCTCCGGTCGGACGCTGCGCACGGTGTCCTCGGCGACCAGCACGACCGCCCCGCTCTCGAGACGGACCGCGAGGTGGTCGATCCCGACCGCGACCAGAGCCCCGCGGTGGACGCGGTCACCGGCGACACGGACGACGACCGCCGCCGAGCGCTCCGCGAGGTCGCGCAGGGAACCGATCCACGTGGCCACCTCCGCCGCGCGGTCCCGACGCTCGCGCGCCGCCGAGCGGGCGGTGATCGCCGACTGCAGCCGTTCGTCGTCCGTGAGGGCGACGATCGGGTCGGGTTCCGGCGGCTGCCAGCCGCTCACGTGTCGGCCCCGTCGACCGCTGGCAGCACCATGCGCTGACCGGGGAAGATCAGGTCCGGGTTGTCGGGATCGGCGAGCTGCGCACGGTTCGCCGCGATGAGCCGCTCCCAGTAGCGCGTCACGGCCGTGTCGTCGGTGCTGCGGCCCGCACCGTCCAGCGCGTCCGCGGCGATCGACCACAACGACTCCCCGGCCTGCACCTCGTGCTCGTCCGCGGCCACCGCGTCGACGGCCACGTGATCGGCGCCCGCATCGGCACCCTCCTCGGCGCTCTGGGCCGCACGCCGCTCGGCCAGCATCCCGCGGGCGACGTCCAGCGGGAGCGCGGAGGCCTCCCCCCGAGCTGCCTCGGACACGTGGTCGGCCGGTGGGTCCTCGGCACCGAGGTGGACCAGCGTGGCCTCACGACCGCCGGCCGGACCATCGACACGGTCGTCCGGCGACCCGTCGGTGTCGGTGATCGGCACCATCGTGACGGCGGTCGGCGCGTCGCTGCCGAGCGCGCCGGACCCGGCGCCGACACCCGGGCCGTTCGGGGTGACACCGGCCACCATCGACGCCGCCAGCGACAGCCCGAGTGCCTGCTGCAGCAGCCGACGGACGAGCGGGACGGTCAGGGCGTCCGCCAGCCGGACCAGCCGCACGGCACGGAGCGCCCGGGCCAGCAGCCCGATCGAGGTCACCCCGACCAGGTACCACGCGAGCGCCAACACGAGCAGTCGGAGCACCGCGATGGTCGCGGTCAGCGGATCGCGTTCGTCCAGCCACGCCGCGGCGCCGGCGGGGTCCAGCGGTGGCGCGGCGAGCACGCCACGCCCCAGCAGGTGGAACAGCACCGTGCCGACCGCGAGGCCGGCGATCCACAGCAGCAGCGGGAGCACGCGCCGCTCCGCCGGACGCTCACCCTGGGCACCACCCGGCGCTGGTGACGCACCGCTGCGGCCCGGGGGCGGGCCCGGCGGGCGCCCCTGGACCTGCACGGTGCCCGATCGGCCCGACGGCCCACCGACCCGCGACACGTCACGGCCCGATGGTGCAGGCCCCGCTCCGTTCCCTGCCTCCATGGCTCCCCGTTCCGATCCGATGTCACCGACGTGGTCTCGACGACGCGCTCCGACCAGCGGACGTCTCCGTCGACGTCACCCGTGGGCTGGCGGCGCCGTGCGCGGCCCGCGTCCGAGCCTCAACGTACCCTGTCATGCCATCCCAGACCAGGCCCGTCGGGGCCGACCTGCGGACCAGGTAGCGGTCCCGGGTGGGAGGGCGCCGCCGTCCCACCGCACGGCCGGCCGGTTACGCTCGCGCCGATCGGACGCGTCAGCGGGACGGAACGGGCCCAGCTGGCGCGCAGACGGCACGCCCGGGAGGGCGGGACCGCAGCTGCGGACGGGGGGACCGACGGTGGACGGCGACGTCGCCACGCGACAGGGCGGCCGGTGAGCCTGCCCGCCGACGCCGTGCCCGGCTACTCGCTGCGCGAGCGGATCGGTCGTGGCGCGACCGGTGAGGTGTGGCGTGCCGTCCCCGACCAGCACCCCGGCCGGCTCGTCGCCGTCAAGCTGCTCCACGATCCGCGGACACCGGAGCTCGGCACGCTCGAGCGCGAGGCGGAGGCCATGCGCGCGCTGGCCCACCCCAACGTGCTGGAACTGCTGGAGCTGGTGCGGCTGCCGCAGGGCGCCGCCCTGGTGACCCCGTTCGCGGCGGGCGGATCCCTGGCCGACCGCATCGCGGCGGGCACGGCACCCGCCGGACCACCGGAGCTCGCGGACCTCGGGGCCAGGCTGGCGTCCGCCCTCGCCGCGGCGCACGACGCCGGGTTGGTCCACCGCGACGTCAAGCCCGCCAACGTGCTCTTCGACCGCGAGGAGCGGCCGATGCTGGCCGACCTCGGGACCGCAGCGGTCCGGGGCCGGACCGGTGCGATCGTCGGGACCCCGGAGTACCTCGATCCCCGGCTGCTCGACGGCCGCCCACCCGACGCGGTCAGCGATCTCTACGGCCTGGGGGTCACGCTCTACGAGACCGCGGCCGGGGTCCCGCCCTACGCCGGCGCCACCCCGGAACGCACCCTGGATGCCGCACGGCGGGGCGTCCACGTCCCACTGGGCGCCCACGTCGACCTCCCCGACCGGCTCGCGGGACTGATCGAGACGCTGTTCACCCCCGACCCGGCGCAGCGGCCCGTCTCCGCCGCGGCCGTCGCCGCCCGCTTCGACGAGTACCAGCACCAGCTGCGCGCGCCGGGGGCCCTGCCGCCCCCACCCGGCGGTGGTCGGGCCGGCGTGCTCGGCGCCCAGCCGACCCGCGACCGGCCGGAGGTTCCGGCGCGATCCGACGACGCGCAGCCGTCCCCGCCGCCGGCGCCGTCCGAACCGGGGACGGGCGCCGCCGGCCCACGTGGCTCGGGGACCATCGTGTGGCGACCGGCACCACCCGATGCGTTGGACGCCTTCGGCGAGCCGACCGAGCCGGAGCCGCCGCGCCGGGCGCGCTGGCCCTGGTTCGTCGGTCTCGCGCTCCTCGCCGCGATCGGCGGGCTCACCGCGGTCGTGCTGAGCGGTGACGGGTCCGATCCCGACCCGACGTTGCAGCGGCTCGACGGCGCGGCCGACGACCTCGCCGAGGACGGCTCGAGCGGCTCCGAGGAACCGGGGTCCGGCGAGGCGCGACGGCCCGCACCCCCCTGCGACCCGGCCGACGACGACGTGCTCGCCGCTGCCCAGGACCCGGCTCGGGGTGGCGTGGCCGCCGTCGGCGACGAGGCGCTGGTGTTCGCGGCCGACGTCGACGGGCGTGGGTGCAGCGTGCCGCTGCGCTGGGACGGAGCGGAGCTGCGCGTGCCCCGCGAGGACGGGACGACCGACCGCTACGCGCTCGGGGCGGCGCCCGACGACGTCCTGCTCGTCGGGGACTGGACCTGCGACGGACGCGAGACCCCGGCGCTCTACCGACCGGCGGACGGTCAGGTGTTCACCTTCGACGTGCTGACGACCGATGGGGCCGAGGTCGCCGTCAGCGGGACCCCGAGCGAGGTGATCGACGGGACCCCGCAGGTGCGAACGGGTTCGGACGGCTGCGACACGGTGGTCGTCGAGCCCGGAGCGTCCCCCTCCCCATGAACCGTCCCACCCCGCACCCGGCCGGTCCGGTGGTACGGACCGACCTGCTGCTCGTCGGCGCCGGCCACGCCCACCTCCACGTGCTCCGACACGCCGCGTCGTTGCGGGCGCTCGGTGTCCACGTCCTGCTCGTCGCGCCACGCGACTTCCGCTACAGCGGCCTGCTCTCCCCCGTGGCGGCGGGCCTGCTCCCCGACCGGGCCAACCACCTCGACGTCGCCACCCTGGCGGCCCGGTGCGGGGTCGACCACCTGGACACCACCGTCGTCGCCGGTGACCCGTCCGACCGCGTCGTGCACACCGCGGACGGCCGACGGATCGACTACCGGATCGTGTCCTACAACCTCGGCTCGGTCACCCGGACCGCGGGCCTCACGGTCGGCGCGACGGGGTCGGCACCGGACGCCACGGTCCTGTCGACCAAGCCGGTGACCTCCCTGCTCACGTTGCGCGGCCACCTCGCCGCCGCACCGGCCGGGACCCGGTTCACGATCGTCGGCGACGGGCCGACCGGGGTGGAACTCGCGGCGTGCATCTCGGCGCGACGTCCCGACGTCGAGGTCCACCTGGTGGGGCGCAACCCCGCGCCGGCACCGACCTTCCCGCTGGCGGCCCGGCAGCGCATCCACCGGCGCCTGCGCGAGCGCGGCATCGTGCGCCATCCGGCCACGCGGGTGACGGCGATCGACGACGACGGGGTCCACGTCCGGGACCTGGACGGCACCGACGCCCACCACGGCCCGTCCGGCCGCGTGCTGCCCGCGGACGTCGTGCTGCTCGCGACCGGGCTCGAGGCGCCGGCAGTGGTCGCGGCGCTGGGGCTGGGCGACGAGGGCGGGATCCCGGTCACCGCCACGCTGCAGCACCCCGACCACCCGGAGGTGTTCGCGGTCGGTGACTGCAGCCGGTTCCTGCCCCGGCCACTGCCCCGGTTGGGTGTCTACGGCGTCCGCGCGGCACCGGTGCTCCTCCAGGGGTTGCGGACCCTGCTCGCGGACGACGCGCGACCGATGCCACGCTTCGAGCCGCAACGGCGCTCGCTGCAGGTGCTCGAACTCGGGCACGGTCAGGGGCTCGCGGTCCGCGGCCGCTGGTGGTCGGAGGGGCGCGGCGCGCTGCGGCTCAAGCGCACCATCGACCGCACCTGGCTGGCACGATCGCGTCGCGGCCCCTGGCGCCCCGCGCCCACCGACGACCGTCGGGCGGCCTGAGCCACGCAGGAGGCGGACCCATGGCCCCACCCGACGCGGTGCTGTTCGACGTCAACGAGACCCTGGTCTCCTTCGCCCCGTTGCAGGCGGTGTTCACCGACCTCGGCCTGGCACCGGACCGCCAGGACGCCTGGTGGCGCGGGGTCCTGGTCGACGGCATCGCCACGGCCGCGGCCGACCGGCCGATCGCGTTCGTCGAGGCGATGACCCACCACCTGGAGGCGGAGTTCCTGCGTCTGGGGCGGACGACGCCCCCGGACGCCGCCGCGCGCGTCCTCGCCACCGTGCGCGCCGCCGAGCTCCAGCCGGACGTCGCGGCCGCGCTGACGCTGCTGGCCGAGCGGGGCGTTCGCGCGGTCCCGTTCACCAACGGCTCGGCCGCGATCGCGCAGGGCGCGCTCGCACGAGCCGGACTGGGTGCGCTCGTGGAGGACTGCTGGGACGTGGGCGAGGTCGGCCGCTGGAAGCCGGCGGCGGCGCCCTACCGGTGGGCGTGCGACCGGCTCGAGCTCCCGCCCGCCCGCGTCGCTCTGATCGCCGTGCACCCCTGGGACGTGATGGATGCGATGGCGGCGGGCCTGCGCGGCGCGTGGACCGACCGTGCCGGCCACGACCACTGGCCGACGCACCTGCCGGCGCCCGATGCCCGCGGACCGTCGCTGGAGGCGGCGTTGCGGGCGCTGCTCGACGGTGAGCGGACCTGAGCCTCGCGACGCCCGCGCCGACTCAGGCCTGGGAGAAGTCGAACCGGATCTGGGCCAGCTGCTCCTGCTCACCGGGCACCGGGATGGGGTAGTCGCCGGAGAAGCAGGCGTGGCACAGCGCGTCGGTGGCGGTCGGGACGCACGACATCAGCGCGTCGAGCGAGATGTAGTGCAGCGAGTCCGCGCCGACGAAGGCCCGGATCTCCTCGACGGACATGTCCGCGCCGATGAGCTCCGCCCGGCTGGCCATGTCGATGCCGTAGTAGCAGGGATGGGCGATCGGCGGCGAGGTGATCCGCAGGTGCACCTCGGCAGCGCCCGCCTCGCGCAGCATGGCGACCAGCTGCCGGGAGGTGTTGCCCCGCACGATCGAGTCGTCCACCACGACCAGCCGCCGACCCTCGACGATCTCCCGGACCGGGGAGAGCTTCAGCTTGATGCCGAGCTGGCGCAGCGACTGGGTCGGTTGGATGAAGGTCCGGCCGACGTAGCGGTTCTTGACCAGCCCGTCGGCGAACGGCAGGGCCGCCTCCGCGGCGTACCCGGCGGCCGCGTCGCGTCCGGCCTCGGGCACGGGGATCACGATGTCGGCGTCGACCGGCGCCTCACGGGCGAGGACGCGGCCCATCTCGCGGCGGGCGGACAGCACGCTGCCGCCGTCCTGCCGGTGGTCCGGGCGGGCGAGGTAGACCCACTCGAACAGGCAGAAGTTCGGGGTGGGCGGGGCGAAGCGGTGGCTGCGCAGGCCACCGTCGTCGACCACGACGAGTTCGCCCGGCATCACGTCGCGCAGGTAGACGGCACCGACGATGTCGAGCGCCGCCGTCTCCGAGGCGACCACCCACCCACCGGCCGGCAGCCGCCCGATCTGCAGCGGCCTGATCCCGGCCGGGTCGCGGAACGCGTAGAGCCGGGTGGGGTCCATCACCACCACGGAGAACCCGCCCGACAGCTCCGGCGCGACGCGCAGGATGGCCTCGGCGAGATCGCCCTGCATCGCGTCGAGGGACGCCTCACCCTCGCCCGCATGGCCCGGATCGACCGCGCCGCGGGCGATCAGCTGCGCCATGAGCTCCGAGTCGTTGGCGGTCGAGAAGCCCGACCGGGCCGCCAACGCGGTCGTGTTGACCAGGTTGCCGTTGTGCCCCAGCGCGAGCCCCCGCCCGTCGGCGGTCTCCCGGTACTGCGGTTGGGCGTTCACCCACGACGAGGCTCCGGTGGTCGAGTACCGACAGTGCCCCACCGCGAGGTGCCCCTCGAGCCCGGCCAGGCTGGTGGCGGAGAACACCTGGTTGACCAGCCCCATGTCCTTGTGGACCACGATCCGGCGACCATCGGAGGCCGCGATGCCCGCGGACTCCTGCCCACGGTGCTGCAGGGCGTACAACGCGAAGTAGGTGAGCGTCGCGACGTCCTCACCGGGGGCGTAGATGCCGAACACCCCGCACTCGTCCCGGGGTCCCTCGGCGTAGCCGGCGAGGTCGACGTCCGACGGCAACGGCTCGCGCGGCGAGGCGGTCACGGCAGGCACGTCGACGGGCTGCGGATCAGCGGACACGGTGACCTCGATCGGCGCGCCAGGGGCGGGGGCAGCGTAGCGCTCCACTCCCCGCGCCCGGCCCGATCGACCCGCCGGAACCACCCGCGCCGTGCTCGCTAGGTTCGTCCGCACACACCCGACCTGGAGGTTCGTCCGGCGTGGATCCCTTCGAACAGCTGATCGCGGAGAACGACCGCTACGTACGGGAGGGCCGGCACCGCGAACTGGGTGTGCGCCCATCACGCCAGATCGCCGTCGTGACGTGCATGGACGCACGCATCGACAGCTTCGCGGCCTACGGGCTGCAGCTCGGTGAGTGCCACGTGATCCGCAACGCCGGTGGGCGTGTCACCGACGACGTGCTGCGTTCGTTGACGCTGTCGACCCACGCGCTCGGCGTGCGGGCGATCCTGGTCGCCACCCACACGAACTGCGGCGTCCGGGACCCGGACGGCTCGATGACGCAGCGCCTCGAGCAGCTGCTGGGCCACCCGGCGCTCCCCCGCGACTGGGGCACGTTCGCCGATCCGGCCGATGCGGTCCGGGCCGACTGCGAGGTGCTGCGCAGCTGGCCGGACCGACCGGAGGGCCTCGTCGTCGGCGGCTACGTCTTCGACGTCACCGACGGGCGCCTCGACCAGGTCGTCGCCCCGTTCGAGGCCCCGGCCCCCTGAGCGCCCACGCCCCCTACGCACCTCCGGCCCCTGGCGCCCACGCCCGGAGGTCCCACCGCGTCCCAGGCACCAGGATCGCGTTCAGCGGGCGAGTGCGTCCTCCAACCCGCCGTCGAGCGCCGACTCGACGTCCGCCAGGGCCAGGTCCACGACGTCGCGGACGATCAGGCGGTCGCCGCCGACGGTGCCGACGTCCGTGAGCGGCACCTCGGCGTCGGCGCACAGCTGAGCGAGCTGGCGGACGTGCTCGGTCGCCACGGAGACCACCACCCGACCGGGCGCCTCGCCGAACAGCGCCTGTGCAGCGCCGAGCTCGAGGTCCAGGCTCACCTCGACGCCGACCATCCCCAGCGCGCACGACTCCGCGAGCGTGACCAGCATCCCACCGGCGGAGACGTCGTGGGCGGAGGCGAGCAGACCCTCCTTCGCGGCGAGGTGCAGCACCTCGGCGATGGCGGCCTCCAGCTCCAGGTCGACCGGTGCCAGCACCCCACCGAGCGGCGCATCGAGGTAGCGGCCGAGCTCCGCGCCGGCGAGCCCGGGACGCGGTACCGCATCGCCCAGCACGAACACCAGGTCACCGGTGTCCTCGAACCCGGCGTCGATCGCGTCGCCGACGTCCTCGAGCACCCCGAGCACGCCGACGACCGGGCTCGGGTGGATCGCCGCCCCCTTGGTCTCGTTGTACAGCGACACGTTCCCGCCGGTCACGGGGATGTCCAGCGCCCGGGTCGCCTCCCCGAGCGCCGCGATCGAGGTGGCCAGCTGCCACATGATCTCCGGGCGTTCCGGGTTGCCGAAGTTGAGGCAGTTGGTGGTCGCCAGCGGCCGCGCCCCGACGCAGGCCACGTTGCGGAACGCCTCGGCGACGATCCGGCGCGTGCCCTCGGCCGGGTCGAGCGCGCACCAACGCCCGTTGCCGTCGGTCGCACACGCGACCCCACGCCGCGAGTCAGGCAGCCGGACCACGCCGGCATCGGCCATCCCGGGCGCGAGCACGGTCCCGGCGAGCACGTGCTGGTCGTACTGCTCGAACACCCACCGCTTGGAGGCGACGTTGGGCGAGGCGAGGAACCCGAGCGCGAACGCCGCCACATCGTCGAGGTCGCCCCGGTCCGCACGCCCCGCCGCGCCGGCGGCCACCGTGGCGAGATCCACCGACTCCGCGTCGACGGCCGCGAGCTCGTCCAACCAGGCGGGCCGCATCCGGGGTCGGTCGTAGACGGGGCCCTCGTCGGCCAGCGAACGGGCCGGGACGTCGGCGACGACCACCCCGCCCCGCAGCAGGCGCAGCCGGTCGCCGTCCACCACCTCGCCGATGGCGTGTGCCGGTACCCCCCACCGCGCGGCGATCGACAGCACCTCGGCCAGGTCGTCGGGTGCGACCAGCGCCAACATCCGCTCCTGGGACTCCGAGCACAGGATCTCCCAGGACTCCATCGACGGCTCGCGCAGGTCGACGAGGTCGAGATCGACGTCCATCCCGAGCGACGCGGCGGACGCGAGCTCCGAGGTGGAGCACGCGATGCCGGCCGCGCCCATGTCCTGGATGCCGGAGACCAGGTCACGCTCGTAGAGCGCCAGGCAGCACTCGATCAGTCGCTTCTCCGCGAACGGGTCCCCGACCTGGACGTTGGGCCGCTTGGCCTCGAGCCCCTCGTCGAACTCCTGGCTGGCGAGCACGGACGCGCCGCCGATGCCGTCACGGCCGGTGGCCGAGCCGAGCAGCACGGCGAGGTGGCCGGGCGCCTCGGCCTGGGCGAGCTGGAGCCGGTCGCGCTGCAGCACGCCGATGGCCAGCACGTTGACCAGCGGGTTGCCCGCGTAGGTGTCGTCGAAGACCACCTCGCCGCCGATGTTGGGCACGCCGACGCAGTTGCCGTAGCCGCCGACCCCACGGACCACCCCGTCGATGAGTCGGCGCTGCAGCGCATCGGGCGCGTGGACCCGGCCGGTGCCGTCGGTCCAGCCTCCGGGGTCCCCGAAGCGCAGCGGATCCATCACCGCGATGGGACGGGCACCCATGGTGAAGATGTCGCGCAGGATGCCGCCGACGCCGGTCATCGCGCCCTGGACGGGCTCGACGAAGCTCGGGTGGTTGTGCGACTCGATCTTGAACGCGACCGCCAGACCGTCCCCGACGTCGACGACCCCGGCGTTCTCCCCCGGTCCGGCGATCACCCACGACGCGTCGGCCGCCAACCCGCGCAGGTGCATCTTCGAGGACTTGTAGGAGCAGTGCTCGGACCACATCACGGAGTACATGCCCAACTCCGCGACCGTGGGTGTGCGCCCGAGGGTGTCCACGATCCGGTCGTACTCGTCGCCTCGCAGCCCCAACTCGTGGCCGAGTTCGCGGGCACGATCGGGGGTCAGCTCCTCCTCGACGGGCAACGTGGCCGCGTCGAGCGCGGGGAGCCGGGCGGGCAGCAACGGTGCGGTCACGACGGACCTCGACGGCGCGGGTGGGCGAGGGGCGTGGGGCAGCCTACGTCGCTCGCTCTCCCCGACCGACCTGCGCATCGCCCGGGGTGGTCCGGGCCCTGCGTCCGATCCGGGCTCGGTACCCTCGCCGAACGCTGACCGTCCCCTCCAGGAGCCCGACGTGGACGCCCTGAACACCCTTCGCGCCATCCTCGTCGGCTGCGCGTTCTTCGCGGCGATGCTGCTGGTGTTCCAGGGGCAGTGGGTCCCGGCCGCGGTCCTGTTCGTCGGGATCGCCGCCCACGCCGCGCTGTTCGTCCACCTGCGTCGTCAGAAGCGCGCCCAGCAGGACGCCGATCCCCTGCACGGGCTGACCTGAGCGACCGGGCTGACCTGCGCGACCGGTCCGACCGGCGTCACCGGGCTGGTCCGACGCACGAGCCGACCCCGGCGACCGGTGTCAGACCCCCGCGACGGCCAGCGCCGCGAACATGGCGCGGCCATCGGTGCCGCCGATGAGCTGCGGGTCGACGGCATGTTCCGGGTGGGGCATCAACCCGACGACGTTGCCGGCGGCGTTGCTCACCCCCGCGATGTCGCGCAGCGAACCGTTCGGGTTCTGCCCCGGCAGGTAGCGCACGACGATGCGGCCCTCCGCCTCGAGCGCATCCAGCGTGGCCTCGTCGGCGACGTAGCGGCCCTCCCCGTGCTTGGCGGGGATCACGATCCGCTGGTCCTGGCGGTACCCGGCGGTCCAGGGCGTCTCCGTGCGCTCGACGGTGAGCCCCACGTCGCGGCAGACGAACCGCAGCCCCTCGTTGCGCAGCAGCGCGCCCGGCAGCAGCCCGGCCTCGCACAGGACCTGGAAGCCGTTGCAGATCCCCAGCACGGGCCCGCCGCGGGCCGCGAACGCGCCCACCGCCCCCATGATGGGTGCCTGGTGCGCGACGGCGCCGCAGCGCAGGTAGTCGCCGTAGCTGAACCCACCGGGCAGGACCACGGCATCGACACCGTCGAGGTCCCCGTCGGCGTGCCACAGCGCCACCGGCTCGTGCCCGACGATCCGCACCGCGTGCCGGGCGTCGGCGTCGTCCAACGACCCCGGGAACGTGACGACGCCGATGCGCATGAGGTCCTCGTTGGGTCCGGGGATCGCCAACCGACGACCCCGCGGGAGCCTACCGAGGTGCCCGTCGCCGGCGGCGGCGACGACCCCGGGGGACCTCCCCGGCGAGCGGTGCCGGGGCGACGACCGTCGGGTCCGGCGCGTCCATCGGCTCGGCGAGGCCGAGCCGGGCGGCGCGGACCAGCGCGACCGCGGGGGCGACCAGCAGCAGCACGGAGCCGTAGGCCAGCGCCGGGAAGGTGGCGAGCGCGAGCACGACACCGGCGAGCGTCCCCCCGACCCCACCCGCGAGGTTCATGACGAGGTCGCTCGCGCCCTGGACGGCGGGCCGGCGCGGGGCGGGGACCGCGTCGGTCAGCAGGGTGGAGCCGGCCACGAGCGCGAACGACCAGCCCGTACCGAGCAGCACCAGCCCGAGCTGGAACAGCGGGTCACCCATCGCCGCGACCGACCCGGCCAACACGCCCGCGAGCGCGAGCTGTCCGAGCCCGAGCCACAGCACCGGTACCCGGCCGAGCCGGTCGGCCAGCGCGCCGACCGCCGGGCTCAGGGCGTACATCCCGGCGATGTGCAGGCTGATGGTGATCCCCACCAGCCGCAGACCCGCACCGTGCCCCTCCATGTGGACCGGGGTCATGACCATCACGCCGATCATCGTGGCGTGCGCGGCGGCGATGGCCAGCAACGCGGCCAGCGCCGCCGGGGAGCGGCGGATCGTCGTCAGCGCGAGCCCGAGACGGCCGTCGTCCCGGCTGGTCTCGCTCACCGGGGTGTCGGCCCGCACGAGCACCAGCGGATCGGGACGCAACCCGACGAGCTGCACCAGCGCCGCCCCGAGGAACGACACCACGGAGAACAGGTAGGCGCCCGCGAGCGGCGGCCAGGACAGCAGCGCCGCCACCGCCTCACCTGGGCCGACCAGGTTCGGGCCGAGGACCGCACCGACGGTCGTCGCCCACACCACCGTTGACAGGGCTCCGGCCCGGCGATCGGGGGCGGCCAGGTCGGTCGCGGCGTAGCGGGCCTGGAGGTTGGCGGCGCTCGCCCAGCCGATCAGGAACGACGCCACCACGTGGAGCAGGAACGCGCCCTGCAACGCCGCGACGATCGCGGTGGCTGCCCCGGCCGCACCGACGAGGTAGCCGGTGACCAGCCCCGGTCGGCGCCCGGCCCGCACGGACAACCCGGCGATCACGACCGCGGCGGCGGCCGCCCCGATCGTGGAGGCCGTGGCCGGCACCCCGGACAGCGCGGCCGTGCCGGCGAGGTCGAAGGCGAGCAGGCTGACCACCGCGACACCGGCACCGACACCGACACCGCCGAGTACCTGGCTGGCCACCAGCACCCGCACGGTGCGGCGTTGGATCCCGGTGCGATCGGCCCCGGTCGTGCTCAACGGTCGTCCCGGAACCCGACCGCCACCAGGTCGGCGATGGGGTCCTCGGCCGCGAGCAGTTCGTCGACATCGAGGCAGCCGCGCGGCGGCTCGTCGTCCAGGGCCAGGTCCCGACAGGCGCGCTGCTGGCTGTGCGCCGCGTCGAGTTCGGTGCTCGCCGCGACCGCCGCACCCGGCCAACCCTCGTCGGTCAGCAGCTCGAGCTGGTGGATCACCGCCGGGGTGCCCCGACGGGCGTCCTCGAACTGGAACTTCGCGTTGAGCTCGAGCACCAGCCGGCCATCCTCCACCCGGGTCGACGACTCGACCCCGGACAGCTCGAAGGTGGCGATACGGATCTGTCCGTCGCCCGCGATGAGCTCCACGAGCCCGGCCCGGGCCCGCGGGTAGTCACCGGTCGCGATCAGGTCGCACGCACCCTGCACGGCGACCCGAGCGGCTGCCTGGCTCCCGGAGTCCCCGACGAGGCGCAGCGCCTGGGCGCAGTCCGGGCCGGGCGAGGCATCGCGCGTCTCGGAGAGCTGCGCGGCACCGCGTTCGATGGTCACCTGCTCGCCACCGGCCGGACGGCGCTCCGCCGCGCTGAGCTCCTCACGGTCGATCGACAGCCAGGCCCACACGCTCACGGCCAGGGCGAGCACGGCCAGGGCGAGCAGCGCGATGACGAACCACCGCTGCAGCACCGGCTCGCCGGTCGGCAGCGTCGGCAGCCCGTCGTCCGCCATGGGCGGCAGGTCGGGCCGATCAGCCATCGGCGCGCTCGTCCTCCTCGATCACCCGCCACCGGTAGGACTCGATCACCGGGTTGGTGAGGAAGCCGGTGCACATGGCGTCGACGCGCGCCGCGAGGTCCTCGCCCTCCGCGTCCACGACGAGCTCGAGGTGCTTGCCGACCCGGACCTCCCGGACCCCCTCGTGACCGAGCCCCGGCAACGCGTCCTCGACCGCTCGACCCTGGGGGTCGAGGATCTCGCGCTTGAGCAGCACGTCGACGGCGATGCGGGGCATACGGGCTCCTGGCGCGGACCCGGCGACGAGGGCCCGACGGGGCCAGATGGTAGCCAGCGGCCGCCCCGGGCCTCGGCCGCGGCCGCGACCCGGTCTGGCGCGGTGCACCGCCGGGCCGGGTCGGCGCTCAGGCCTGCTCGTCGGGTGCGAACTCCTCGAACCGGGCCGGGTTGAAGGTCATGTCCAGGCCGACCCAGATGGACTTCGACCAGCCGTACAGCACGAACGGCACGATGCCGTTGAGCAGGATCCCCCCGATCATCAGCGTGTTCCAGGGCACGTCCGGCCACGTCAGCAGCATGCCGCCGACGAACCAGCTGCCGAACAGCACGAGCACGATCGCGAAGATGACGATCATGGCGCCCAGCCAGTAGCCCTCCTCGCGGACGAAGGAGTAGCGGCAGGTCGGACACGCGTCCCGCAGTTCCGCGATGGACGCGAAGATGCCGCGGCCCCCGCAGTGGGGGCAGGCACCCTTGATCCCGCGTACCAACGGGGAGATCCGGGTCGGTGGTGGTGCGGGGGTTCCCATGGCGCAACCTGACGGACGGGAGGGGATGCGCGGCGACGTCGCCCACGCACCCGACGTCGCCCACGGTAACCCCCATGCGCGGGGTGGTCCCCGGGCACAACGGCCCCTCCCACCTCGGACCGACGGCCCCTACGGTGCGAAGCACCGGCCGCGCACACCGGCGTCGGACACCCCCGCGGGAGCCCCATGACGGATCGACGCACGGATCACCCCACGACGATCGCCATCCTGGGCGGTACGGGCGCGCTCGGCCGCGGCCTGGCGGTGCGCTTCGCCCGCGCCGGGATCCGTGTCCGGCTCGGGTCACGTGACGCCGACCGGGCGCAGACGCGGGCGGCGGCCATCACCGAGCGTCCCGGCGTCCCGTCGGGGTCGGTCACCGGGCACGTCACCGACGAGGCGGTCGGCGACGCCGAGGTGGTCGTGCTGTGCACCCCCTACGACGCGCAGGCGGCGACGCTGGACGCGGTGCGCGACCAGCTCGCCGGTCGGGTGCTGGTGTCGTGCGTGAACCCGCTGCGCTTCGATGCCGACGGGCCGCACCCGGTCGCGGTACCCGAGGGATCCGCGGCGCAGGCCGCGGCCGCGCGCGTCCCCGACGCCCGGGTCGTGGCCCCGTTGCCCCACCGGCCCGCGGCGGCCCTCGATGCGGCCCACGGCGGCGACGACCACGCCCGAGCGGTTGCGGCCCAGCTGGGCAGAATCCGCGATCCCGAGCAGACCCCCAGCGCCCGCATCCTGCGCGCCATGCGCGATGGCCCCGTGCCATTCTTCCGCTTTGCCATGGACGCATCCGAGCGCCATGCCCGCCATTTCCGCGACCATCCCCTCGACCCGGCAAGCCAGTCCCGATTCCAGGAACAGAGCGCGGAATCTTTGCGTCGGCAGTCCGAGATCGAGGCCGCCGACAGCATGGATTTCGCCACCTATCGGCAGCAGTACATCGAGCAGGAACTGCTGCCTGGCAGGACGCCCGCCACAGCCGGGACGGGCTGATGAATTTTCTCGCCCACCTGCTGCTGTCGGGTTCCGACCCGGATTGGCGGGCGGGTGGTTTTCTCGGTGACTTCATCCGTGGGCCCCTGAAAGGGGACAGGCCGGCAGCCATCGAGCGCGGCATTGCCCTGCACCGCCATGTGGATGCCGAAAGCGACCGCCACCCTGCAGTGCGCGAAGCGGCGCAGCTGTTTCCCCGGCCCTGCCGGCGCTGGGCACCGGTGGCCCTCGACGTGCTGTTCGATCACTTTCTCGCCCGCGACTTCCAGCACTGGCATCGCCAGCCGCTGACAGCTTTCAGCGGCGAGTGCTACGCCCAGCTCGATGCCCGCCGCGCCCACTTCACCGAGCCGGCGCGCCGCTTTCTCGATCGCATGGCCGAAGCCGATCTGCTGACCGCCTATGCCCAGCGCAGCCGCGTTCCCCGCGCCCTCGCCCACATCGCCACGCGCGCCCGTCACCGCAATCCGCTGGCAGAGATGGATGCCACCCTCGCGGACCTCGACACGGACCTGCATGCCGCCTTCGTGCGCCTGATGCCGACCCTTCTGACCAGCACCCGCGCGCGGATCGCGGCCGACTCTGATGAGTCCGGCCACGTGTCGCGCTAGACTCCGGCGAGCTGGCACGGGCGCCACCTGATTTCGAACAGCAACAGGAGACCGAGCAACCATCATGAAAGCCGTACTGTGCAAGGCCTATGGCCCACCGGAATCCCTGGTCATCGACGACATCCCCGAGCTGCAATGCGGACCGGGTCAGGCCCGCATTGCGGTCGAGGCCGTGGGCATCAACTTCCCCGACTGCCTGATGATCGAGGGCAAGTACCAGTTCAAGCCCGACTTCCCCTTCTCTCCCGGCGGCGAACTGTCCGGCACCGTGATCGAGGTGGGTGAGGGCGTGGGCAACGTGGCCGTGGGCGATCGCATCTGCGGCGGCGGCGGTCATGGTGGCCTGGCTGAACAGATCGTCCTGCCGGCACAGGGGCTGCGGCCCATCCCGGACGGCATGGACATGACTACGGCTGCGGCCTGGAGCACCACCTACGGCACCAGCTACCACGCCCTGAAACAGCGCGGCCAGCTGCAGCCCGGCGAAACGCTGCTGGTCCTCGGCGCCGGCGGGGGCGTCGGCCTGGCCGCGGTGGAACTCGGCCACGCCATGGGGGCTCGCGTCATCGCTGCCGCCAGCTCCGAAGCCAAACTCGAAGCAGCCCGGGAAGCGGGTGCCGATGAATGCATCGACTACAGCGACGGCGAGCTGAAGGAGAAGGTGAAGGCCCTCACCGGGGGCCAGGGCGCCGACGTCATCTATGATCCCGTGGGTGGCCCGCTGTTCGACCAGTGCATGCGCAGCATCAACTGGAACGGTCGGGTGCTGATCGTCGGCTTCGTCGGCGGCGACATTCCCAAGGTCCCCACCAACCTGATCCTGCTCAAGGGTTGCCAGGTCGTGGGTGTCTTCTACGGCTCCTTCGCCGCCATGGAACCTGAGGTCACGGCCCGCAACTGGGAGGAATTGCGTGACCTGTTCACCGCGGGTAAGATCAAGCCCAAGGTGAGCCGGGTCTATCCGTTTGGGGAAGCCGCCGCGGCACTGCGCTGCCTTGCCGATCGACAGGCCATCGGCAAGGTCGTGGTCCAGGTAGTCGAGGAGCGCTGACCCGTGACCAGGATGCTCGCCCCCAGACCGCTGTTCGCGGCCATGGCCATCGCCGCCGCCGGCCTGCTCGGGGCGGCCTTTTTCCTCGAGCACCAGATGGGTCTCGTGCCCTGCCCGCTGTGCATGATGCAGCGGATCTGGGTCGGCGTGGTCGGCATCGTCGCCCTGATCGCGGCGGCCTCCGGTGCAGGCTATCGGGTCGCCGCCGCAGGCGTGACCCTGGCGGCGCTGATCGGCAGCGGATTCTCCCTGCGCCAGCTCTGGCTGCAGAGCCTGCCGCCGGATCAGGTCCCGGCCTGCGGGCCCGACCTCTACTACATGATGGAAGTATTCCCCTTGAGCGACGTGCTGCGGGCCATGACCGTCGGCACCGGCGACTGCGCAGAAGTCCATCCCGTCCTGGGGCTGTCGATACCGGCCTGGGTGCTGATGGCATTCGTGGCCTTCATCGTCGCCGCACTCCTGGCCTGGCGGGGCACGGCTGCGGTCCGCGCCGGATGACCCACGCGTGAAACCCCGCAGCCTCCCGGAGCTTGCTCCGGAGCAGCGACGCATCCTGGTGGTCAATGCCAAGGGTGGCTGTGGCAAGACCACGCTGACGACGAATCTGGCAGCCCTGTACGCCTCGTCGGGGGTCGATACCGCACTCGTGGACCACGATCCCCAGGGCTCCGCCAGTCAGTGGCTGAAAGCCCGAGCCGAGTCGCGGCCGGCCATTGCAGGCATCGCGCCCTGGAAACACACCGCCGACCCATCCACCACCCGCAGCTTCCAGATGCGGCCCGCCTTCGTGGCCCGCCGCGTGGTCATCGACACCCCCGCCGCCCTGTCCGCCAGCGACTTCGGGCGCTGGCTCGGCGAGGCGGACCGGATCGTGATTCCCGTCCTGCCCTCCGCCATAGACATCAAGGCCGGCGCCCGCTTCATCGGCGATCTGCTGCTCGACCGCCACTTTCGTCACAAGCCGCTGCCGTTGACAGTGGTGGCCAACCGGGTGCGGCGCAACACCCTGGTGTTCCAAAAGCTCGAACGGTTCCTGATCTCCCTGCGCATTCCCTTCGTCGCCACCTTCAGGGATCTTCAGGGTTACGTACGCGCCGCGGAATGTGGTGACGGCCTGTTCGAACTCCCGCGCGGCGGGGACGATCAGGAGTGGGCGTCATTCATGGACCTGATCAACTGGATCGAGGCCCCGGCCAGCCCCCGCAGCATCAATTGACAGGCGAGACCGGACTCGAGTTAAACGCTTCAGCGCTGCGCCGGCCACGCGTCTCGTCGATCCTTGCAGCAATCCCCCAGGCCACCGCGAACAGCAGCACGCAGAACAGCATGGCCGTATGCAGGCCGAGGATCGCCTGCAGCAGCCCGATGGCCAAAAGCCCGAAGACGCCAGCCAGCCGAACCGACAAGCCCCAGAATCCGAAGAATTCGGACGTACGACTCAGCGGCGAGAACAATCCCACCAGGGTCCGCGCGGCCGACTGACTCGAACCCAGGCTCAGGCCCGAGACACAGCCCACCACCAGGAACACGTGCTGGGCCTGCCAATGGATGCCGGCGAAGCGGGCCAGCGCATCCACCAGCAGAGGCGTCCCCCAGATCAGGCCGATGGTCACCATCCACAGCATCAGAGTGATGCGATAGGTCCTTACCGCACCGATACGATCAGCCAGCGCCCCGAAGCCGAGGGCGCCCACGGCGGCCATGATCTGAACGATCACGAACATCAGGGTGCGGACATCGCTGTCCCAGCCAATCACCTGAGCCCCGTAGATGAACGAGAAGGTGATGATGATGGCGACACCGCTCATGGCGAAGAACACCGACAGCAGCAGGACAGCGAGATCCCGATGATCTTCCAGGTGCGTGAGCGTCGTACGCACGCGGTCGACCCCCGCATGCAGGTAGCCACGGGTTGCCGCCAGGGCGGGCGTTGCCCGGGGCTCCCGGACCCAGATGAAGGTCGGGAGTGCGGCCAACAGGAAGAATGCGGCAGCAAAGGGCCCCACCCAGCGGATGCGGTCGAAGTTCTCGAGACTCACTTCGCCCAAGACGAGCAGCACGAACACCGCCGACACCATGCCGCCGACGTAGCCCAGTGCCCAGCCAAAGCCCGAGATCTTGCCGAGGT
>JAFIEQ010000157.1 GCA_020832455.1 Nitriliruptoraceae bacterium
AGGGGGTCTTGAGAGCACGGACGGATTGCGGCACGCCTCAGAACCCCCTCCGCCACCCCGGCGCGCCCGCCCCAACCCCCGCACCTGCCCCGGCGGGGTCGCCGCCCGGGTCGGGGTCGAGCAGTGGCCGCGCCGCCGTGACCAGCTCGGCGAACCCGTCGGGGGTGACCCCGCGCGTCGGCACCAGCCACTCGCGTCGCGCCGGGGGCAGCGCGGCCGCGACGTCCTCCGGGACGAACTCCGCCTGGTCGGTGAGCCCGAGGATGACCTCGGCGTGCAGGCCTGCCGCGACCAGGGCATCGCGGGTGGCCACGACACCGCCGAGGTAGCTCGATGCGTCACCGAAGCCGTGCTGGAGGATCTGCGCCGTGGTGATGCCGGTGGTCACGGCGTCGACCGCGGCGATGAGGGCATCGGCGGCCGGATCCACGGCCCCCATGGCGTGCAGCCGCACGATCCAGCGCTCGAGCGGGGCATCCTCGATCCCGTGGTGGAGCGTGGACAGCCCACGCAGGTGGGAGTGGGCGTCCACGAGGCCAGGGATCAGCACGGCACCGGGCAGCGGCACCACCTCGGCGTCCGGGGCCAGCCGTTCGAGCTCCGCGCGCGACCCGATCGCCTCGATGCGCTCCCCGGCGACCAGCACACCACGACCCGGCTCAGCGGGCGCGTGGGCCTCGGTGACGAGGATCTCGGGTAGCAGCAGCAACGCACGGGGCGCCGCGGAGCCCTCGGTCATGCCGTGCCCTCCTGCCCCGTCGCGAGGCGTCCACCGCCGAGCCGCGGGTGCGCGGTGCCGGGGTGGGCGCGGGCCCACCTCCGGATCCCGGGTCGGCATGTTCGATAAAGTATGTAGAAAGTACCTCGCCGGTCCAGCCCGGACGGCGCGAGCGGTGCTCGGGGCCCATGGGGGCCGACGGGTGCCACCGGCCGAGGCACTAACGTCGTCGGACCACGCGGTCCTCGGTGGGCGTCCAGCGGAGGAGAGGGACATGTCGGAGTCGGTGCTCGGGCTGCCCCCGCTCAGCGGGTCGGAGACACTCGGCGAACAGCTGCGCAACGCCATCGAAGCCGCGATCCTGGACGGCACGCTGGATGCGGGGGTCCGCATCCATCCCGACGAGCTCGCGGCCCACTTCGGGGTCAGCCGGATCCCGGTGCGCGAGGCGCTGCGGGCGCTCGACGCGAGTGGCTGGGTGGAGATCCGCCCACGCCACGGGGTCTACGTGCGGCAACGTCACGCCGACGAACTCGAGCAGCTGTTCGAGGTCCGTGCCCCGCTGGAGGCCCAGGCCTGCCGGCTCGCTGCCCACCGTCGTTCCGACGCCGACATCGCGGCGCTCCGGGCGTTGGCGGCGGACGCGATCGACGCCGCGGACGACCCCAAGCGCTACGCCACCGCCAACTCCGGGTTCCACACCGCCGTGGTCGAGGCCGCGAACAACGAGGTGCTCGCCTCGACCCTGCGCGGCCTGCGTCTGCGCGTGCAGTGGTACTTCGCGGCCGCGCCGCCCAAGCGCACCAAGCCCTCCATCGAGGAACACCTGGAGATCGTCGACGCGATCGAGGCGGGCGACGCCGAGCGCGCGGGCGCGATCGGCGAGAAGCACGTACTGGACACCTTGACCGTCCTGCGCGAGAAGATCGCCACGGGGGAGATCGCGACCGCCGGGGCGTAGCCGCGCGACGACATCCAGCGAGGACGCCACGGTGCGCATCGAACGGTTCGACGACCACCCGTGCCAGCTCGGCGAGGGGCCGGTCTGGGACGCCACGACCGGCACGGTGCGCTGGCTCGACATCGTCCGCAGCCAGGTCCACCACCGCGCGCTGGACGGGGGCGAGCGTCGCACGGAGACCGTCGAGCACGCGATCGGGTCGTTCGCGCCCACCGCGGACGGGCGGTGGGTGGTCGCGGATGCGAGCGGGCTCGCGGTGCGGCGTGCGGATGGCGTCCACGAGACCCTGGTCGACCACACCACGCTCGACCCCGCGGCGCGACCCGGGTCGCTGCGCTGCAACGACGGTGGGGTCGATCCGGCGGGCGGGTTCTGGTTCGGGACGATGGCCTGGGACATGGCGCCGGGACAGGGCGCGCTCTACCGCGTCGATCCGGACACCGCACGCCCGGTCCGCATCCTCGAGCAGGTGTCGATCAGCAACGGTCTCGGCTGGTCGCCGGACGGCACCGTCCAGTACCACATCGACTCGGCCACGGGCCGCATCGACCGGTTCGAGCACGATCCGGCGACCGGCGCGGTGGCCGACCGCCGCCCCTTCGTGACGATCGCGCCCGAGCTCGGCGTCCCGGACGGCTGCTGCGTCGACGCCGAGGGCGGGGTCTGGGTGGCGCTGTGGGGTGGCGGCGCGGTCCACCGCTACGACCGGGAGGGCCGCTTCGACCGCGCCGTCGAGCTGCCGACCCCGCAGGTGACCAGCTGCGCGTTCGTCGGCCGCGACCTCGACCGGCTGGTGATCACGACCGCGGCCGTCGAGCTCGCGGATCCGACCCCGGACGCGGGGGCCACCTTCCTCCTCGACCCGGGCGTGACCGGGGTGGCCGTGCCGCCCGCACGGCTGCCGGCGGACGTGGGCCACGCCCCCGCCGGGTGACGGCTCCCTCGTCGGCACCGCTGGACGTTGTATAGAGTATCCGGGCCCGCTGCGCCTCCTCGTGGCGCGATCGGGACGGACGACCGGAGCCGACCATGCTCGAACCGCACGGTGGGGAACTCGAACGCTTCCTGGGCCGGACGGTTCCCCTGATCCTGGTGGACGCGGTCCTCGACGCGGAGGTCGGTGCCACCTCGATCGTGTTGCGCTGCTCCACGCGTCGGGTGGCGCCGCAGCTCGCCGACTACTACGGCACGGTCGTGGAGACGGTCCTCGACGAGCCCACCGCCGGGCCGGACGCGATCGTCGAGCTGGGGTTCACCACCGCCGGCGCGCTGCGCCTGCGCGTCGGGCCGGCAGACGAGGTGGCGGACCACGCCCCGAGCTCGAGCCCGATGCTCGCCGAGGTGGAGCCGGCCCCCTGGCCCACGCCCCCGGAGGCGGGCGAGCGGGACATCACGGTGGCGCTCGGCGGGACCACCTGCATCATCGAGCGTGACCCCCTGCGCCTGGTCGTGCGCGACGCCGACGGCCGCACGGTGTTCGCGACCCGGGCGCTGGACACCCCCGCCTTCGCCCGTCGACCGCCGGAGTGGAACACCGCCGAGGGCCGATGGATCTTCCACCACCGCTACGCCTACCCACTCGGGTGGACCGACGAGCCGGGCGCGTGCGCCTTCCTGAGCGTCGACCTGGCCCACGACGAACGCATCCACGGGCTCGGGGAGGGCTTCGGTCGCGTCGACCGCCGGGGCAGCCGCCACCGGCTGTGGGTGCAGGAGGCCTTCTCGAACACCTCACCGGCGAGCTACAAGCAGGTGCCGTTCTGGTTCACCTCGCGCGGCTACGGGCTGTTCGCCCACAGCGGCCACCCCATGACGGTGCGGGCCGGCGATCTGGACCACACCGCGGTCAGCCTCGTCGTGGACCACACGCGCGAGCTCGACCTGTTCGTGCTGCCCGGACCGACCCCGGCACGGATCCTGCAGCGGTACACGCAGCTGACCGGCGCGCCCGGGCTGCCGCCGGTGTGGTCGTTCGGGCTGTGGATGTCGCGGATCACCTACGGCAGCCAGGCCGAGGTGCTCGAGGTCGCCCGGGAGCTGCGCGAGCGGCGGATCCCCTGCGACGTGCTGCACATCGACACGGGCTGGTTCGCCACGGAGTACGTGTGCGACCTGGAGTTCGGCCCGCAGTTCCCCGACCCCGCGGCGATGACGCGCGAGCTCGACGCGGACGGGTTCAAGGTCTCGTTGTGGCAGTGGCCCCTGGTGAACATCCACTCCCCGCTGTTCGCCGAGGCGATGGAGGGCGGCCACCTCGTGCGCCGCGCCAGCGGCCACGTCTACACCCTGCCCGGTGGGTTCGGGGAGGACGCCGCCCTGCTCGACTACTCCCGGGCGGAGACCGTCGCCTGGCTCCGGGAACGCTTCCTCGCGCTGTTCGACCTCGGGGTCGCCGCCATCAAGGTCGACTACGGCGAGGGTGCCCCGCCCGACGGCGTCTACGCCGGCCTCCGCGGCCCGGAAGCACACAACCTCTACCCGCTGCTCTACCAACAGGCGATCCACGGGTTCACCGAGCAGGCCCGCGGGAGCGACGAGGCGATGATCTGGTGCCGCTCCGGCTGGGCCGGCGCCCAGCGCACCCCGGTGCACTGGTCCGGGGACGGCGTGGCACGCACCGAGGACCTGGCCTGCGTGCTGCGCTCCATGCTGTCGATGGGCCTGTCGGGCTTCCCCTTCTCCAGCCACGACATCGGCGGGTTCGTCTCCACCCCGGACCCCGAGCTCTACGTCCGGTGGGCACAGCTCGGCCTGTTCAGTTCGCACGCACGGGCCCACGGGTCCCCACCCCGGGAGCCCTGGCACTACGGCGAGCAGGCGGAGCGCATCGTGCGCGACCTGCTGGAGCTGCGCTACCGGCTGCTCCCCTACCTGTGGACCGAGGCCCGGCACGCGGTCGAGACGTCCACCCCGATCGTGCGCGCGCTGTTGATCGACCACCCCGACGACCCGGTCGCGGCCACGATCGAGGACCAGTACCTGTTCGGGCGTGACCTGCTCGTCGCCCCGGTCCTCGACGACCGCGACCACCGCCGGGTCTACCTGCCGGCGGGCACCTGGGTCGACCTGTGGACCGAGCAGGTCCACCACGGCCCCGGCTTCATCGAGGTGGCCGCCCCGCTCGAGCGGATCCCGCTGTTCGTACGCGGCGGGGCGATCGTGCCCCTGGCCCGTCCCGCGCTGCACACCGGTGCCATCGAGCTGGAGGGCCTGACCGTGCTGCTCGCCGCGCCCGTCGGCCCGGCGCAGCGCACCGTGCACTGGCCCGGCTATGACGACCTCCACCTCGAGGTCGCGGTCGAGGACGGCTCGGTGACGCTCGACGTGCGTGGGGTGGCCGCGCACGAAGTGCGCGTGATCGGCTCGGACGCGGCCGAGGTGGACGCCCGGTGAGCCGTGCGACGCTAGGCCGGGGACAGCTCGTCCCCGTCGGCGAGCAGCCAGTCCAGCAGTTCCGGCCAGAACGGCGCACCGACCGAGGCGCGCAGCAGATCGATGTGGCCGATCCGGGTGGCCCCGAGCTCCGCGGGGGTCACGCTGCGACGGGTGACCGGCGCGGCGGTGAACCGGTCGTGCAGCGCCGAGTGGGAGCGCGGCGTGGCCCACGGGTCGTCCGACGCGCGGACGGCCAGGATGGGCGCGGTCAGGTCGTCGTAGCCGGACGTGTCCACCTCCGGATCGCCGAAGAAGTAGTCCGGGTCGCGGCACCAGCGCATCCAGTCGCGCATGACCCCCGCCGGCAGATCGGTCCCGCCCCACAGCCAGCTGGGCGCGTACCCAAGGACCCGCATCAGCGCCGGGAAGGCGACGTACCAGCCGAGCGCCAACCGCCAGCGCGACCCCGGCGCCATGTACCGCCAGTAGCCCGACAGCGACGACACCGTGACGATGCGTGCCGGCAGGTGGCGACTGGCCGCCATCGGCAGGTAGACCCCGCCGGCGGACTGCCCGACCCACAGCAGCCGTCCGTCGACCTGCCGGCGCGCGTCCTGGAGCACGGCCTCGATGTCGAGCGGTCCCCAGTCCCGCATCCGGGCGTCGTCGCGGCGGGCGTGCCCGACCTGCGAGGCACCGATGCCGCGGTAGTCGAAGGTCAGCACGGTCGGACCCTGCGCGGCGACGTGCGTGGCGAACCCGGTGTAGAAGCGTTGCGGGACGCCAGCCGCGGGGGCGACGACCACGAGCTCGTCGGTCGTGCCCGGGAAGATCCGGGCGGCCAGCTCGCGGCCGTCGTCGGTGGTGATGCGGTGATCGTGGCCGGGTGCGGTCGTGGCGGACACGGTGGGCTCCGGGTCGTGGTCGCGCGGTGGTCACCGGGCGCTGGGTCGGGAGGCGATCGCCTATGACAGTCATCATAGCGGGTCGCGCCGGCGAGTATGACGATCGTCATGACGGGCGCGCTCCGCAGCCCCGGGAGCGCGCGGGCGACCCGTCCGCCGGACGCGGACACGGGACCGGGCGCGCACGCCGCGCCGACCGGTGGATCGGGCCCGGGCAGTACGCTGCCTGCCATGAGCTCGGATGCCGCACCGGCCACCTCCGCCCGCGACCGCATGGTCGCGACGGCGGCGCAGCTGTTCCGACGCCACGGCTACCACGCGGTCGGGTTCCGTCGGATCGTCGAGGAGGCGGACGCCCCCCGCGGGTCGATCTACCACCACTTCCCGGACGGCAAGGAACAGCTGGCCGCGGAGGCGCTGCACGCCTCCGGCGGCGCGCTCGTGCGCATGGTGGAGCGGCTGACCGGGGAGGCCGGGACGGTCGCGGAGGCCGTGGTCACCCTCGGGGAACTGCTGGCCACGGACCTCGAGCGCTCGCGCTTCGCCGATGGCTGCCCGGTGGCGACCGTGGCCCTGGAGGTCGCGCCGGAGGACACCCCCGTCAGCCGGGCCTGTGCGGTCGTGTTCCGGACCTGGATCACCGTCGTGCGCGACCGGCTGGTCGCCGAGGGCTGGAGCGAGGAACGCTCCCAGGCCTTCGCGACGACCACCGTTGCGGCGATGGAGGGGGCGTTGCTGCTGGCGCGGGTGGAGCGCGACGCGGACACGATCCGCACCGTGGCCGCGACGCTGGCCGCCGGCGCGGAGGCCGGCTGAACCGCGCTAGCGTCCCGGCCGATGCCGACCCCTGCCCACCTGCACCCGCCGCTGCCCGGCGCCCCCCGGTGCCCGTGCGCCGCTGGCGATCCCGCCCGACGCCCGTGCGCCGCTGGCGGTCCGGGCCGGTGCCCGTGAGCGCCCGGCGGTCCCGAACGTGAGCATCGCCGCGCCGCTGTGGGCGGTCGCCGTCGCGGTCGTCCCGGTCGGCTTGCTGACCGTGCTGGTCCTGCGCGCGGTGGCCGTGACCCGGGCGGCCTGGTTCGCGACCGCGCTGGCCGCGGTCACGGCGCTGACGGTGTTCGGCCTCGACCCCGGCGAGGTCGGCGTCGCGGTGCTGCGCGGCACCTGGACGGGGACCTGGATCCTGGCGATCGTGCTCCCCGCCCTGCTGCTGTTCGAGGTGCTGGACCGTTCCGGAGCGCTGGAGCGCCTGGCCAGCGCCGCGGACACCATCGCCCCGACCGAGGGACGCCGGCTGCTGCTGCTCGCCTTCGTGCTGCCCTCGTTCCTGCAGGGAGCAGCCGGGTTCGGCGCACCGATCGCGATGAGCGCCCCGATGCTGGTGCGCCGCGGCATGGCACCGGCCGCGGCGGTCGCGGCCTGCCTCATCGGCTACCAGTGGTCGGTGACCTTCGGGTCGATGGGTTCGAGCTACTTCATGGCCGAGGCGACCGCCCGGCTGACCGGGGCGCAGGCGGCCGAGTTCGCCTGGCGTGCCGCGGTCGTGCTGGCGGTCACCGCGGTGGTGTCCGGGCTGCTGGTCCTGCGTCGAGGCGACCGCGCCCCCGGGGAGCGCTGGCGTGCGGTCGTGCTGGGACTGGTCATGGGCGGCACGCTCATCGCCGTGGTCGTCGTGCAGCCCGCGATCGGCTCGACGACGGCCGGGCTGGCCGGGCTGGCCGCGGCCTGGTGGCTGCTACCTCGCAAGGGCGGTCCCCGCCCCGCGCTCGCACCGCTGGTCACCGCGGCGGCGCCCTACGTCGCCCTGACGGTGTTCGCCGTGATCGGCTTCGCGCTGCCACCGGTCCGCGCGGTGCTGGAACGCATCCCACCGATCGCGCCGACCCTGCCCGGCGTCGATGCCGCCTTCGGCTTCACCACGGCCGCCGCGCCGGTGACCCCGGTGTTCCGCCCGCTGCTGCACCCGTTGCCCTACCTGCTGATCGCGCTACTGGTCGCGGTCGTCGTCTACCGCCGTCAGGGTTGGTGGCCACCCGGCACCGGCGCCGCGGCGATGCGGGGCTGGGGACGACGGTGCCGCAGCGTGTCCGCCTCCATCCTGGGGCTGGTCACCCTGGCCGCGGTGATGACCGACGCCGGCATGATCGCCGCGATCGCGCAGGCGCTCGCCGACACGCTCGGGCTGGCCTTCGTGGCCGTGTCCGCGCCGCTCGGTGCGTTCGGGACGGTGCTGACCGGCTCGACGACCGCGTCCAACGCGCTGTTCAGCGCGTTGCAGGCCGAGGTGGCCGGCACGTTGGGTATCGCCGTGGCGGTGCTGGTCGCCGGCCAGACGGCGGGCGGCAACCTCGGCAACGCCGTGTCGCCGGCCGTGGGCCCCGGGGGGCCCCCCGGCCCCCCGGGCCCCCGGCCGGGGGG
>JAFIEQ010000009.1 GCA_020832455.1 Nitriliruptoraceae bacterium
GGGGTGGCCAACCTCCCCCTGGGGGTGCCGCGCCTGTAGGGGCACGCGACGCGGCGCGCGCAGCCGCAGGTCACCCACGCGCGGCCCGGGGGCGGGGCCGCCGGGGCGGACCACGGCCTCGACGGTCAGCCGGTCCTCGCCGTCCAGGACGGTGTCGATGTCCGGGTCCTGCGTCGGTTCCAGGCCGTACCGGCGCGTGAACCCGTCGAGGTCATCGGGGGTCGCTCGCAGCCCCAGCACGGCACCCGGCTCGATGACCTCCTCCCTGGCCGGCGCGACCTGCAACCCCGTGGACGAACGCATCACGGTGACCAGCACGCCGTCGGGGGTGGACTCGGCCTCCTCGACGGTCCATCCGACCAGCGAGGATCCGGCCGGGACGTTCGCGCTGCGGTGGGTGGCGTCGAGCCCGTAGCGCTCCCCGATCGCCGGCAGCGCGCGCGGCCCCGGCGACGCGCCACGGCCGGGCAGCAGCCAACGGCCACCGACGGCGAACACCGCGATGCCGGCCGCGAGCAGGGCCAGGCCCACGGGCAGTGGCGCGAACAGCCCGTAGGGCTCGATGTCGACGCCGAGGTTGTCACCCGAGGCCGCGAGCAGATCATTGAGCAGGATCAGCGGCCCGGAGGCCACCAGCGTCAGCGTGCCCCCGAGGATGGCCGCGAAGCCCATCGGCATGAGCAACCGCGACACGGCGACCCCGGTGCGTTCCCCGATGCGCTCGACCACCGGCAGGAACAGCGCCGCGGCACCGATGTTCTGCATGAAGGCGCTGATCCCGCCCACGGCCGTCGCGGTGGAGGCGACGATGCAACGTTCGGTCGACCCCGAGACGCGCAGGATCGCGGCAGCGACGCTGCGCATGACCCCGACGCGATCCAACCCGGCGCCCAGGATCATCACCGCGATGATGGAGATCACCGCGTTGGACGCGAACCCGGCGAACACCTCGGCGCGTGGGACCAGCCCGAGCAGGCCGACCAGGACCATCACCAGGATCGCGGCCACGTCGATGCGGACGATCTCCGTCACGAACAGCGTGATCGCCCCGAGGAGCACCACCAGGACCAGGATCATCTCCGGGGTCAGGGACTGCATCGGTGGGGCTCCTGGCTGCCGGCTGGGGCACCAGTCTAGCTAATTGTACGGACATATCGTCCACCCCCGAGGGGCCCCGTCGGCCCGGGATCGCGGCGACTACGGTCATGGCGTCGCGATCCCGAACCCGGAGCCAGCATGCGAGCCGTCCAGGTCACCCGACTCGACGGGCCGGGCTCGGTCACCGTCGAGGACGTGCCGGATCCGACCGGCGACGGGGTCCAGATCGAGGTCGCCGCGGCCGGGGTGACCTTCCCCGACGTGCTGTTGACCCGCGGTCTGTACCAGCTGCGGCCGGACCCACCGTTCACACCCGGCTCGGAGGTCGCGGGCACGGTGGTCACCGCCCCGCAGGGCAGCGGGTTCACCGCCGGGCAGCGCGTCGCGGCCTTCCCCGGCATCGGCGGTTTCGCCGAACGCATCGTCATCGACCCCAGGCTGGTGCTCCCCCTGCCGGACGCGATCGGGTTCGAGGACGCCGCCGGCATGCCGATGAACCTGCTGACGGTGCACTTCGCCCTGGAGCGCCGCGGGGGGCTGACGCCCGATGACGTCGTGCTGGTCCACGGCGCGGGCGGCGGGATCGGTGTCGCCGCCATCCAGCTGGCCGTCGCGCGGGGCGCCCGCGTCATCGCGGTCACCTCGACGTCCGAGAAGGCGGCGTTGGCGCGAGCCGCCGGGGCCCACGACACCTTCGAGGTGGCCGGGTTCAAGGACGCGGTCGCGGAGCTCACCGAGGGCCGCGGGGTCGACATCGTGGTCGATCCGGTCGGTGGGGAGCGGTTCACCGACTCGCTGCGCAGCCTCCGACCCGAGGGACGGCTGCTGGTGATCGGTTTCGCCGCCGGGGAGATCCCGACGGTGAAGGTCAACCGGCTGCTGCTGAACAACCTGAGCGTGGTCGGCGTCGGCTGGGGCGCGTTCTGGCAGCGTGACGCCTCCTACCCCCGCCAGCAGTGGGATGCGCTGCTCCCGTTGATCGAGCGCGGCCGCCTGACGCCGCCGATCGGCGGCCGCTACCCGCTCGAGGACGCGTCGGCGGCGCTGACCGCGATCGAGGAGCGCACCGCCACCGGCAAGCTCGTCCTGGAGACGGGCGCCAGCTGAATCCGGTCCCCGACGCTCGGCACCGGCCGTGTCCGCGGAGCCTCGTGCCAGCGACGGGGGTCGTTCGGACAGGTGTCTGCAACGGCGTGTGCGGCCGTAGCCAGCAGCCGTGCGGTACGGGACAGTGGTCCCGAGGCGTCCGGCGCAGGGTCGCGACGCCCATCGGGGGATCTGCATGGACCTGCGCAGCTGGTTCAGCGCGTTGTTCGCGGCCGGCGCGGCCAGCTTCGCGGTCGTCGCGGTCGTGCTGACCACCGACGTGGACACGGTCGAGGCTGCGACGCCGGATCGGCCGCCCATCGGCGAGGTGGTCGACGCCCGGGGGGAGATCCGATTGGACGTTCCCGCACGGCTCCCTGCCGGGACCAGTGTGCGGATCGGCATCGCGATGCTCGACCGGGACACCGTGCCGGTCGTCGGAACCGACCTGCGCGTCCAGGTCGACGCGCGGATCGACCCGGCGGCCGGAGCGCAGGAGTGGGTGGTCCTGGACCAGCCGTCCAACGCGCGGACGACCGGTGGGCGCTACGTGTGGCAGTCGATGCTGCACATCAGTCCGGAGGCGCCCTGCGACGCCCTGCCGGGCCACCTCTCCGTCGAGGTGCGGACGATGGAGGACCCGCCCCGCACGTTCGTGGTCGAACGGGCGCTGCCCCCGATCTCGTGCGTCGCCGAGGTGCCGGCCGCACCGTCATCGGTCCACGACACGACCGGCTGCCACGACCTCGAGCGCGACCGACCGCTGGCCGCGCCTGCTGTCGAACCCTCCGCGTGCAACCCGGTCCGACGCCGAGGGTCCGGATCCCCCTCCCCGGGTCGGAACGCCACCGTCGAGGACGAAGGGGACGAGGAGACCGACGCCGACGACGAGGACCCGGACGACACCGACCGGGACGAGGGTTCGGACCGCGACGACCGGTCAGCCGACGCCGAGGACGCCGACGCCGAGGACGGGGCATCGCAGCGCACCTCCCCGGACGAGGACGACGCGGACGGCACGGACGACGCGGACGGCACGGACGACCCGGACGACCCGGACGACCCGGACGAGGATCAAGATCAGGGTGGCGACGACCCGGATACCGGTGATGCGGACGGCACGGACGACGCTGCCACCTCGTCGTCGCGACGGTCGGACGAGACGGACGAGGACACCCCCTGACCCGGACCGGTGCGGTGTCGGCGCTGTGCGACGCGGTCGACCAGCACCGCGGCGAGCACCGAGCCGAGCACCACGGCCGCCGCGGCCAGCGGGTCCTCCATCAGGTTGGGTGCGGACAGGAGCACGACGCCGAGCGACAGCATCACGGCGCCGCTGAGCAGCTTGAGCAGGCGGCCGTGCCGCTCCTGGAAGCGGGCGATCCGCAGCGTGGCCACCACGGCCAGGAACAGCACCAGCTCGTCGAACACGTAGATGCCGAGGTAGAGCGCGAGCAGCCCCACGAACTCCGCGCCCTCGACCCCCTGCTGGTGCATGATCCCGGACCAGACGACCGGGAAGCCCGCCGTGCACGGCAGTTCGACGAGCGCGATGCCCGCTGCCATCGCGACCGTGGTGCCGAGCACCGCGGGCAACGATCGATCCGAGCGGCGGATGCTCCGGCTCGTGCGGTAGATGCGTGGCTTGAACCGGTCGGGGATCGTCAACGACACGCCCCGCTTGAACCACAGGTAGTCCTTGACGTTGATCAGCCCGACGGTCAGCGCGACCACGGCGACCCCGACGCGGATCGCCCCGAGGTGCTCGATGAACCCGAGGACGCTGAACACCCCCGCGATGAACGCCCCGTAGAGCAGGCCGGTCACCGTCAGGAACACGCCACCGATGAGTGCCACGCGGGCGCGTGACACCCCGGCGTGGAGCACCATCGCGAGCAGCACGCTCAGGACCCACAACGAGCACGGGTTGAAGCCGTCGACCAGCGCGATCAACACGGTCGCCCCGATGGCGGAACGCTCGCCCGGATCGACCTGACCGATCGCCGGGAGCCGGAGCACACCAGAGGACGGAGGATCGAGCGCACCCGGCGGCGGAGCGGTCTGAGAAGGCAGCATCGCCGCGAGCGCGTCGACGATCGCGGGGTCGTAGCCGACGACGACCTCGTCACCGATCACGAGGGTGGGCACCCCGGAGGCCTCGTGGCCCCGCAGGGTGAGCTCGGCGACCCACCGATCACGGGCAGCCTCGTCCCCACCGACCTCGAAGCGCTCCACCTCGAACGCGCCGGGGTGGCGTGCCTCCAACGCGTCCAGGTCCTCCTCCATCAGCGCGCAGTAGGGGCAACCGTCCGCGCCGAAGTACAGGACCGTGACCGGATCGGCCGCCGCCACGCCGGGCAGCAGCACCATCGCGACCAGCGCGAGCAGCAGGCCGAGACCCCATGCCCGGAGACGATCGGACCCCACCATGGTGCACCCTGTCGCGGCCGGCGGTCGCGCACCGCCACCGCTCCCATGGTCGACCAGGCGCGGTTCGGCCCACACCGCCGTGGGTCCCATCCCGGGGGGACCAACGGCGCGGCCAGCCGAGCACCACCGTGCCGGATCCGCACGAGCATCGCGGGACGGGGAGTGCCCACCGGGCCCCGACGGGTAGCGTCCGACGGGGCCGAGCCCCGTCCCGTCGGGTGCCGGCGTCTCCCCGGCTCGCCAGGAGCGTCCGACCATGGATCGTGAGCCCGAGGCCGCCGCGTCCGGCGAGGCGCGCGCCGGTCCACCCGGCGGACTCGACCGGTCGAACACCATCCGCGCGGGGGTGTTCGGGATCCAGGACGGGATCGTCAGCAACTTCGGGCTCATCATGGGGGTCGCCGGGGCGCAGATCAGCCCCGAGGCCGTGTTGGTGGCGGGTGTCGCCGGGCTCGTGTCCGGGGCGCTGTCCATGGGTGCCGGTGAGTACGTCAGCGTCCGTACCCAGGCGGAGCTGCTGGATGCCGAGGGTGTCGTCCGCAGCGAGGAGGACAACGTCAGCCCGGTCCGGGCGGCCGCCGCCAACGGACTGCTGTTCGTCGCGGGCGGCGCGATCCCGCTGGTGCCCTTCCTGCTCACCACCGGGATGACCGCCGTGGCGGTCAGCAGTCTGTTGAGCGTGATCGCGCTGTTCACGGCCGGGGCCGTGCTGACCCGTCTGACCCGACGCAGCGCCTGGCGCTCGGGCATGCGCCTGCTCGTCATCGGTGGGGGTGCCGGGGTCGTGGGGTTCCTGGTCGGGACCGCGCTCGGCGCAACGGTCGGCTGACGCGCCGACGATCCGGAGGGATCATGACCGCAACCGATCCACACCACGTCGTGGTCGACGGCACCGACGTGCTGCTCGTCCACCCGGACGGCACGGGGCCACACGCCGCACTGGTGGTGCTGCACGAGGCGAGCGGTCGCAACGACGACAGCGCGCGGATCGCCCGACACCTCGCGTCACTCGGCTACCTCGCCGCGGTGCCGGACCTGTTCGGCACGGGCTTCCGCCCGCTGTGCATCGCCAGGACCGTGCGCGAGGCGTTCCTCGCGCCGGCAGGGCGGTTCACCTCCGACCGGATCGAGTCGGTCCGCGCCTGGCTGGCCGACCGCGACGACGTCGATGGCGCCCGGATCGGCGTGATCGGCTTCTGCATGGGTGGGGGGTTCGCGGTCGTGGCCGCGGCCCGCTCCCCGTTCGCGGCCGCCGCGGTCAACTACGGCCGGGTCCCCGCCGACCCGGAGCTGATCGCCGGCAGCTGTCCGGTGGTCGCGAACTACGGCGCCGAGGACCCGTGGATCCCCGACGGCACGGCGCAGCGCTACGAGCAGCTGCTGACCGCGCAAGGGGTGCCCGTCGACGTGGAGGTCTTCGAGGGGGTCGGACACAGCTTCATGAACCACGAGCCAGCCGCCATGGCGCGTCTACGCATCGCGTTCGACGGCCCGACGGCCGAACGCGCGTGGGCCCGCATCGAGGGGTTCCTGGATCGCCACCTCGGTGCCCCTCCCGCCTGATGGGCGGCGTGGCCTGCACCGTGACACGGGCCGTGACACGGCGGTGACACGGCCGGGCGGGAAGGTGGTCGACATCCGCCAGGACGGCCCCGTCGAGGGGTCGTCGTTCCTCCGCCAGGAGCATCACGATGTCGATCGACCGCACCCCGACCGCACCGACCGCCACCGACGACGACCTGCCGATCACCCTGCCGGGCGCCGACGGCGACCTGCGTTGGTGACCCCGGGCTGAGCTGCCACGACCCACCCGCGACACCGCCGGGAGGGGGCCCCGCTGGGTAGCCTCCTCCTGCGGTGCGCATCCGTGCGGCCGTCGCTCGGACGCTCGGGGAGCCCGGCATCGTCGCTCGCATCGCCCGCCTCCGCCGGGGGGGCCCAGCCGGGCGGCGGGGGCGGGGCCGCTGGGGGCGCCGGGCATCGGCGCGCCCTGCGCCCCCCCCGGGCGGGGGGACGCGTTGTCGACGAGCCGTCGCGTGCTGCTCGAAGCACAGGCCGGCGCCGGCAAGTCCACCCTGCTCGACGAGGTCGTCGCCGCCCACGACGGGCCAGCCGTCCGGGCCACGATGCGCACGGACACGGGCCCCGGGGCGCTGCGCACCCTGCTGCGTCGGTCGCTGGCGTCCTCCGGGCTCAACGACCTGGCCGACCGGCTCGACCAGGTCCCCGCGGAGGCCGCCCTGTCGCAGGTCAGCGCCTGGCTCGAGGAACAGCAGGAGCCGGTGCTGCTCGTCCTCGACGACCTGCAGCGGGCCGACGATGCCGCCATCGCGGCCATCGCCGACGTGGTCCCCACGGTGTCGAGCCCCCACCGGGTCGTGCTCGCGGGGCGTCGCCTGGATCCCCGGCTGCACGCCGCGATCGGCAGCGGTGCCGAGGCGCGCACGATCGGGCCCGACGATCTGCGGTTCACGCCCCAGGAGACGGCCGAGCTGCTCGGTCCCGAGCTCGTCGGACAGCTCGGCGCCGTGGAGATCGCGACGCTGACCACCCGCTGCGCTGGGTGGGCCGCCGCGCTCGAGCTGGCCGCGGTGCGTCTGCGTGGGGCCGCGGAGGCCGGTGAGCGGGCCTTCGGCCGGGAGGTCGCGACGCTGTTGGCCGAGGCCGTGACCCTGCCGCAGCTGCTGGAACGGGTCCTGGCCGATGCGTCGGACGGCGTCCGTCGAGCGGTCGCCCAACTGGCCGCCCTGCCCTGGTTCGACGAGGAGCTCGCGATCGCCGCCGGGGTCGGTGGTGGGCTGGACGCGCTGGCCGAGCTGGGGTTGCCCCTGGAAGCGCGCGACGGGGACACCACCGCCTTCCCCGATGCCGTGCGCGACGCGTTGGCGAGCGCGGCCCCCGACGACGATCTGGCTCGGCGCGCCTCCCGACGCGCCCTGGCGCTCGGGGACCCAGGCAGCGCGCTCGCCGTGCTCCTCGCGGGCCGGCTCGACGATGATCTTGCGGCGGTGCTCGCGGAGCTGCCGGCGGTGCTCGGTGGCCGTCTCGATCCGACGGAGCACGCGGCGGCCATCGCCAGCCTCCCACCCGAACTGCTCGCCGCACACCCCCGGATCCTGGTGCACCTGGCCGACACCTACATCGTCCACGGGCAGCAGGCCGACTACCGGGAGACGCTGGAGCGTGCGCGTCGCCTCGTCGGGGAGGTGGACCCGACCGACGCCACCCTGCCCGCGGAGTCGCTCGACGTGCTCGCGGTGGAGCTCTCGGCCCGGATGGTCGCCAGCAACGACGACCGCCACGTGGCCGAGGCCGAACGACTCGCGGACGAACCACGCCTGTCGCCGCTGGCGCGGGCGCGGCTGGTCGGCGCGATCGGCCGGGCCCGGGCGAGCACGCGATCCACCGATGGGCTGCGTCGGGGCCTGCGTGACCTGGAGGAGTCCATCCATGTCTTCGACCGGCTCGGAGCGTTCACGCACGCGATCGCCGCCCGGGTGGTCGCGGCCACCTACGTGGCCTGGCCGCTCGGGCGCTACGACGTCGCGCTGCAGCTGTTGGACCGGGCGCTGGCCGACGCGCGCGGGAACCCGAAGGTCCGGGTCGCGGTGCTGCCCTACCGCGCCTTCGTGCTCACCGATCTGGGTCGCTCCGCGGAGGCCGAGGCGGTGCTCGCGGAGCTGCGCCGGACCGCCACGGCCATGGGATCGGCGGGCAACGAACGCTCCGCGGTGTTCGCTCGGTGGGGAGCGGCGATGCTGGCCTCCCAGCGTGGCGATGCGGAGGCGACCTGGGCCGCCTGCCACGCGGTGGAGCGGTCGGAGGTCGCGATCGACACCGCCGAGGGAGCCTTCTTCCTCGCGGACGCGGCGCAGATGCTGGCCCGTGTCGGTCGGGACGAGGACGCCCGCCGCCTGCTGGCCGCCGCGCGCGACCGCGACCCGGGCACGACCCCACACGTGACCGCGGCTGCGCTCACCGTCGCCGCCTACGCCGGCGACCTCGACACGGTCGAGGAGGCGCTGCGCGAGGTCGCCGGTGGACGCGACGTCGAACCACGCGAGCGGTGGCGGCTCACGCTGCTGCACGCCTACGCCGCACAGCAGGCCCAGGACCCCCGCGCCAGCGCGCTCGCCGCCGCCGCGTTCGAGGAGGCGGCCCAGCTGGGCGAGGCGGGGCTGCCGCTGGTGCGCGAACCGGTGGCGACCCGCGCGGTGATGGATCTGGCCGCGGCGGCCTCGGCGAGCGCCCGGGACATCGTGACCAGCCGGGGCGTGCAGCTCCGCCTGCTCGACCGGGTGGAGGTCGAGCTCGACGGTCGGACGTTGGAGCCCACCGGCCGCCCCGCGCAGCTGCTGGCCTTCCTCGTCGTTGCCGACCGGCCCGTCAGCGTCGACGAGGCGATCGAGGCGCTGTGGCCGTCGGGGGCCGCCGAACGGGGGCGCGAACGGTTGCGGACCGTGCTGCGCCGCACGCGACGCGACATCGGCGCGCTGATCGAACGGCACGACGACACGTTGCGGCTCGTTGAGACGGTGCGCTCCGACGTGGGTGCCTTCCTCGAGGCCGCACGCGCCGTGCGGGCGGGACGCGACCACGGGATGGCGGCGCGGACCGCGCTGGCGCTGTACCGCGGCGATCTGGCCGCCAGCCTCGGCTACGACGACTGGGCCGAGCGTGCGCGCGAGCAACTCCGACAGCAGGCGTTGCTGATGCACGACGCGGTCGCCGAACTCGCGGAGAGCGCCGGCCGGCTCGACGACGCCGTCCAGGTGCTGCGCGCGGCCCTGGCGCTCGACCCCCTCGCCGAGGATCGGGCGCTGCAGGCCGCCCGTCTGCTGGCCGAACAGGGACGTCGTGCCTCGGCGTTGCAGCTGTTGACGCAGACCCGGCAGGCCCTGCAGGCGGCGGACCTCGCGCCGACCGGGGACCTCGAACGGCTCGAGCGGTACCTGCGCCGGGATCCGGCCCTCGAAGCCGGGTCGACCTCCGCGGCCTAGGTGCCGCGATCGGTGCCCGCTGTCGGCGGACACCGATCCGGTGCGGCGCGCGCCGGTGCGCGGTCGGTGCGCCCCGCTTGGGGGAGATGCCGCTGGTCAGCAGCTGCCGTCCGGACGACCATGCGCACGCGGTCGAGGCGGGGGGGGGCGGGGGGGGGGGGCGCCCCCCCCCCCACCCCCCCCCCCCCCCCCCCCCCCCCCCCCCCCCCCCCCCCGGGGGGGGGGGGGGGGGCGGCCGGCCGCGCCCCCCCCCCCCCACCCCCCCCCCCCCCCGACCCCGTCGGACGCCCGCCGGCAGACGACGGTCGCTGACCGGACCCCGATCGCCCCATCGGTGTGCCGTGCCCCTCGTCGGCGGAGGCAACCAGCCACCCCCGGCGTTCGCGAGCGGGGGACGGGAGCTCGCACAAGTTCGGACAGCAACGGTGTCGGTGTGACCGGGCCCAGGGCCGGCGAACCGGGCCCGCGTCGCGCCGGACGGGACGTCGTCGATCACCTGACCAACCTGTGCGGTAGCGTCCCCGAGCGATGGGGATGCCACCGCGGGGCTCGAACGGGACACCGGACCGCACCGGACCTGATCCGGTCGCGGTCTCCACGCGTGCGGAACTCGGGGCCCTGCTGACCGATCTGCGTCGTCGGTCCGGGCTCAGCCTGCGGGCCCTGGCGCGGTTGACGGGGAGCAGCGCGTCCACGCTCAGCGGGTGGTGCCGCGCGGAGAACCTGCCCTACCCGGCGCAGGACGACACCTTCCGGCGCATGCTCGACGCGTTCGACGTCGATGACCCCGAGCCGATCATGGCCGCGCTGGCGCAGCTGCGCGACACCAGCCGCACCTCGAAACAGACCGAGCCGCCCTACCGGGGTCTGGAGCGCTACGACGTCGACGATGCGGAGCTGTTCTTCGGCCGCGATCACCTGATCGCGCACGCCCTCGAGCGTCTGCACCGGCAGCTCGACGGCGACGGTCCGAACCTGCTCCTGCTCGTCGGCGCGTCCGGGAGCGGGAAGTCCTCGTTGGTCCGTGCCGGGCTGGCTCCCCGACTGTTGGAGGCCGGGCACCGCGTCGCCCACCTCAGCCCCGGCGATACGCCCGACGAGGAACTGCACCGCGCCATCGGGACGCTCGCACCGCCAGAGTCGACGCCGAGCGCCCCGGCCGACGTCGTGATCGTCGACGGGCTCGAGGCCCTGTTCACGCCCACCATCGAACAGCCGCGTCGTGCCCGGTTCCTCGCGGACCTCGAGCTGCTCAGCGCCGCGGATGCGGCCGCGAACCGGGCGGTGGTCGCCACGCTCCGGCTCGACTTCCTGGCCGACCTGGTCGCGACGGGCGCGTTCGGCGCCGCGCTCGAGGACGTGCAGGTACTGGTGGGCCCGCTGACCCGATCCGAGGCGACGCAGGCCATCACCGAGCCGGCCCGGCGTCGCGGCGTCGCGGTCGACGAGGAACTGCTCACCCTGCTCCTGCAGGACTTCCTGCCGACCGGATCGCTGGCCGAGACCCCCCACATCGGGGCGCTCCCGCTGCTGTCGCACACCCTGCTGGAGACCTGGAACCGGTCCCACCGGGGCCGCATGACCGTCGCCGACTACCACGCCACCGGGGGTCTGGCCGGGGCGGTCGAACACTCCGCGGAGCTCGCCTACCGCCGCGTCGAGCGCGTCGACCACCCGTCGCTGCGACAGGTGCTGCTGCGGCTGGTGCACCTGGCCTCGGACGCGGTCGCGACCCGACGGACCACCAGCCTGGTCGAGCTCGAGGGTCTGGTCACCGAGGCGTCCGGACCGGACGAGCCGCCGCGCGACCGGCTGCGTCGGATCCTCGCGCCCTTCGTGGATGCGCGGCTGGTCACGATCCGGACCGAGACCGCGGAGATCTCCCACGACGCCCTGCTGAGCGCCTGGCCCCGTCTGCGGGGCTGGCTGGAGACCGATCGCGATCGGCTCCGGTTGCAACGTCGACTGGCCGAGGCCGCGCGACTGTGGGCCGACCACGACCGCGATCCCTCGCTGTTGCCCCGGGGGGTGCAGCTCGAAGCGATGCGCGAGGCGGTGGAGGGCGCGGACGGCCTGGGCGCGACCGTCGAGGAACGTGCCTACCTCGACGCGGCGCTCGCCCACCGTGCCGAACTCGAACAGCTCGAGCAGCGGCGCACCCTGCGGCTGCGCCGTCTCACCGTCGCGACCGCGACCTTCGCGCTCATGGCGAGCGCGCTCGCGCTGGTCGCGGTCTCCGCCCGGGGCGATGCGCTGCTGGCCCGCGACGAGGCCCAGTCCCGACAGGTCGCGCTCTCCGTCGAGCGGCTCGCGGAGACCGACCCCTCCCTCGCAGCCCAACTCGCGGTCGTCGCGCACGACATCGCGCCGACCCCCGAGGCCCGTGCGGCCCTCCTCGACCGCGCCATCGGTCCGCGTGCGACCCGGGCGATCGGCGGACCCGGCACCTCGGTGCTGTCCGTTGCACCCGCCGGCGGACTCATCGCCGTCTCCGACGCCGCCAACGCCGAGGTGGCGCTCTACGACACGACCGCCGGACTGGAGCGGGTCGCGACGCTCCCGCTGGCGGAGCAGGACGCGGAGTCCTTCGCCGTGGCCTTCTCCCCGACCGGTCCGCTGCTCGCGGTCGGGGACACGAGCGCCGCGGTGACGCTGTGGGACCTCACCGATCCCACCGATCCACAGGTCCTCGTCGCGGGGCGGCGTGGCCCGCCCGGGCCCATCCCGGGGCGGGCCTGCGCCCCGGCCGGCGGCGAGCGCGCCGCGGTCGGCCTGGGGGACGGCGCGTTCCGCTGGGAGCTGTCGGACCCGACGCGACCCCGGCCGCTCGAGACGCTCCCGGCGGACGAGATCACCTGGTCCGTGGCCTACCACCCCGAACGCGACGTCATCGCCGTCGGCGACGACATCGGTCGCGTGCAGCTGTGGTCCCGCGCCGATGCGCCGGCGCTCGACCGCGAACTGGAGACGGACGGACGCTCGGTCCTGCACCTGGAGTTCTCCCCCGACGGCGGCCACCTGAGCGCCGGGACCCGGGCCGGGCAGGCCTACCTGTGGTCCGGGACGGGCGCCCCCGGGACCGAGGGGGTCGATCCGGATGAGATCGACCTGACGGACCCGACGTTCGACAGCTGGGTCAACGTGGTCGCCTTCGACCGCGACGGGGCGTGGCTCGCCGCTGGCAGCTCCGATGGCACCATGCGTCTCTGGGACGTCACGACCGGCGGGTCGACCACGTCGGTGGCTCACCCGGCGGCGGTGACCGGCGTGGGGTTCGCGCCCGACGGAGCCACGCTGTTCTCCACCGCGACCGATGGGGTCACCCGGCGCTGGTCACGCGCGAACGTGGACGGTGCGGTGGTCGCGGGCCGGGTCTGGAGCCTGGCCTTCGACGCGGCCGGCGACTCGCTCGCGGCGTTCTCCGGACCCGTCACCGAACGGTTCACCATCGACGGCGGCGCTGCCCGGCGCGGTGACGCGTCCGCCCTGCCGACGCCGGGCGACGGTGTCGACTTCAGTGGCGCCGGCGCACGGTCGCCCGACGGCCACGTGCTCGCCCACGGCACGTTCAGCGGTGAGGTGCTGCTGTTCGACGCCACCTCGACCGGGGTGCCGCAACGGCTCGGCCCGGCACTCGGTGGCTCGGATCAGTTGGTCGAGGCCGTCGCGTTCCACCCGCACGGTGGGTGGCTCGCCGCCGGTGGCGCCGACACGGCGCTGCGTCTGTGGGACACCTCCGGCTCGCTGGATGCGGCACCGACGGTGGTGCTCGACGACCCCAGGGAGATCGTGCTGAACCTGCGCTGGAGCCCGAGCGGTCGCTACCTCGCCGCCCCCAGTGCGGACAACGAGGTCTACCTCTACGACCTGGAGCAGCCGGCCGATCCGGTCCTGCGGGCTCGGCTCGGCGGGTTCGACAGCGAGGCGTACGCGGCCGCGTTCTCCCCGGACGAGACCGTGCTCGCCACGGCCGGCTCCGACGCGACCGTCCTGCTGTGGGACGTGACCGACCCGGACGAGCCGGTGTTGCTCACCGAGGAGCTGACGGGACCCACCGGGCGGATCTTCGACCTCGACATCTCCGCGGACGGGCGACTGCTGGCCGGCGCGGTCGCCGACGGCAAGACGTGGGTGTGGGACATCGCCGAGCCGACGCGTCCCGAGCGCGTCGCGGTCCTGGGCCAGACCACCTCGCCGATGTACACGGTGGCCTTCTCCCCATCCGGGACCCACCTCGCGGCGAGCGGCGCCGACGGCCACGTCCGGCTCTGGCCACTGGATCCGGCGCAGGCGCGCGACGACATCTGCCGCGCGACCGGGGACCGTGTGACCGAGACCGAGTGGTCGCGGTACCTGCCCGACCGTGACCTCGAGCCCGTCTGCGAGCCCTGAGGCCGATCCCGGGGGCCGGGCGGACCGGGTCGGTGGCTCAGCCGGAGCCCTTGCGCACCAGGCCGTCCTCGCCGACCCAGACCAGCCGCTGCTCGGCGAGACGTTCGACCGCGTCGGCGACCTGCGTGTCGCCACGGCGCAGCTCCCGCGCGAGTTGCGGGACGCTGAGCCGCCGGTGGTAGGCATCCTTGCGGAGCACCAGTTCGAGGATGCTCGGCGCGGGCTCGTCCAGCTCCCGGGCCTGCGCCAACAGGCTCCGATCGGCGACGTCGAGGGGGCGCTCCTCGGACGGGGGCGCGGCCACCGGCGCGCTGCTCGTGTTGGCCTGGGTGGCCTGCCACGTGGCCGATCCCGCACCTCCCGCTGCGGCGGTGCCGTCACCATCGCCGCTCATGCGCCGCCAGATGGCACCCACCCCCAGTGCCCCGAGCACCAGGATCCAGAACAGCGGACGATCCCGGTCCAGCGGGGAGGACGAGTCGGGGATCCCGAGCCGCTCCATGGCCGTCCCGACATCGCTCTGCGGGGCGACCTCACACTCGAACCGCACGCTGTTGGCGACCTGGTCGACCGGGGAGATCAGGAGACGGTTGCGCTGCCTGGCCGCGGTCCGGATCAGGTCGCTCTGGTCCGCCGCGGACAGCGACAGGTACTCCCGGCACGGGGTCGACGATGCCGAGGAACACGCCGCCAGCGTCAACGAGATCGCCGCGACGACCAGCAGCGTGGTGGGGCGTCCAGCCCGTGGACGCGTCCGCTGCGGACGCCCGACGGTCCGGATCGTGGCCGGCATCAACCGAACACCGCCGTGAACGCACCGATCACGGCGAACAGCGCGAGGACGTACACGACCGAGGACACCCAGTACGTGCCCTCGCCGGCGAAGATCACCAGCCCGTAGACGATCGCCCCGATGCCGATCAGCACGGGGAGCGCCCCGCCGATCTGTGACGCGATGAAGAACAACGCGATCCCGGCGACCCAGTAGGCCGCAGCGTCGAGGGTGCGCGCGATCGTCCGCCCACCGACCTGGGCATCGCCGACGTAGCGGCGTTGCGATGACGCCGCGCCGGCCGCGGCCTGGCTCGTCAGCCGTGCCGGCGGTGACCCGATGGGACCGGGGTCCGGGCGCGCGGCGCGGGGGACCGCGAGGTCGTACGCGCCCTGACCGCCGCGGGTCAGGAACCCCCATCGGACGAGCCGGGTGGCGACCTCGTCGACCTGGTCGACCTGACCGAGCCAGCCGATCGCACCCGGTTCCAACGCCAACAGTTCCGTGCCGGTGGCAGGTCCACGCCGTTCCAACGCGGCCATGACCGCCGACTCCTCCGACGAGGGGCGGTGCGCCGGGCGGACGGAGGTCCCGGGCCGAACGGTGCCGAGCTCGCCCACGTTGACCTGGCCGCAGGTCTCGAGGTGCGCGAGGTGGGCGTGGACGAGATCGACGCCGACGTCGAGGTCGGTCGCCAACTCCCGCACGAGCACCCCCGGATGATCGCGCACGTGGGCGGTCAGTCGGTCCGGATCGAGCGGTTGTGCCCGCTCGAGCGGTTGCTCGGGCTGGCGCTCGGGCTCGATCGCGTGCCCCTCGTCGTACATGTGCCCCTCCTCGCGCAGATGGTGAGCCCGGCGGGCAACCCCGGGATCGTCGACCGGCGCAGGTGGCCGGTACGGACCCGCCCCAGGGACCCGCGGTCGACCCCATCGACGCTAGGGAGCGGACCATCGCTACCGCGGCGCTCGGTGGGAAGCTCGCACGAGGTCGCACGCGGCGGACGACCCGCAGCACCCGCCGTGGCCCGGACGACCACGCAGCGCGACGTCGGCGTCCGCCTCGTGCGCCCCGCCGTGCGGACGGGTCCCGGGGTGGTACACCTGCTCGCCCGATGCGCGCAGGAGTGTCAGGTGGAACGCAACGTCCTCGGCGGCGAGCTGATCGGCTGCAGCGTGGACCCGCTCACCGGCTGGTTCCGGGACGGGACCTGTCGGACCGGGCCCGACGACCACGGCAGTCACACGATCTGTGCCGTCGTCACGGCGGAGTTCCTCGACCACCAGCGCCGCATCGGCAACGACCTGTCCACCCCGAGGCCGGCCTTCGGCTTCCCCGGCCTGCAGCCGGGCGACCGCTGGTGCGTGACCGCGCCGAACTGGCTGCGGGCCCACCGGGACGGCGCGGGGGCTCCGGTGGTCCTCGCCGCGACGAACGCGAAGGTCCTCGAGTTGGTGCCGATCGAGATCCTGCACGAGCACGCGGTCGACGTCCCCGATGACGTGCGCGACCTGGAGAGCTGAGCACCGCCGGGCTCACCACGATCGCCCACGACCCCCACCGCCGCCGGACCCGCCGCCGCGACCACCCGCGCCGGTGGAGGCCCGACCTGATGCGCTCCCGGAGCGAGCCGCGGCATCGCGCTGTCGGGTGAGCTCGCGGCGCCGGGCGCGGTACCCGTCACGGCTGGGGGTGTGCAGGGAGTCGAACTCGTCGTGGGTGGTCGGCACCCAGTCGTCCACGTCCTGCGCGACGGGCCCGTACCGGTCGATCCACGCCTGGGACTCCCCGAAGGCGACGGCGTAGGGCAGGTGCTGCAGGTAGGCGGCACCCAGGTCCACCCCGGCATCCTCGGCGGCGAACTCCAACGTGCCGGCGTGGCCCGCCAGGAACGACCGGTACCCGATCAGGTGGCGCAGGACGTCGGGGGCGATGGCGGCCAGATGCGGCGCCGTCGCGCGACGTTGCCAGCGGTGGAGCCCGTAGCCGAGCGCCGCGGCGGCCACCGCCACGGACGCGTGGACGACCCCAGGCGGGACGCCGGCGCCCGGGGTGATGAACGGCGCCACCTGCTGCCCGACCACGAAGACCATGCAGCCACCGACGATCAGCCACCCGAGCAGACGGCGCACACCCCACCGTTCGGGGATGACGTGGGCGGGGTAGGAACGTTGGAACGCGGCGAACGTGCCGGCGATGCTGGCGGACCGGTCGAGGCGGGAGGTCGTACGCGACCCCGCGTGGGAGGTGGTGAGCCCGCGGACCAGGTCACGGTGTCGGGCCGGGGCCGCGTCGGGATCCTCCGCGGAGGCCAGCAGCGACCCGGAGTCGGGCCGCCGGAGCCGGAGGTGACCGCGTGCCGCCAGGTGCAGGATCGTCGCCAGGTAGCCGTCGACCGGATCGGGTCGCCGTTCGAGCGTGGCCGCGGCGGTTGCCGGATCCATCCCGCGCGGCGGCTGGAAGGTCACCTTGGCGTCGTCGACGATGGACCGGATCCTGCGACGGGTACGCGGCTGGACGCCGACGATGGCGGCCGCGACGGGGACGATCGCGAGCACGCCGAGGATCAGGTCGAAGCGGAACGGGGACGCATCCAGCGCACCCAGCGTCGAGGGCGGCAGATCATCGACCGGTTCGTCGACGAGCACGGCCTCGACGGTCGCTCCCTCCCGGTGGCGCAGCGATCGATCGAAGGTCCAGATCGTGGTGGCGCCGTCGGTGGTCGGCGAGGGACAGGTGGTGGTCCCTCCGATCCGTCCGAACACGCACGCGACGGTGGCGCCCCCATCCGTCGGTGCGGTCAGGGAGATGGCGGCGTCGACGACCGTGGTGTCCCAGTCGTAGAGCAGCGCATCCCACCGCACGGTCGCGTCGCCGTCGTCGTCTGCCGCCAGACCGCGGATCGTGTACTGCAGCAGGTAGTCGGCGGAGCCGGTGATGGTGCGAGCCGGATCCCCGATGCGGACCTCCACGAGGTCGGTGAACGTCGTGACGGCGACGGGGACCTCCGGATGGCTCGCGGAGACGACGACGATGTCGTCGTAGACGAGCGCCTCGCCACGGTGGGGCGCCGCGGTGGGCAGGTCACGGACGATGCCGCGACGAGGTTCGAGGTAGGTCGCGTCGATCCGCTCGGTGACGTGGAGGTCCGGGCCGTCGACGAGGCCCGCGACGTGGTGGCGGTCGATGACGTAGCCGCGGTCGGGCGTCGACAGACCGATCCCGGAGCTGACGAGGTACGAGATGCCGAGCACCGCGATCAGGAACCCCACGCCGAGGACACCCGTGCCGAGGTTGGCGCGGAACTGGTGCTTGCGTAGGTCATCGCGGCGGGTGATCCGCATGGGCGCTCGAGGTCGGGGGCGGCCGATGGTGCCCGACCGGCGCGGGTCCGGCTCGCCGGCCGGTCAGGCGGACGGACGCCGGGTCAACGGCACGTCGGGGATGGCACCATCGCCCGTCAACGGGGCCCACAGGTGTTCGGGCAGATGCGTGTCCAGGGCGGCGACGGCGACGGCGCCCTGACGGAAGCTCGTGGGGTCCACGGGGAACAGCAGGCCATCGACGGTCATCAGTTCGCGCAGCCCGTCGTCGTACCAGCAGACCGCCTCGACCTGGTCGTAGTCCACCCGCCACCAGGTGTCGTCGGAGAACCGCATGCCGACGGCCTCGTCACCCACCACCAATGTGGTGCGCCGGCGGGAGATCCGGGACTCCTTGAAGCTGCGTCCCGTCACCGGTGCATCGCCCTCGGTCTCGCTGCGGGGGCAGGGACCGAACAGCTCGTCGTCCACGTCCACGTCGTCGGGGACGGTCATGATCAGGGTCTCGAACGCCGCGCCGACGATGGTGGCGATGGTGTCGGTGGTCGCGGCCTCGAGCGTGGCGACATCGTCCTCGAGACTGGTGATCTCGGCGTCGATGAGCGCCCCTTCGGCCTCCCACAACGCGGTGCCGACGGCGGCCAGTGGATCGCGGAACTGGCGCAGGACCTTGCGCCGTGCCGCATCGAGCAACGCCGGGTCGGGGCCCGACTCGCTGAGCTCCGCGAGCAGGTCGCGCACGGCCAGCGCCGCCCGCCCCGCGGGCTCCGCGTCGCGCACGACCCCACCGATCAACAGCTCCGAGTGCGTGGGACCGAGCAGGTCCCGCTCGGCGATCGTCTGGTAGCTGAGACCCTGGTCGTGGCGCAGACGCTGTTCGACCTCGCGCTCCAACACGGCGTGCGTGAGGCCGACCGCCGGCCCGCAGCCCGCCAGCATCGACCCGAGCACGATCCCGTCCGGACCGTGGATGTGGCGTGGCAGCGGCTGCTCGATCGGCGTGACCGGCGGGGGGACGAAGCGTTGTCCGAGCGGGAGCGCGTCGAGCCCCAGGTCCTCGGGGAGATCGCCGCTGAGGACCAGCGCTGCGTTGGCCCGGACGAAGCGCTCACGGATCCACGCGCCGACGGTGTCGGCGTCGAGCCACCACAGGCCGTACTCGGGGTAGCCCGAGCGCGCGTGGGGACCGGACCCGTGACGGGAGCGCAACAGCACGTCGAGCGCCTCGGTGTTCCGCTCGGCGGCCTCCTCCCCGATGATCCTGGCCTCACGCCGGACCCGCTCCAGGGGCGGGTCTGCCAGCGAGCTCGCCACGGTCCGGACGAACTCGGTGACCTCGTCGGGGTCCCCTTCGGCGAAGAAGCGCGTGAACAGCGGCTCCGTGGAGCCGTTGTGTTCGTAGGGCAGGTGGTGCAGCCGGTGGAACGCCAGGTGCTCGACGAGGTGGGTGATCCCCGCCTGGGCGAGTGGCTCGTCGCTCCGGCCGACCCGGAACAGCAGCATCGCGAACGCTGGCCCTGGGGTGTCGACCCGGAAGGTGGGGACCCCGTCGACCACGGAACGCTCGACCTGATGGACCGAGCTCATCGCCGCCCGTTCGATGGCCGGAGCGGCGCGTGGTCCGTCCGGGCTCGGGGACGGTAGCGCAGGCGATCTCCGCCCCCGCGTCGCCGTGAGCCACGCGCACGAGACCGCCGGCGCGGGTCGTAGCGAGCTCAGGGCACTCCAGGTCGTCGACAGCTCAGCGCGTCGGAGGCGGCGTGCTGGGAGGCGCACCCGGCGGTGGCGGCGGTTCGTCCAGATCCGGTCGTGCCGCGCCTTGCTCGGCGGTACCCCCGTCGCTCCGGGGACGGTTCGGTCCCCGCTCCGGGTAGCGCCACAGGGAGGCGAGGAAGGTGAAGGACGCCACCAACACGACCAGCGCGCCCGGCGACACGGCGCGGCCATCGATGGAGACGATCAGCAGCCCCACCAGCTGGAACAACCACAGGTAGGGCAGGATCGACACCGCGCTCGTCTTCGACGCCAGGTGCGCGAAGCCGTCCGCAGACAGGAACCGGACGTGTCCGACGAGCATCGGCGCGACCGCCACCGCGGTCCGCAACGCCAGCAGCGCACCCAACGTCGCGCCCGAGGCGACGGAGTCGCGTACGGCGAGGCCCATGATCACGGTGAAGATGCCGAAGTGGAGCGTGAAGAACGCCGCGGCCCGCCGTGCGGCGATCCGGCCGACGTACTCGCGCGGGCTGTCGTTCACGGTCATCTTCAGCGGGGGCCCGGCGTCGACCAGCGCGGTCCGTGGGGCGACGAACGACGCCCACCACAGGGCCCCGAAGGTGCCCACGCCGACCACGGCCATCTGGAGCCACATCGACCAGGCAACGGCGCCCACGGAGATGGAGCCACGCTGCAGCGCCACGAAGAGCAGGACCGCGTCGACGCACGCGGCGACGGCCGCCGACCGAACCCTCACGTTGCCCACACCGGACCTCCGAACGCGGTGATGATGTCACACGACCGCACCTGGCCGGCGCACGAACGTTGATCGCGTCGCCGATCAGCGCAGCAGCGACCAGACCACGACGAACCCCTTCCGGGCCGCAGCTCCGGGCGTTGCACGCCGACGTAGGGTCGCGGGGTCAGCGAGTCGACAGGGGACCTTCGATGCGGCCCGAGCAACGAGCGGATCAGCGCGTCGTCGAGGTCATCCGTCTGGAACGTGAGCTGTTGCGGCCAGAGGTCCGTCGTCAGCCGGACCGCGTCAAGGAGCTGCTCCACCCGGACTTCGAGGAGTTCGGTGCGTCGGGCGTCGTCTGGACCGCGCAGACCATCGCCGAACACCTCGCGTCACACGAGGACCGAGCCGGTGATCCGGTGGTACTCGAGCAGCCGAACGCGACCAGCCTCGGTCCGGACGCGATCCTGCTCACGTACCGGGCGACATCTGGTCGACACCGATCGCTGCGCAGTTCCGTCTGGGTCCGCCAGGACGGCACCTGGCGGATGCTGTTCCACCAGGGGACGCACCGCAAGAACGCGCTCGGATCCCGATAGCCGGGCCCTCACCAACGGGCTGGCCCTTCACTCTGCGGCCGGATCGCTCAGCACGACCGAGGAACGCGGCGGCAGCACCCACCGGCGGCTCGTACTCGCGCAGATGCCCATCATCACGGTGTACGCGTCGTGCCCGTCGTGCAACTCGCTCAGGGCGGTCTGTGGCCGAGACCCTCCTCGGCCAGCGCACCCTCGTGACTCCGCATCGCTGCTGGAGGAAACGGGCGGTAGGCGCCTGAGGTCCACCACCGGCTCAACCGGCCGCCTGCACCATCCGAGACAGAGAAGGAACGTCGCGCTCATCTCGCCCAGCTCCGGGCACCGCCGCCGCTCGTTCCCCCTCTCAACCTCGCCGAGGTCTCTGATGCTCCTGCGCCGCTTCGTCACCTCCGTGCTGGCAGCCGGCCTGCTCGCGGTCCCCCTGAGCATCACCCCCCAACTCACGGGCCCCGCACCGGCCGAGGCATCGACGACCTGCACACGCGACGCCGACGCCGAACGAGCGCTCACCCGGATGACCAACGGCGAGCGCACCTCGCGTGACCGGGCCGCGCTCGCGCGCCGCAAGGCGCTCGACCAGGTCGCACGCAAGCACGCGCACACGATGTGCAGCCGGAGCAACCTCCACCACAACCCGAAGCTGGGGCAGCAGGTCACGAACTGGCGTCGTGTCGGTGAGAACGTCGGGCGAGGCACGAGTCCGACCCAGATCCACCGCGCGCTGATGAACTCCAAGGGCCACCGCGCCAACATCCTGCACCGGGAGTACCGCGAGATCGGCCTGGGCGCGGTCCGCGACCGCAACGGTCGACTCTGGATCGTCGAGGTCTTCCGCACGCCGGCCCGCTGACCGGTACCGCCGACATGAGGAACGCCCCCGCGACGGGCGAGGGCGTCCGAGTCATCGTGGCGTGCGCGGGCGACTGGTCCCGCAGCACGACGTGGGCGGAGGGGGACTTGAACCCCATGTCCTTACGGACACAAGGACCTGAACCTCTCGGACGCGCGCCGCCCATCGAGTCCACCCACCCGACCGGCACCTCAGGGTTCGGGGCGGCTGAGCGCCCTGCAGTACGCCGCGATCGCGGCAGCTACTTCGTCATCCTTGGCTGCGGATCTGCGAGGCCCATCCCGCGACCTCGGTCCGCAGCCGCTCGTAGCCATCGGGCGAGGTGTCGAAGTCATCAGCATCGAGTCGATCGAAGGCCGCGACCGCGTCTAGGAAGCCCTCGACACTGAAACCGGCGTCCTTCTCGCTCGCGAGCTCGAGCAGGACGGTCCAGCTGAAGTGCCTGCGTAGCGCCGCAACGTCCTGGTAGTCCCGTGCGGCTGCTCGACCGAACAGCGCAAGCACCTTGTCGGCCGCGAGCTCGTCCAACGACAAGAGCGCAACCCGGGGGTCGCGATCAACCGGACGGATGCGCACGTCGACCGCGAGATCGATGCGGCACTCCTCGCCCTCCGTCTCGACCGTGAGGCGAGCGAACGTGTCCGACACCACCTCGCGTCGGCATCTGAGTCCAGCCGCGACCAGCGCCCGCTCGACGGCAGCCACCATGGTGGCGATCGTGTCCGCCTCGACGTCGTCGTGACCGATGAACAGATCCAGGTCGTTGGTGGTCCGGTCGACCGTGCCCCGCAGGATCAGGGCCGCGCCACCGGCCAACGCGAACCTCTCCGCCTCGGGCAGCTGGCTGACGATCTCGAGCAGCCGCTGCTGAAGCTGGGTCAGCACGACAGCTCGATACCCCGTCGCTCCGCGAGCCAGTCCGCCCAGGCCCGGCGGACGTGTCCGGGAAGGTAGAGATCGTCCCACAGAGCGACGAGTTCGTCGACGTCGATGATCTCACGCACATCCTGGTCGCCGCCCTCGACGAGCACCTGCTCGTACACCCGCGCCCGCTGACGGCGGTCCGCGAGGTCATAGCTACGGGCCGGAGCGCTCCAACGCACCCGAGTGGGCAGCTTCACCAGACCCGTGGCCTTCACGACCGCGGGATCGGCGACGTCGTCGGGGATCGCTGGCGGACGCTCGGAGCGCCGGGCCTTCCCCATCTGCTGCGGACTCATGCACCGAGTATGCCGCACGACCGAGCCGCGCCGAGGGGCCTCGGCCAGGGAACCGTCCGCTCCGGTGCCGGGAGCCCCGAAGCGATGTTGTCGATCCGTTGTCACCGGGCCTCGGCGAGGCCGGTCACAGCGCGCTCACTCACTGGATGTTGTCAAGGTGTTGTCACCGGCATGCGGAACGCCCCCGCGGGTGGCGGGGGCGTTCGGGGACTTCGGCCGTCTGCGGGGTGCTGGACCCTGCTGCGATGTGGTGGGCGAGGGGGGACTCGACACCTCTGTACAGGGGGATTCCCCTGAAGGGTCCGTCTTGTGCACGGTCGCTCTCCCCTCACACCGTCCGAGGCGTCGCCGAACGCGCCACCGTTGCGAACGACGATATCGGCCGACGATGACACAGTGCAGGCGCGTGGGCGGGAACTGTTGCGACGTCACGTGGTCTTGCGCCCGGTGAGCACTTCAAGCCGTTCAATCACCTGCCGCCACTCCACGATGAGTACCTCGGGAACATCGAGGGCTTCGCTCCGTCCGTGCATTACGTCGGAACTCTTCGCGTAGATGTGACGGGCCAGCTGGATCAGGGAGTGTGCTTCAGAGTGGCTCTGCGGTGGCGTGCTGCACAGCAGGAACGGCATGCGTCGCTCCAGCTTGTTCTGATACCGATCGCGCGGTTCGTCTGAGCGACATGCCTCGATGACAGCGTCCGCGACCATCGTCTCGAGCCGGACTCTGAGGTCCAAGATCTGAACGCGGCGGCGGGTCCCGTCGGGCTTCGTCACGCCGCAACCGCTGCGAGCATGGCGCACGCTTTGATCCGCCCTGGGTCTGGTGGAGGCTCGGACTATTGGATTCCAACCGGCTGGTTGGTCTCCGTTGGGTGAAGGTAGGCGGCTTCGTACTCGGCTGGTGGGATGTCGTCCAGGGTGCCGTGGAGCCGGGTGTTGTTGAACCAGCTCACCCATCCGAGGGTGGCGAGTTCGACGTCGTCGACGGTCTTCCATGGCCCCTGTTGGGGGCCGCGGATCAGCTCGGTCTTGTAGAGGCCGTTGACCGCTTCGGCCAGGGCGTTGTCGTACGAATCGCCGACTGATCCGATGGATGGGACTGCGCCGATCTCGGCGAGCCGTTCGCCGTAGCGCAGTGAGGTGAACTGCGAGCCGGCGTCCGAGTGGCACACGAGCCCCTCGAGGGTTGTGCCGCGTGACCAGCGGGCCATCTCGATCGCGTCGAGCACCATCTGGGTGCGCATGTTCGACGCGCACCGCCAGCCGACGATCATCCGCGAGTACGCGTCGATGATGAAGCACACGTAGGCGACCCCCGACCAGGTCGGCACGTAGGTCAGGTCGGTGACCCACAGGCCGTTCGGCCGCTCGGCGACGAACTGGCGGTCCACCAGATCCGGATGCCGGGTGGCACCTTCTTCGGGGCGGGTGGTGCGGACCTTCTTGGAGCGGTTCACCCCTCGGATGTCCATCTGGCGCATCAGCCGGGCCACCTGATCACGACCGAGGTCCATCTCGGCACGCCGGGCTGCCTTCCACAACTTGCGTGCCCCGTAGACCCGGAAGTTGTCGGTCCACAGCTTGTGCAGCTGCGGGGCGAGCACGCCGTCCCGCAGCGCTCTCGCGGACGGGGGCCGGATCTTGGCGGCGTAGTAGGTCGACGGGGCGAACTGCAGCGTGCTGCAGATCGGCTCGATCCCGTAGAGGTCCTTGTGGGTGTCGATGTAGTCCACCATCAACGCAACGGGCGGTCGAGCTCCGCCGCGAAGAAAGTTGCTGACGACTTCAAGATCGAATTCGCCCGTCGAAGCTCACGGACCTCCTGCTCCAACTCGCTAATCCGGGCCTGCTCCGCGCTCGTTGTGCCCGGGGTGTTGCCGGCATCGATGTCGGCCTGCTTCACCCAACCCCGCACGGACTCGACCCCGTAGCCCAGCTGATCCGCCACCCGCTTGACCGTTCCCTGCGTCGTGCCGAGCTCCTCACGAAGCGCATGGACCATCCGGACCGCCTGCTCCTTCTCCCTGGGCGTGTAGCGACGTGACTGCGCCTTGCCTGAACTCCCCATCGTGGACATGACTCCTCCTTGGAAACCAAGGTTAGGAGCCTCCACCAGACCCAGGGCGGATCAGGTCTCGGCTGCTGACCGTTCGAGTGGGTTCGGGAGTGGTGTGTTCTGTCTTGGCCGAGATCGCGTTCGGTACGTCCGCGCTGAAGCTGAGGCGCCTGGTGTCGCAGCGTCCGGGGCGGGTCGGGTTGGTTGGTGACGGTGGTCGATCGGTGTCAGGCTTCTTTGAGGTCTCGGTGGCGGAAGGCGGCGACCCCGATCAGCGCAGCAAGCGCCCCGATCCCCAGCATGATCAGCGCGGCGATGATGTCCAGTTCAGAAGCCGGCACGGCGGCGAGGTGGCGGAAGGGGCTCACGTCGAGCAGGCCGTCGGGCAGCTCGAGCAGCGGCCCGACGAAGTCGAGCAGGTAGGCGGCGATCACGAGCCCGAAGGTCAGCGGTGCGGTGAGCCGCGGTAGCAGCCCGAACACGAGGATGCCCAGGCCGAGGAACAACAGGGCGGCAGGCATGAGGTTGACCCCGGCCAACAGCGCGTCGCCGAAGGCCAGCGCTGTGCCGCCCAGCGCCGTTGCTACCCACACCACCACGCCGACTGCCACACCGAGTACGACGACGCCGATGGCCGCGGCCAGGGTGCGGGTCACGAGCCAGCGCACACGGCCGACCGGGCGGGCGAGGAGGTGCTCGATGCGCCAGCTGGCCTCCTCCTCGCGGATCGCGGCCGTCTGCGCCGCAGAGAACAGTGCCACGCCGATGACGAAGAAGAACCCGAGGATGATCGCCACGAAGCCTTCGTGCGTGTCGAGCGCGACGTAGCCCATCTGCTCGTAGATCGCCGCTGCCTCGACGTCCATGTCGGCCCAGATGGCCACGAAGTCGTCGACGAGCACCGTGAACACGAACGCGGCTGCTGCCAGCACGGCAGCCCAGCCGGCCACGGCGGCGCCGGCGATTCGTGCAGTGAGACCGAGCTGGCCACCGACCGGCCGAGCCTGCGTCGCGGCGGGCTCGGTGCCGCCCACGATCCCGGCGTGCAGATCCCGGCGTGCGAACCCGAACGCCGCGGCGAACAGCAGCACGACGAGGACCGCGAAGGCCGCGAACACCGCTGTGCGGGCCTCGTCGACCTTGTGAAGGAAGCCGATCCAGCCAAAGGGTGTGGCCCACCACACCCAGTCGGGCGTGGTGGTGGCCGCGGCCAGCACCCGCACCGCCAAGGCGGCGCCCAGCACCGTGCCGGCCAGCTGCGTCGCCCGCCGTCGGGTTGCGGCCACCTGGCTCGCCAACGTCCCGACGGCGGCGAGAGTGGCCGCCAGCAGCCCCATCGCGCTGCCCAGCGCCCACGAGGTAGCCGCATCCATCCCGGCGGCGCTGTGGGTCGCGCCGACGGCGACGGCGAAGATCGCGAACCAAGTGAGCATGGCCGCCACCGCAGAGCTCAGCAGCCCACGAGGGGAGAGCGCGCCGGCACGCAGCGGCTCGGTGTGGCCGGCCTGCTCCGCGCCGCGTAGCAGCTTGGTCGCCGCGAGCATGCCCCACACCGCTACGGCGATGGCGAACATCCCCGTCCACCGGGACAGCACGAAGCCTTCGAGCGAACCGGGACGGACGAACCGACCCAACAGCGCCTCGAAGGCCGGCACGCCCTCGAGCGCGTCCGCGGCCGCCCGCGCAGCCTCGGTCGGCACGCGGTCCTCGAACGTGGCCACGACTCCCGCGCCGATGCCGGCCAGCGCGACGGTCCAGGCGATGGCGGTGTTGCGCAGCAGGCGCAGGTGGTGACGGTAGGTCCGCCACCACACCCCGGCCGGCAACCGCGTCGTGACCGCTGCCGCAGCGGTGCTAGCCGGACCGCTCGTCGGCCGCTGTGGCGAGAGCTTGGTCGCCATCTCGGCCCTCCTCACTCGAACGCGCTCAAGCGGCGGTGTCCGCAGCGTGGGTGGTCTCGTCGTAGTAGGCGTGGAACAGCTCCTCGAGGGTGGGCTCGCGCATCTGGATGGCGACCACCTGAGCGCGGGCGAGGGCCTTGAGCAGCGGGTCGGTCGACCCCGTCACGTGCAGGCGGATCCGCCCATCACGCACCTGTACGTCCTCGACACCGGGGACCCCTTCGAGGTCGGGAGGCGCGCCGAGGTAGGTGGCCTCAACCGTGTTGGCGTGTAGATGGCGCAACTCGGCAAGCGTGCCGTGCTCGACGAGGATGCCCTCGCGCAGCACCGCCACCCGGTCGCAGACCGCCTCCACCTCGGACAGGATGTGCGACGACAAGAAGATGGTCTGTCCGGCCGCTTTGGCTTCGCGCAGGCAGTCCTGGAAGGTGGCGGTCATCAGCGGATCGAGCCCGCTCGAGGGCTCGTCCATCACCAGCAGCGGCGCACGGGTCATCAGTGCGGCGATCACCGCGATCTTCTGCCGGTTGCCCTTGGAGTAGCTGCGGCCCCTCTTCGAGGGATCGAAGTTGAACCGTTCGACCAGCTTGTCACGGAACGCGGGCTCGTAACCGCCGGAGACCGCGCCCAGCAGATCGAGGATCTGCCCACCGGTCAGCTGAGGCCAGACGTGGAACTCGCCGGGGACGAAGGCCAACGTGCGGTGGGCGTCGACCGGATGCTGCCAGGCATCGATCCCGAAGATCTCGGCCCGGCCGGCGGTGGGCTTGAGCAGCCCCAACAGGGTGCGGATGGCCGTGGGCTTACCTGCCCCATTGGGCCCCAGCAGCCCCACGATCTCCTCCATGGCGATATCGAGGGTGAGCCGCTCGAGCCCGACCACCTCCCCGTAGTGCTTGGTGGTCTCCACGAACCGGATCGCAGCAACCTCAGAACCAGGCATGACACCACTCCACCGCCCGGCGATCACGACCATCCTCTCGGTGGTCAAGCCACTCCGCCAGAGGAAGTGGTCACAACAACACCAGCCGATGACCACGCCCACCCACTTCCCCCGGACTCGGCCGCCCCGAGGTCTGGGAGCCTCCCGCTGACGGCGAGACATCGCCTCCCGGATCCGGCCTGCCTCTGGCCGCGACCACGCTGCGCCCGGTGGTATCGCGCCGCGTGGGGCGCCCTGTGGAACACGGCCCGGACAAGGCGCAGCTGAGGGGTGCCAGTGGGCATGCTCACCCTGCCTCCATACTCTCCCAGTGCGGATCGAGGTCACGGAGAGCGCGATGATGACCGAGCTGGCACCACTGACGAGCCGACCGCGGATGTTCGGGCGTGAGCCGACAGGACCGTCGCTGCCATGGTCCTGGGCGGACGAACGGTTGCGTGAGGCTCGCAACTACTGGGTGACGACGGCCAGCCGGTCAGGCCGGCCCCATGCCCGGCCGTTCTGGGGCTCGTGGGCGGGGATGTCGTTCGAGTTCAGCACAGGCCCGCGGACGCTGGCCAACATCCGCACCAACCCTCAAGTGACCGTGCATCTGGAGAGCGGCAGTGACGTCGTCATCGTAGAGGGAGATGCCGACGTCATCCTCCAGCCTGCGCGGCTGCAGGACTTCGTGGAGACCTACAACAGCAGGTATGACGGCTGCCTCGAGGTCCGCGGACATCAGGTGGGGGACGACGTGCACGGCAACGGAGCGGTCGTGGTGGTGCGGGCTGTCGCGATCTACGGTTGGGCGCAGTCGGTCGAGACCGCGACCAGATGGGATGTGACGTCGCAGACCTGAGCAGGGGCTCAACACGTCGCCGGTAGATGGACCGATGCGATCACGGGGAAGCCATCCCCTGCTTCACAGTCGTCACCGACAGAACCGTTCCTAGACCGGCCGGCAACCGCCGTCAGCCGGATGGAACGCACCGGCGTTGCGCACCGGTCCTGGCAGCCGGATCCGAGCGTCCGGATCGAATCGGGGGCCTTGCAACAGGTGACTGGCACTGAGACACTCATGGCCACTGTAGGGTTCTACGACGTTCGAACAACCATGAGGGCGTTGTCCACTGGTCGGCCGCTGCGAGGCGCGTGTGGTCTTCGAGGGCGGTCCTTCGAAGCCGCGAGGACCGTGATCTGGAGACTGCGCTACAGCGATGGGGGAAGGGAGGTTGGAGAACCCTTCTCGCCGCTTCTACGGAAGGTCCTCGAGGACGGCCACATCTGTTCGACGCCGTTCGATGCGGCATGCGGGCGGCGCTGGATGCGACCAGAGTGCGTGGTCCCTCACCTACGGGCAACCGCGTTCCGTGCACCGCTTCGCTGGACACGGTCGCTATCGGAGATCGTTCGCGATGATCGGTGCAGGGTGCTGTGTCTCTGCCAGCCTGGCCGGACGGCTGAGGGACCGGTGGTAGAGCAACCGCTCCCGGTGGCTCGGTTCGGCCGCCACCGAGGGCGCCTGCCTGACGGTGTCCCCTATGTCCGTGCGTCGAGCCCCGCGTTCTCGTTCTCGGACGTCTCTTCCGGCGTCCCACCGAGGTAGGCGAGGGCGAGCATGGCCACCGAGATCACCACGATCGTGATCAGAACCCAGGTCGGGAGGTAGTAGGTGAACCGCGTCTCGACGCCGGAGAGCTGCACGATGGTCTCGTAGCCGGAGGGGATCCCGGCGATGTCGCCACCGATGGAGTTGGTCACCATGCTCCAGTGGAAGCCAGCGATCGCGACCATGGCGTAGAAGGCGCTGAGCGCCTTGTTCTCCCACAGTCGCTCGCCGAACCGCCACCGGATCGCAACGAAGATCGCGTAGGTGACGAGCAGAAGCAGCGCGGTGAGGATCTTGTTGCGCATCACCGGACTGTTGATCGCCGCTGACGGTGCCCAGATCGCGAACCCGGTGATGACCGCCCCGAGGATCAGTAACGTGCCGATGCTAGCGGACCAAAGGGCACCCTGATCCGCGCCGACGGCGAGCCGGGAGCGGGGATCGCTGCCGCGCCACTGGATGGCGAGGCGCACGAGTACCGCGATGAGGGCGAAGAAGAACAGCCCGGTGATGAGGCTGACGACGATGGCGTGGAAGGCGGGAGGCATCGGCTATCGCTCCTGGTCGTGGTGGCGGGCAGTGGCGGCTGGCTGGTCGACGGCCACGGGATCGAAGCGTCGGGCGAGTCGCACGATGGCGAGCGACACCACCACGATGAACACCAGCCAGACGATCCCGGTCCAGAGCCACTGGGTCTTGACCTCGGATCGGAACTCCGATTCGAGGGCGTAGTAGCCCATGCTCTCCACGTCGTGCGCCGACTCGAATGACGCACCTGCACCGATCGCGCCGGCACCGGCGTGGGCGTCGGGGTCCGTGAGGTAGTCCCAGGCGATGACACCGGGATAGAACAGGGTGGTGGTCACCGGCTCGATCGCGTCCCAATCGGGTCGCTCACCGCTGAACCGTTGCGCCTCGATGTCGGCGTCCCGGCCGAGCCCGAGGCTCAGAGGCATCCCGATGAAGTGCCAGCGGTTGCCCGTGAAGCCCGTGTGAACGGCCGGAGCCAAGTGGTAGCGGCCGAACTCATCGATCACCTTCTGCTCGCCAACCGCACCCGTGTCGAGCGCTCGCTGGAGTTCCACCTGCCAGCGGCCGTCCGATGCGATCCCCTGCGCGAAGATCTCCCCTCGAGCACCGTCAGGCACGGTCAGGAACCGGCGCGGGATGGCGTCGCCGTCCTGCCACTCGTGGTCCGGGTCGAACGCCACGGAGTTGTCCTCCGATAGGAAGTAGTGGTCGTCCTGGGTGTACTCGAGCGCCAGGACCTGATCCCAGTCCATGGCGTACTGGCCGGTCGCATCCGGATCGAACATGTACTCCGGGGTCTCGGTCTCGTCGTCCCAGTTCGTGGACGCCGCCCCTGACCCGTCGTCGTTGATGCGGTGATCGAGGATGTACTGCACATCGCTGTACCCGATCGGGTTCGCCCGGTGCCCGCGCCAGTGCCACAGGTCGAGGAAGTAGCCGGCATCCTGGAGGTCGCCGAGCTCCCCGTCGCTTCGTCGGGTGCGCCAGTCGGTGTGGTCCTCCATCGTGTCCGGGAGCATCTTGCGGAGATCGTCGGTGTCCTCACCGAAGACGGCTTCGACCTCATCCTCGTCCTGGTCCTCCGGGCTCATGGCCCGGGTGAAGGTGAAGACCGTCATGAACCCGCCGTAGTGCTCGAACCCGTCGACCGATCCGTCATCGAGTAGGAAGGTGACGCGGTCCTCGTTCATGGGCAGGCCCGAACCGTCGGCATCACCGCCGTAGCGGACCCACTCTCCTCCCTCGTAGACGAGGAAGTCGTGGTGGATGCTCGGCGTGTCGGTGTCCCAACCGAACCGGAAGAAGATGTCATCGTCGTTGTAGGCCGCCTGGATGTCGAGATCCATGAACAGCTCGTCCGGCTCGGGCTGAACGGTGCCGTACGCACCTTCGACACCATCGCGGACGCCATCAGAGGCGAAGACCAGCGACAGCGCGGCGACGGCGACCACACCGACAGCGATGAGGGAAAGACTCAGGGTGCGCCCCATGTGAAGCTCCTAACAGCAAGGTTCGGCTCGGATGCGATCACAGCCGGCGGCGAAGCCACCGGCCACCGCGCGTTGCGCCTAACGCTAACAACCGATCACTCCCTGAACGGGAGGAGAAGGCCCCACGGGGTTGGGACGATGTGCCCTGCGAGAGGTGTCCACCCGGTCATGTCCGCCCGACACCGGGTCCGACACGTCCCTCGAGGTGCCGAGCGTCAACCGTCGACGAGACGGCCGTCCTCGATGCGCAGGATGCGGTCCGCCTGCGACGCGATCCGCTCGTCGTGGGTGACCACCAGGCCGGCGCAACGATGCTCATGGACCGCCTGCGCGACCAGTTCGATGACCTGGGATCCCCGCTGCCGGTCGAGGTGTGCGGTCGGCTCATCGGCGAGCAGCAGCCTCGGCTCATTGAGCATCGCCCGTGCGATCGCGACCCGCTGCTGCTCGCCACCAGACAGCTGACCTGGCCGATGGTCCTTTCGAGCACCGAGCTCCAGTTCCGTCAGTAACTGTTCAGCGCGGCTTCGAGCAGCACCAGTAGCCATCCCGGCAAACCCTCCGACGAGCGCGACGTTCTCCGCCGCAGTGAGGAACGGCACCAGCGCCGCAGTCTGGAACACCAGGCCGACCCGGGTCGCGCGAAGGGCGGTCCGCTGGCGGTCATCCAGATCGGTGAGGTCGGTGCCCTCGAACCGCACCGTTCCTGCGGTTGGCGCCAGCAGGGCACCGACCAACGACAGCAGCGTGGACTTGCCGGATCCGGATGGACCGACCAAGGCCACCAGCTCACCGCGCACGAGCTCGAGCGACACGTCATCGACCGCCGTTACGACACCCGCTCCAGCATCGAAGGATTTGGTACACGCCTCGACCTCGACCACCGCCCGCTCCTCCGCCATCATCTGACACCCTCCGACATCGCCGCTGCTGGATCAGTACGAGCAACGCGGCGCAATGCCACCGACGATCCCACGACGGTGGCGACCAGCGAAGCAACGCCGACCAGCCCAACTACCGGGAGCCGTAGGTCCAGGGGCATGGCATCGGGCACGACCCTCGAGAGCAAGGCCGTGCCGATGCTGCCTCCCAGGAGAGCCAGCATCCAGAGCACGACCCCCTGGACCAGCAGCGTGGCGACCAGGAGTTGCCGAGGAGCCCCAAGAGCCCGCAGGGTCGCCCACCGTGAGCGCCGCTCGGTGACCAGGAGCGCGAACAGCAACCCCACCACCAGAGCCAGGACTGCGACCGACATCGCCACCAGGACCGTGAAGGTCCGTCGCTGGACGTCGACACCGGGGATCGCCGAGACCGCTTCCTGCAGCGGGACCGCACGGACGCCGTCGAACTCCGCCTCGATTGCTGCCGCGACCTCACCGGGGTCCGCAGACGGTCTGGTACGGATCACCGCAGCACCGACCAGCTGTTCGGCGAAGCCTGCCTCTGGGAACGCGCTGACCTGCACGCGGGCCCAGACATCGGGTGGGACCCAGACCGTCGGTTGCTGCAGGAACGTTGAATCCTCGACGAAGCCGACCACCTCGACCTCGCGTTCGCCTGCGAGGACCAGCCGGTCGCCCAGCCGAACTCCGTGGGCCCGCAACGCGACATCGACCGCTGCGATACCCGGTTCACCGTCCACCGGTAGCCGGCCTTCGACCAGCGTGGTCGGCTCTGCCGGCGTCGTTGCGCTGAAGCCAACGAGGGTGACACGCACCCGCCCGTTGGGTGTCTCGGCGCTGGTCGGCACCAAGGCGAGGGTTCCGACCTGACCAACACCATCGACGAAGGCCGCGCCGAGCATCATCGGTCGCGGCACGCGGCTGCGCAGCAGCTGCAAGCGAGCCTCCTCGTTGAACACCACGACGTCGGCGTCCAGTGAGCGCAGCACCCCGGTGCTGCCGCGGTCGAGCGCGTCCGCCAGGCCCGCAAGGGTGAGGGTGAGGAAGAGCAGCACGCTCAGGACTCCTGCGGTCAGGATCGTACGGCCGGGTGTGCGCCGCAACTCGGTCAAGCCCAGGGCTGCCGCTCGGCCGGTCAAGGATCTGCCACCAGCGCACCCGCCGGATCGATCCTCCGCAGGCGTCGGATCGCGACGAGCGTGGACAGGATGGTGACGAGCAACGAGGTCACGGTGACCTGTCCCAGTAGCCCCGCGGAGAACGACAGTGGGACGCGTGGCGGCGCGAGTGCCGCCGCGATCATGACGATCCCCCCGCCCACCAGACTGGCGCCGAACACGAGCAAGGTCGCCTGAGTGACCAGCGCGCGGACAAGGAGCCACCGCGGCGCTCCCAGGGCCCGTAGCACCTCGTAGGTCTTGCGGCGGTAGGTCAGACCGAGAAGGAAGAACAGACCCGTCACCGCACTGACGGCGATCAGCGCCACGAGGGTCGCCGAGGCGAAGCTCGCCCGTGTACCGGCGACCCCGGGCAGGTTCGCCGCCAAGACCTCCGGCACCTCCGCAACGATCGGAAGATCCAGATCACTGATCGCCGCGATGGCCTCGCCGGGCGTGTGGCCAGCAGCGAGCTCGATCGCGATCAGCGCAGGTTCGACGCCGTCGGCGTCGGCGAACACCGCATCCAACGTCCGCTCCCACTGCGCGTAGGTCACCACGACCGTCGGGATGCTCGCGAAGCGCCGACCCTCGGTCAGCCCGACGACCGTCAACGGTTCGCCGGTGTCCGCCACCTCGAAGATCGAGCCGAGCTCCAGTCCCAGATGGGCATCCGCCACGTCGATGACGGCCTCTCCAGCTCGTGCCGGAGCGCGCCCCTCGACCACAAGCGGCACGCCCGGCCCTCCGGGTCCTACCCCCCACAGTGAGACGTCATACAGCACCCCGTCGACGAGCCCACCGACACGAGCCTCCCCCACCGGGCGAGCGTCCCGCACCTCCCGAAGGCCGTTGAGCAGTTCGATGTCCGCGCGATCGACCCGGCTCGCCTGGACCGCCCCCTCAGCTCCAGCGGCGAGCACCAACAGGTCCGCCGAGCTCCGCGCCACCGCACCGTTGAGGTCCTCCACATGTCGGGTGCCGATACCACTGAACACCACGACAAGACCGATCAGGAGGGAGACTGCGCCACCGATGAGGACGAAGCGACCCGGCTCACGAAGGACCTCACGCAGACCGAGGAGCACAGCGACCCTCCTGCGCACGTCCCGCGTTTGCAACGGTCACTCTGATGCTCCCCGGAGTCGGTGGCCCGGCCTGGCCCGATACGGGCAGGGTAGACACGGCGGCCACGACCGCTGGAACGCCCCAGCTCCAGATGACCCATCCGGCGAGACTCTGGTCATGACCAGTCATGACCCGAGCGCATCGGCATCCTGCGGTCCGTCGTCCCTGAGCCCGCACCGGATAGTCGATTGCTCATGATGCATCGATCGGAGCTTGCACAAGGCTGTCAACGGACACGGTCCTGCGGGCTGGCAAGAACCGCGCTGCTGACAGCGTGCTGATGACCGGCGGCTCCGCGTGGTCACCGGCACCCACACCCAAGTCCAACAGCGGTAGCTGAGTTGGCGGCCGGGTCGCGTTGATGAACCGGGCAACAACCACCCCCACCCCCACCCCCAGGAATGTGTCCCGCCCAAGGCCAGGCGCGCCCGATCGCGCAACGCCCGCGATCACTGCTGGACCCGCGAACAGCTCGTCGACTTCCTCAACCACAGCCGCGACAGCGGCGACCGGCTCCGTCCCCTGTGGTTCCTCATCGCCACCACCGGCCTCCGGCGCGCCGAAGCACTGGCCCTGCGCTGGGCTGATCTCGAGCTTGAGCGTGCACGACTGACGATCCGCCAGACCGTCACGGTCGCCAACGGCGTCATCGTCTGGCAGCTCGACGCCAAGAGCGACGACAGCGAACGCGCCATCGCGCTCGACACCCGCACCATCACCGTCTTGACCAGCCACCGCAGACATCAGGCCGAGGAGCGGCTCGCCGCCGGTCCCGCCTGGTCGAACCAGCCGGAGGACAACGACCTGGTGTTCACCCGCCCCGACGGCACCGCCATCCCACCCAAGCGGGCCTCACAGATGTTCACCCGCCAGGTCGATGCCGCCGACCTACCCCGCATCGGCGTTCACGGACTCCGCCACACCTGGGCCACGCTCGCACTACGCGCCGGGGTGCCCATCAAGGTCGTCTCCGAACGCATCGGCCACGCCGATCCCGCCGTGACGATGCAGGTCTACGCCCACGCCCTCGAAGGCGACGACGCCACCGCCGCCGAGACGACCGCCGCAGCCATCTTCGGAGACCTGTGAACACCCGCCGACACCGGGGCGACACCCCCAGCCATCCGGTGTCACGACCCCTACTGGTGTCAAAAAGGTGTCACACACGCAGAAACGCCCCCACCAAGCAGTGGAGGCGTTCGAGCGATTCTGTCGTATTCGGGGTGCTAGACCCCTGTACGAGCCTGTGGGCGAGGGGGGACTTGAACCCCCATGTCCGTTAGGACACACGGACCTGAACCGTGCGCGTCTGCCAATTCCGCCACCCGCCCGGGGTGAGCGGCGAAGCGTAGCAACGCCTCGGCGCCACCGACAACGCGCGACCGGGCGGCACGCCGACCCGGCCTGGGCGACCACCGGCTGTCGGCACGCGACGGACGCGCTGAAGGGCCCGCACGGCGCCGTTCGGACGGGTCGTCGCGAACGACCCCTGGGCTACCCTCCAACGGTCGTTGCCGGAGCCTCCAATAGAGTGCTCCAGCCAACACCCCGACGACCACCGACCATCGTGCTGTGACCGGCCGGGGACGGGCCGGTGTCGGGGCCGATGACCTTCAGCGGACGGGCGCGACCGATGGGCGTGTTGCAGGAGTTCGAGCGACGCCTCGAGGGCGCCGTCGAGGGCTTCTTCGCGCGCATCTTCCGTTCCGGGGTGCAGCCGGTCGAACTCGCCAAGGCCGTGCAGCGCTACGGCGAGGACCGCCAGCACGTCACGGAGTCCGGCGTCGTCGTCCCCAACGTCTACCGCGTCACCGTGAGCGGCAAGGACCACGAGCGCCTCGCGGGGTACGGCACCTCGCTGCCGCGCGAGCTCGCGGAGGTGGTGGTCCGCACCGCCGACGAGCGCGGCTGGACGCTGCGGGGCCCCGCCCGGGTCCGCATCGAGACCGACGAACAGCTGCGGCTCGGACGCTTCCGGCTCGCCGGCCGCGTCGAGGTCGTCGAGGGCACGCGCCGCGCCGCGGCCCCCGCCCGCCAGCCCGAGCCGGCTGCGGCGGCGCGCCCGGCTCCCGCCCCACTGGCCGCCGACACCCGCGCACCGATCGATCAGACCCAGGTCGTCGGCGCCGTGCCGACCTCCGGGCTCTCGCTGGTGATCCGCAGCGGGGAGAGCTCCGGCACCCGCGTCCCCGTCAACGGCACGCGGCTGACCGCCGGGCGATCGTCGAGCTGCGACCTCGTGGTCGACGACTCCACGGTGTCCCGGGAGCACGCCGCGTTCGTGCGTCGTGGTGAGGCCTGGTGGGTCGTCGACCTGGGGTCCACGAACGGCACCAAGGTCAACGGTGCCCGCGCCGCGGAGCACCCGATCGGTCCTGGGGACCGGATCCAGCTGGGGGACGCGGTCGTCGAGCTCGTGAGGAGCTGACGTGCCGCCGGAACTGCTCACGCTGCTGAAGTTCGGGCTCCTCGCCCTGCTCTACGTCTTCGTCGCGCATACCGTCCGCAGTGCCAGCGCCGACGTGTACGGCACCAAGCGTCGCAAGGCACCCCCCGCGCCACGACCCGCCGTCGCCGCGCCGTCCGACCAGGCCCGCCGCTCGCGCAAGATCCCCAAGGAGATCGTCGTCCACTCCCCCGGAGCCGCTCCCCACGTCATCGCGTTGAAGGGGCGTGGGCTGCTGATCGGGCGGGGCCCCGGTGTCGACGTGCACCTCGAGGACGTCTACGCCTCCGACGAACACGCGGAGATCCTCCCCGACGACGGCTCCTGGTCGGTGCGCGACCTCGGCTCGACCAACGGCACCTACCTCAACGGCGCGAAGGTCACCCGGCCGACCCCGCTGGCCTCGGGTGATCAGCTCCGGCTCGGCAAGACCGCGGTGGAGGTGCGTCGATGAGGCGCATCATCGCCAGTGGCGACTCCCACGTCGGCCAGGTCCGCGAGGGCAACGAGGACGCGCTGCTGCTGCGCGACAGCGTGTTCGCCGTCGCGGACGGGATGGGCGGCCACCTCGCCGGTGAGGTCGCGTCCGCGAACGCGCTCAAGCCGATCGACGCACTCGTCGGGCGGGTGTTCAACGACGCACCGGAGGCGCTCGAGGCGCTGCGCGACGCGGTCGTGACCGCCAACACCAGCGTCTCCAAGATGGCGATCGACAACCCGGACTACCGCGGCATGGGCACCACGCTGACCGCCGCGCTGGTCGAGGGACGACGACTGCACGTCGCCCACGTCGGTGACTCGCGCGCCTACCTGCTGCGCGACGGCACGTTCAGTCAGATCACCGACGACCACACCTTCGTCCAGCACCTCATCGACGAGGGCCGCATCACCCGCGAGGAGGCGGCCCACCACCCCCAGCGCTCCGTGGTGACCCGCGCCATCGGCGTCTCGCCGGAGGTCGACGTCGACTCCATGTCGTTGGACCTGCGCGACGGTGACCAGGTCCTGCTGTGCTCCGACGGGCTCACGGGCGTCGTCCCCGACGAGGACATCGCCACGGTGCTCGGCGACACCGACGACGCCGACGCTGCGGTCGCCGACCTAATCGAGCGGGCCAACGAGGCCGGTGGTCCCGACAACATCACGGTGCTGCTGCTGCGCTACGAGGACGACGGCCAGGACGACGGCGCGACCATCACCACCGCACGCCAGCGCCCCATCCCGATCCGGTCCAACAGCCCCTCGGACGGCGAGGACTGGGCCGGGCAGCTGGGCCACTACGGCTCGCTGACCCGCAGCGGCGGCGGGGCCGGCAGCGCCGCGATGGGCGCCGCGCGCGGCGGGGGCGACGACGACTCCCCGGCGCCGGGTCGGATCCTGCTGCGCGCCACGGCCATCGTGGTCGGCCTGGCCGTGCTGGCCGGCATCCTGTTCGGGATGGGGCAGTTCCTGCTCTCCCGCAGCTACTTCGTCGGGCTCGACGGCGAGGAGGTGGTGATCTACCAGGGGATCGACGGCGCCATCGGTCCGATCCCGCTCGCCCGCGTCGTCGAGCGCACCGACCTCTTCCTCGACGACATCCCGAGCTACGAGCACCCCCGCCTCGAGCAGGGACGCACCGCCGCGGACATCAACGACGCGCGTCGCCTGGTGCGGCTGATCCCCCCGCGGACCGACCTCCCGGAGGACGGCGACGCCGAGGTCGAGGACGCCGACGACCCCGCGACCACCGACCCCGACGACGCCGAGGGTGACGAGCCGGACGACAGCCCGTGAGCATCCGCGAATGAGCGACACGGGGACCACCACCAACCCGCGCGTCGTCGAGGTCAGGCTGCTGATCGGTGCCGTGGTCCTCACCGCCGGTGCGGGCATCCTGCTCGGGTGGTCCGAGTCCTCCGAACTGCCCCCCGCGGCCATCGTGACCGGCATCGCGCTGGCCATCACGGCGGCGGTCGCGCACGTCACGGTGCGCACCTTCGCGCCCGACAGCGATCCGACGCTGCTGCCCATCGCGTTCCTGCTCAACGGGCTCGGGCTGGTGTTCGTCCGCCGGACCGACCTGGCGACGGGCAGTGACCTGGCCGCGACCCAGACGGTGTGGACCGCGGTCGCGGTCGGGGTGCTGTGCGCCACGCTGCTGTCGGTGCGCGAGGTCCGCAGCCTCGCCCGCTACCAGTACACGTTCGGGCTCGCGACGATCGTGCTGTTGATCCTGCCGCTCATCCCGTTCCTGAGCGCCGGGCTCATCAACGGTGCCCGGCTGTGGATCGACATCTTCGGGATGCGCTTCCAGCCGGGTGAGGTCGCCAAGCTCACCATGGTCGTGTTCCTCGCCAGCTACCTGGAACGCAACCGGCCGCTGCTCTCGGTGGCGACCCAGCGCGTCGGGCCGGTGCTGCTGCCGGCACCCCGCCACCTCGCCCCGCTGTTCGTGGCGGCGTTCATGGCCATGCTCATCATGGCCTACCTGCGCGACCTCGGCACCGCCCTGCTGCTGTTCGGCGCGTTCATGGCGATGCTCTACGTCGCCACGGGCCGGCTCGCCTACCCGGGGGTCGGGGCAGCGCTGTTCGCCGTGGCCTCGTTCACCGCCTGGCAGACCTTCGGGCACGTGCGCGTGCGGGTACGCATCTGGCTGGATCCGTGGGCCGACGTCAGCGGCGAGGCCTACCAGATCGCCCAGAGCCTGTTCGCCTTCGCCACCGGGGGGCTGACCGGCACGGGGCTCGGCTTCGGACGTCCCCAGGACGTCCCCTTCGCCGCGACCGATGCCATCTTCACCGTCATCGGTGAGGAGCTCGGCCTGCTCGGCGCGACCGCGGTCCTGATGCTCTACCTCGTCATGATCCTGCGGGGGATGCGCATCGCCCAGACCGCCCGCGACGAGTTCGGCACGCTGCTCGCCGTCGGGCTCACCATCGTGCTGGCCGCCCAGACGTTCGTGATCGTCGGCGGGCTGACCCGGTTGGTGCCCCTGACGGGGATCACCCTGCCGTTCGTGTCCTACGGCGGGTCCGCGCTGCTCGCGAACTACCTGCTCGTCGCGCTGCTGCTCCGGATCAGCGACGAGTCCCGCGGCAGCGCCAAGGGTCGGGCCTCGCTCACCCCCGCCCGGCCGGTGGCATCGTGAACAAGCAGATCACGCGCGTCACCACCGTGGTCCTGGTGCTGTTCGGCGCGTTGTTCGTGAACCTGAACGTGATCGCGCTGTTCCAGGCCGACGAGATCGCCAACCACCCGGGCAACCGTCGGATCATCATCCGCGAGTACGCCCTGGAACGCGGTCCGATCGTGGCCGCCGACCGGGCGATCGCGCAGAGCATCCCGAGCGACGGGCAGTACGCCTTCCTCCGGGTCTACGACGACGGACCCCTGTTCGCCCACCTGACCGGGTACTACTCGATCGTGTTGCAGCGTTCCGGTCTGGAGTCCGCCCTCAACGAGCAGCTCACGGGTCGCAGCACCGAGGTGGTGGCACAGAACCTCGGGGAGCTGCTCGGCGGCCGAGACCGCCCCGGCAACACCGTGGAGCTGACGGTCGTGCCCGCCATCCAGCAGGCTGCCCGGGACGCACTCGACGGCCGTGAGGGCGCGGTCGTGGCCCTGGACCCGACCACCGGGGCGGTGCTCGCCAGCTACGCCAACCCGACGTTCGACCCCAACCCGCTGTCCGCCCACGACCCGGCGGTCGTCAACGACGCGTGGTTGCCGCTGCGCAGCGACGAGCGACGACCGCTGATCGACCGGGCGACCCGCGAGCTGTACCCGCCCGGTTCGACCTTCAAGGTCGTCACCGCGGCGGCGGCACTCGAGTCGGGGCTGGAACCGACCAGCGGGTTCCCCGACGAGGCCGAGTTCGACGTCCCGCAGACCCAGTCGAACATCGGCAACATCACCGGCCAACCCTGCGGCGGCGGGGACCGGGTCAACCTGTCCGACGCGTTCGCCCGCTCCTGCAACACGGTGTTCGCCCGACTGGGGGTCGAGCTCGGCGACGACGCCCTGCGCGAACAGGCGGAACGTTTCGGGTTCAACGCCGACGTCCCCTACGAGCTGACGGTCGCGCGCTCCGTCGTCCCGAGCGACCTCGACGTCCCGGCGACCGCGCAGAGCGCCATCGGCCAGCGCGACGTGCGGGCCACCGCGATGCAGATGGCCCTGGTCGGCGCGAGCGTCACCAACGGCGGCGTGGTCATGCGTCCCTACCTCGTCTCCGGGGTACGCGATCCCGACGGCCGGCAGATCGAACGGGCCGAGGTACGTCGTTGGACCGAGCTGCCCGGCGGCGGGGCCGCCCTGTCCCCGCGCTCGGCGGAGCAGCTGCGCACCATGATGATCAGCGCCGTGCGCGCGGGCACGGGGACCGCCGCCGCGATCGACGGGGTCAACGTCGGGGGCAAGACCGGCACGGCCCAGACCGGCGGTGACCCGACCGCCTGGTTCATCGGCTTCGCCGGTCAGGACGTCGCCGTCGCCGTGGTCGTCGCCGACGACGGTCCGGACGCCAGCGGGGGCGGGACCGCCGCCCCCATCGCCCGGCAGGTCCTGCAGGCGGCGCTGGACAACTGACCACCCCGCGCGGCCCGGCCCACGAGTCACGGTCCGAGACCCCCGGGGCCCGCCCCCGCCCGTTGCTACTCTCCGCCCGTTCGCATCCAGAGAGGTCCCCGTGAGCACAGGTCGCGTCCTGGCCGGCCGTTACGAGCTGCGTCGTCTGCTCGGTCGCGGCGGGATGGCCGAGGTCTACGCCGCGCACGACCGCTCGCTGGACCGCGAGGTCGCCGTCAAGCTCCTGCTCGACCGCTTCCGGGAGGACGAGAGCTTCACCCGCCGCTTCGAGGACGAGGCCCGCCACGTCGCCCGGCTGAACCACCCCAACCTCGTCGCGGTCTACGACACCGGGCACGACGACGTGCCGCTGCCGGACGGGCAGGTCGGCCGCCAGCCCTACATCATCATGGAGCTGGTGGAGGGCCGCTCGCTGCAGGAGGCCATCGCCGCGGGCGGGCTCACCGAGGACCGGGCACTGGAGGTCGTCGCGGACGTCTGCTCCGCACTGGCCTACGCCCACGAACGCAACCTGGTCCACCGCGACATCAAGCCGGGCAACATCCTGCTGTCCGACGAGGGTGCGGTGAAGGTCACCGACTTCGGGATCGCCCGCGCGGTCGACAACGAGACCGTCACCCGGACCGCCGCCGTGCTCGGCACCGCCGCCTACCTCTCGCCCGAGCAGGCCCAGGGGATGGACGTCGACAACCGCTCCGACCTGTACTCGCTGGGTGTGGTGCTCTACGAGTCCCTGACCGGCGAGCAGCCCTTCCGGGGCGACTCGCCCGTCACGGTCGCCTACCAGCACGTCCAGGAGCCGCCGCGCCCACCCCGGGAGCTGGACCCGTCGATCAGCCCCGCCGCGGAGGCGATCACGATGCGCGCGCTGGCCAAGAACCCGGCCAACCGCTACCAGTACGCCACGGAGATGCGCGACGACCTCGCGAGCGCACGGGTCGGTGCCCCCGTCGCAGCGCCTGCGGTGATGACCGCGGAGGACACCGCGCTGCTGCAGCCCACCCCGGCGACCCGCCCGGTGCGCACCCACGAGCAGGAACGACGCCGCCGCGCGGTGGTGTACGTCCTGCTCGCCATCCTGGCCGTGCTGGCGTTGGTCGGGGGGACCTGGGCGCTGTTCAACCTCGGTGGCGGCGAGGAGGAGGAGCTGCTGTTCGAGGTCCCGTCCGTCGTCGACCTGACCGAGGAGGACGCACGGGCGTTGATCGTCGCCGAGGGGTTCCAGGTCGGCACCGTCACCGCGGTCCCCTCCTCGGAGATCGAGGAGGGCCGGGTCGTCAGCCAGAGTCCGGATGCCGGCACGGAAGCCGAGCCCGACACCTTCGTCGACCTGGAGGTCTCCGCCGGGGAGGAACTGGTCGTGGTCCCCGACCTGTTGAACCTCCCCGAGGAAGAGGCACGGCAGGCGATCCTGGACGCGGACCTGAGCATCGGCACGGTCGACCGGGAGCCCTCGGAGGACGTCGAGGAGGGCCGGATCCTGTCCTTCAGCCCCGACGCCGGCGACGAGGTCGCCCCCGGGACGCGCATCGACTACACGGTGAGCAGCGGCGAGGAGACCCGCATCGTGCGCTCGGTGGTCAACACCCCCGAGGAGAGCGCCATCGCGCGGCTCGAGGAGCAGGACCTCGACCCGCGCGTGGAGCGGGCGTTCAACGAGGTCGTCCTCGAGGGCATCGTGATCTCGCAGGACCCGGCACCGGGCGAGAGCGTCCCGGTCGGGACGGTCGTGCAACTGGTCGTCTCGGACGGACCCGAGCCGCAGCCCGAACCGGAACCCGAGGAGCCTCCGGAGCCGCAGCCCGCCCCGGAGCCGGAACCGGAACCTGAACCGGAACCCGAGCCCGAGCCGGAACCCGAGCCCGAGCCCGAGGAGCCGGAGGAGTGACCGACGCGGCAGCCGCGCTCGGCGTCGCTGCACGCCGCCGAGCGTCGGTCAGGGGCGGCTGACCAGCCGGGCGATGCCCGTCCCGTCCGTGACCACCTCGGACGGCGTCCCCGGACGCGGACCGCTCCCGCTCGACCCGGTGGCCGCGTCCGGATGCCGCTGCGCCGCGACGAGCAGGGCGGCGAGCCCGTCCCGACGGCGGCGAGCCGGCCCGGTTCGCGCCATGCCGGCCACCGTCGCCACCTCGAGCGCGGTGGCCAGATCCATGGGATCGACCCCCCGGATGCCGCTCGCGCGGACCTGATCGCACCGCTCCGGCGGCAGCATCACCAACCGCGCGGCGAGGTCCAGCAGCGCTCGTTCGGCGGGATCCACGACGGCCGGGTGGTGCTCGGCCTCGAGCAGGGTCACCGCGTGGCGTGCGAACGCTTCCATCCGGGGTGCGGGGAACCCACCGAGCGCCGCGAGATCCTCCAGGCCGCCCGCACGGACCTCGTCGGGGTCGACGGGCACGGGCCGCTCCAGGGCGCCGGCGATCAGACCGTCGAGCACCTCGACGTCGCTGAACCGTGCACCGGTCGCGCCGAGCCGGGTGAGCACCTGGGTCAGCAGGGTGGCGGTGACCGCGACCAGATCGACCTCGTCGGGCGCGATCGCGGGGAGCAACAGGCGGGCGGTCGGGCCGGCGGCGGCGAGCTCGTGGACGATGGAGGCGACCTCGCCGCGGGTGGCGTGCAGTCCCCCGGCCGCCACCGACCGGCGGGCACCCCGGCGGCGGGCCAGCAGGGTCCGGGCGAGCGCGCGGGGACCCTCACCGGTGACCACGGGCCAGCCGGTCCGGACCGGCAGCCGCGCCGCGAGCGCCTGGGCGTGGCGTTCGACGTGGCCGCGCACGGAGGGGTGGAACGGATCGACCCGTTCGGTCGGCAGTAGTCCGCGGACCCCACCGTCGGTCGCGACCCGCTCGGGGACCCCGGTCCCGACGTCCCGGATGGAGGCGATGCGGTCGGCGTCGAGCGCGAGGACCACCTCCGCTGGGCCAGCGCCGACCGGGATGCTCGCCCCCCGCACCGGTGGTGGCCCGATCGTGGCGCGAGCGGCGAGCAGCAGGGCGCGCGCCTCCTGCTCCTCGGTGAGGACGGTCACGGGACCACCCAACCGATCGGCCACGATGGCCAACAGTTGCTCGAGGTCCTCGGCGACCCGGAGCGACGAGGCGACGGAGGTCGTCACCGACCCGGCACCGACCCCGAAGGCGGCCGTCTGCAGTCGGGCGCAGGTCTCGTCCAGCAACGCGAGCATCCCGGGACCCAGCTGCCCGTCCCGCGCGATGGCACGTCCGCTGTTGAGGACCAGCCGCCGCCGACCCCGCGCGGTGAACCACCCGCCCGGCGTCGGGCTCGCGACCACGAGCGTCACCGCCGCCGCGTCGATCCCGACCTGCGCGGTCAGCACCACGGTTCCCCTCGCCTGGTCCGTGTACCGACGCTACGAGGGCCGGACGACGGCGAGGTGACCGGAACGTGAACCCGGGTCGGACGATCGGCGACCGTGGAGGTCGTCGATCCCCTCAGGCGTCGGCGTCGGGATCGACCCGGGTCGCGAGGACGACCCGGCGGCCCAGCAGCAGGACCGTGCCGACGCCGACGGCGAGCGCGACCGCCACGATCGGGCGCACCGCCGCGACCGGCAGGGGTCCCGGGACGATCGGTCGGGTCAGGGCGCCGATCTGCACCACCCCCCAGATCCCGATCGGGACACCAGCACCGGTCACGACCCACTCGGCTCGTGGGTCACCCTGTCGCGCCCACCAGCGCCCGACCGCGAGGATGACCAGCGCCACGCCGGGCAGCACCAGCAGGGCCGGTTCCACGTCGGCGCCGGCGGGCATCGTCCAGGTCGCGGCTGCGCCGCTCGCACCGGTGACCAACGCGGCGACCCCGGTGACCGCCGGCGCCCGCGAGGCGCCCGCGAGGAGCAGACCGACCGCACCGAGGGCGGCGAGTCCGCCCCAGATCGCGGACACCAGCGTCGAGGGTCCCGGGACCCAGTCGAGCTCACCGCGGACGACCACCTCGTCGTCATCGACCGTGAGTGGCACCTCCCACGAGGTGACGGCCTGGACCGTGCCGGCCGTGGGATCCACCTGGGCGGGCAGGGACGGCGACATGAAGTGGATGCGGTGATCGTGCCAGGACCACACCCCGCCGCGGGAGACCATGCGCCACTCCGGGGGTGCGTCCGCGGATGCCCCGACGGGGACCTCGACCTCCAGGGAGCCGAAGCGGGCGTCGTTGAGCCACCTCGCCGGTGAACGCTCGTTGACCCACACGGACCCGTCGGCGTCGAAGCGCAGGTACGGCTCGCCCTCGTAGCCGGGCACGGCGACCGATCGTCCCCGGGCGTCCAGCACCAGGTAGGCATCGCCGCCCACGATCTCCAGCCCGATGCCGGGGTCCTCGCCGTCCGCCGTCTCGATCTGCGTGGCCGTCGAGCGGAAGTGCGTCGGGCCTGCCGGATCGGCGAACGCGGCGCCCGCCGGCCCGAGCACGAGCAGGGCCACCAGACCGGTCAGCCACACCAGTCGACGGCGCATCCTCATGCCTCGGTCGGGGTCGAGCGACGCGCGTACCAGACGGCCGCGCCACCCAGCACGAGCAGCCCGATGCCGGCCAGGATCCACACGAGCGCGCCGCCGGCACCGTCCGTCGCCTCGGCGGCCAGCGTCCCGTCCGCCTCGTCGACCGCGTCCGCATCGGTCGCCGCCTCGTCGGTGGACTCCTCCTCGGTGGCGTCCTCGGCCTCGTCCGGGTCGGTGGTCGCCGTCTCGTCCGCGGGGTCGTCGACGTCGACCGAGCCCTCGTCAGCGGCGTCGCCGTCGGTGTCCTCCTCGGGCGCCTCCTCCTCGGGCGGCGCGATGGGCGTGCGCTCGGGAGCCGGCGCGTCGGGATCCGCCGCGACGAGCCGCAGACGGATGGCCGGGTCGTCGGCCGGCTCGTCCGGGGTCCCGATCCACCGGTAGGAGAAGTCGTCGCACGCCTGGAAGACCGACAGGAAACGCTCCTCGCCGGCCTCGCCCTCCACGACCACGTCGAGGTCGAAGACCGGGGCGGGCTCCGTCGCGTCCCGCGCATCCCAGACGACCACCGTGGCGAAGCCCTCCGGGTCGGTCTCGAAGGAGACCTCCCAACCGTCGGGTTCCGGCACCGCGGCGATCCACATCCACTCGGGGACCTCGAGTGCGACCTCCGTGGTCGGATCGCCCTCGCCGGCGGTCTCGCTCGCGCAGCCGTGAGCGAGGTCGAGCTGCAGGCTGGCCAGGGAGTCCACCGGCGCCTCACCGCCGCGGATGAACGGGTGCGCAGCGGCCGGGAGCACCAGCAGCACGCTCAGGGCGAGCGTGAGCGCCGCCGTGCTCCACGCCCGCCGGACGTGGCGTCGTGGTGGTGCGACACGGGTCGGGGACTCGAGCGGTGCGGTCGTTCGCATGGCGTTCCTCGGTTCGATCGGTCGTCACACGGTGTGGGCGTGCGGGCGCGCCGTCGGGGCACGTGGCTGCGTACGGACACGGCGGTCGGCGCACTGCGCCGGGCAGGGGGAGCTGGTCAGGGAGCGACGGGGATGTCCAGGGTCACGTTCGACTCGGTGAACCGGTCGACGCCGGCGACCACGCGCAGCTCCCAGTCACCCGGGAAGCTCAGCTCGTCGGTCGTCGCGATCCAGTGCCCGGTCCCCGCGAACAGCGGCTCGATCGTGATCGGGCCGATGTCCTGGGGCACGAAGGTCAACTCGAGCGTCACGTCGGTCACGTCGGCCGAGGGCCGACCGTTCTCGTCGAGCACGTAGAGGTGGATGGTGTTCAGCCCGGTGCGGTTCGGGTCGACCACCAGATCGAGCTCCAGTCCGTCGTCGAGCGGCGCCGTCACCTCGTAGTAGCCGCTGAGGCCGGCGGCCTCGACCGCGGGCTGGGTCGAGACCAGCACCCCGGTGATGCCGAGGACCGCGACCAGCAGGCCGGCCTCGACGCTGACGGTGCGCCGCAACCGCCGCCAGGCGCGCTCGATCCGAGTGGCACGCGCGTCGACCGTCCCGGTGGCGTCGGTCCCGGGCTCGACCGTGTCGGTCTCGACCCCACCCGACGCACCGGCCGGGATCTGCACGGCGCGCACCAGGGGGACGAGCCGCTGGCGGTTGTAGGCGGCGACGGCGACGACCAGCGCGACCGCGACCGTCTTGGCCACGAGCAGCAGGCCGTAGTCGGTGCCCAGCAACGCACTGCCAGCGCCGACGAGCGGCACGGCCATCGCGACCCCGGCGAGCGACAGCACCCCGACGCTGATCAGCGCCACCGTGCTGAACCGCGCCACGACGGCCGCCACGGCGACCGGGTCCCGACGGGCCGCACGGCTGCGCAGCAGCATCGCGAGCACCACCAGCCCCGCGAACCAGGTGGCCGCACCGAGCAGGTGCACGACGTCGGCACCGATCATGAGCGCCACGGGGTCGGTGGCGCGCTGGTGCCCATCGAGCGCGAAGGAGGACACCGCGGCCACGGCCCCGGCCCCGGCCAGCACGGCCGCGATGCGGGAGGTCGCCTGCTGCCAGGCGACGAGCAGCAGCAGGAGCCCGAGCACGCGCACCACGACGCCCTGGCCGAACCCGGAACCCATGATGTCGGTGAGCAGCGCCTGTTCGGTGACCGCGCCCAGCCCACCACCGGACAGGGTGGCCGCCTGCACCACGACCGCGACCCCGGTGACGCCCAGTCCGAGGATCGCGATACCACGCCCCAGTTCGCGGACCATCCCCCGGTCCGCGGGCCGACGCATGGTCGTCACGCCGATGATCCACAACCCGCCGGCGAGCAGCACCGTGAGGTAGCTGGCCCAGCGGACCAGGTCGGTGGCCGGGCCGGCGCCCGCCGCCTCGGCGTCCGTGAGCGCGCCGACCAGCGCGTCGTCGACGCTGCCCTCACCGACGACGAAGGTCGTGACCCCGGCGATCGGGTGGCTGTCCGCACTGGTCACCCGGTAGGTGACGACGTACCCACCGTCCGGCAGGTCGGCGGGCAGCTGCACCCCGACGACCGAGCCGTCGCCCGTCTCGAGCGCCCCCTCGTCCACACGGGTGGCGTCGGCGTCGAAGACGCGGACGCCGTCGACGGTGACCTGGACCGGTTCGTTGAAGGTGAGCCGGACCGCGTCGGGAGCCGACTCGACCGTCTCGCCGTCAGCGGGGTCGACCGACAACAGGATCGCGTGCGCCTGCGCCGCGCCACCGGTGAGCAGCAGCAGGGTCCCGGCGAGCACGGCCAGCACCGACGCCCGCAGGGTGGCACCCCGAGGGGTGCCGGGGCGCGCGACGCGCGGCAGCGTGGCCGTGTTCGACATGACGGGTCCTGGGCGTGGGGACGGTGGGTGCGAGGGTCTCAGACGGGTTCGGCGCCGGCACGCAGCGGGAGTGGGCCGCTGGGGATACGTCGGCGCAGGGCGATCAGTGCCGCCACGCCGACGATCTCCGCCAGGTGCGTCAGTTCGCCGGTCAGCGTCGCCGCACCGCTGAGCACGTCCAGCGACCCGGTGACCACCGCCACGAGGGCGACGACCACCGCGACAGGCACCAGCCCGGGGGTCCGTGAGGGCTGCCAGGCGGCGACGAGGAAGCCCACGCCGAGCGCCAACTGCAACGCGGCGAGGTCCCGACCCAGGTGCAGATCCGGCCCCACCATCCCGACGAGTGCGGGGACGGCCAGCACGAGCTGGACGGCACCCGCGAGGGCGACCAGCCACCGCAGTTCCAACGTCCGACGGTCCCGGCTCACGGCCCGGTCATCCGCCAGCGCCACGAGCACGGAGGCGGTGAGGTCCGGGACCTCGTCGGCGACGCCGACCCGGACGCGCCGGGTCACGGCCTCCAGCCCGTCGCGGAAGCCCTGACAGCTGGCGCAGACGGCGAGGTGGCGGTCGAGCTCCACGGACGGCAGGAGTTGCTCCTCGGCGTCGGCGGCCGCGGACAGGTCCTCCTGCACCGCGTGACAGACGCGGGGGTTCGATGGCATCACGGCTCCTCCGACAGCGGGTCGATCGACACCGGCGGTCGTGCAGGTGGTCGTCCACGGGCGCGGGGTGGTTCCGAGGACCCGGACCGCTGTCCGCAGGTCGCACACGTACCCTCGCCTCCCGCCGGATGACCCCCGACGCCGCGATGGACCGCCCATGGACGAGACGACCAGCCTGCTGCACCGCGCAGCGGCCGGTGACCGACTCGCCCTGGCATCGTTCATCCGCACCACGCAGGCGGACGTGTGGCGCTTCTGCGCGCACCTCGTCGACCCCGGCGCCGCCGACGACCTCACCCAGGAGGTCTACGTCCGGGCCATGCGCTCGATGCATCGCTTCCGCGGCGACGCCAGCGCCCGGACCTGGCTGCTGGCCGTCGCACGCAACGTCGCCGCCGATGAGATCCGCCGCCGGCAGCGACGGCGACGGCGCAGCGAGACCACCGAGGACATCCCGGAGCGCGCCGAGGCCCCGGAGGCGGACGCCGTCGGTCTCCAGCAGCTGATCGCGGGCCTGGTCCCCGAGCGGCGCGAGGCGTTCGTGCTCACCCAGGTGCTCGGCTGGTCCTACGCGGACGCGGCCGAGACACTCGAGCTGCCGATCGGCACGATCCGGAGCCGGGTGGCGCGGGCCCGTGACCAGCTGCGTCGCGCGGTGATCGAGGACCCGCACGACGTGGACGCCACCGACGAGCCCGACCGGCGCGCGGGACCCGTCGACCAGGCCGGGTGACGGCCCGCCGCAGCAGGGCGAGGGTCGGCCACCCGCTCACGGCCGGGCATCGGCTGTCTAGCCTCCGTCCATGACCAACGACGCCACGGGCACCACGCGGACCGGGTACGGCACCTTCGGAGGGGTGTTCGTCCCGACCCTGCTGACGATCCTGGGCGTGCTGATGTACCTGCGCCTCGGCTGGGTCGTGGGCAACGCCGGGATCCTCGGTGGTGTGGTGGTCATCCTGGTCGCCATGGGCATCAGCGCGACGACCGGCCTGTCGCTGTCCTCGGTGACCACCAACATCCGCATCGGTGCCGGCGGGGCGTACTCGATCATCTCGCGCTCGCTCGGGATCGAGGTCGCCGGCAGCATCGGGATCCCGCTGTTCATGGCGCAGGCGTTCGCCGTCGCGATGTACGTCTTCGGGTTCCGCACAGGCTGGCAACTCATCTTCCCGGATCATCCGAACCTCGCCGTGGACTTCGGGGTCTTCGGGGTGCTGCTGGTGATCGCGCTGATCTCCGCGCGGCTGGCGTTCCGCGTGCAGTTCCTCATCCTGGCGTTGTTCGTCGGGGCGCTGACCTCCGTCGCCGCCACCGTGTTCACCCTGCCCCTCGACCAGTCCGTGGAGCTGATCGGCCGGTTCCCGGGCACCCCGGAGGCGGGGTTCGGCGGGATCGGGTTCTGGGGTGTGTTCGCCATCTTCTTCCCCGCCGCGACCGGGATCATGGCCGGCGCGAACATGTCCGGCGAGCTCGCCAACCCGCGTCGCTCGATCCCGCTGGGGACGATGTCGGCCATCGGCGTCGCCACCGTCGTCTACCTGGCACTCGCCGTCTGGTTCTCGCGGGTGGCGACCTCCGAGGAACTGGTCGCCAACTACACCATCATGATCGACCGGGCCGCCTGGGGCCCCGCGGTGCTCGCCGGACTGCTCGGCTCGACCTGTTCGGCCGCGCTGTCCTCGCTGGTGGGCGCCTCCCGGATCCTGCAGGCCCTGGCCGCCCACAAGGCACTGCCCGGCGCCGATGCCGTGGCCCGGACCACCGCCAAGGGCGAACCGCGCAACGCCGTGCTGGTCACCGCGGCGGTGGCGGTCGGGGCGCTGCTGTTCCGCGATCTGAACGCGGTCGCCGCGCTGATCACGATGTTCTTCCTGATCACCTACGCGATGGTCAACCTCGTGGTCCTGCTCGAACAGGGGCTCGGGCTGGTCAGCTTCCGACCGCTGCTGCGGATCCCGCGTGCGGTCGCGCTGGTCGGCACGCTCGGGTGCCTGTTCGCGATGTTCGTCGTCAACCCCGTGTTCAGCCTGATCGCCCTCAGCATCGTGGGCGCGTTCTACACCTACCTCACACGCCGCCAGCTCGCGGCGCCCTACGGGGACATGCGCAGCAGCCTGTTCGTCGCCATCGCCGAGTGGGCGGTGAAGAAGGCCTCGCGGGTCGGCGGGGGGCGTGAGCGCGCCTGGAAGCCGAACCTGCTGGTCCCCGTGGAGGACGTCGAGGAGTTGCGCGGCACGTTCCGGCTCATCCACGACATCGCCTCACCCAAGGGGTCGCTGACCATCATGGGGCTCGCGCCGCCGGGACAGACCCAGCAGCTGGCCACGAGCCTCACCGAGGCCGGAGCCCAGTTCCGCGACGAGGAGGTCTTCGCGATCGAGACGGTCGTGGAGACCAACCACTTCGCGCAGGGGTTCCTGGCCGGCATGGGCGCGTTGGGCGGGGCGTTCTTCAAGCCGAACACGGTGTTCCTGCCGGTCCCGCGGGACGTGGAGGGCAGCGAGGAACGCCGCATCGTCATCCAGCGTGCGAAGGACCACCACCTCGCCGCGGTCCTGTTCGCCGACCATCCGCGTGCCGGGCTCGGCCGCCGCCACGTCATCAACGCCTGGGTGCGCACCCCGTCGTGGGAGCAGGCGCACGAGATCGCCGAGCTCGATCTGCTGCTCCTGCTGAGTTACAAGCTGCAACGCAACTGGAACGGCCGGGTGCGTCTGCTGACGGTGGTCGACTCCATCGACGAGAAGCCGGCCGCCACCTCGGAGCTGCACCGTCTGGTCGACCTGGCCCGCATGCAGCAGACCGAGGTCTACGCGATCCCCGGCGGCTTCCGGGACGCGCTCGAGCGCGCACCTCAGGCCGACATCAACCTGCTCGGGCTCCCGGCCGACCTCGACTTCGCGTGGATGCGCGACGTCGTCACCCTCACGCGCTCCGCCTCGCTGTTCGTCCGGGGGTCGGGCGAGGAGAACGCCCTCGGGTGATGGCGGCGAGGCAGCGGTGCCCCTGCCGCCGCGCGCACCCGACCCGGCTCAGTGCTCGGCGAGCTCGCGGCGCAGGTCCCGGACCTCGTCGAGCAGGAGCAGGACCCCCTCGTCCTGCTCGCCGCCGAAGCGGGCCAGCACCTCGTCCAGCGTCGTGAGCGCGTCCTGGGGCCGGTCGAGCTCCAGCAGCACCTGCGCCCGGTCCCGGTGTGCAGCGATGACCTGGGTGCGTGCCGCCGGGTCCTCGGCCGTGCACCGGTCGACCTCCTCGAGCGCGGCCACGGCCTCTGCCTGGCGGGCCGAGGCGCACAGCGCCGCCGCACGCAGGCGCACGCACATCGCGAGCTGCTCCGCCTCGAGCGCGTCCGCGGGGTCCAAGGTCGGGATGAGCGTCTCCGCCGCGGTCAGCGCCTCGCCGATGCGATCCACCGCGAGCAGCGCGGCGGCCCGGTTGACCCGCACGCGGACCACCTGATCGGCGGTGACGGGGTCGTCCGCGTCACGGAAGCGCGCGAGCATCGCGTCGTAGGCGGCGATGGCTCCCTCGTGGTCACCGATGGCGTCGAGGCAGATGCCCCGGTTCAGGCCGGCCATCGCCAACTCGTGCCGGTGATCGGGATCGTCGAGGTCCGAGGGGGTCTCGGCCGCCTGCTCGTAGGCGACGGCAGCCGCGTCCAACTCCCCGAGCTCGGTCAGGAGCAACGCCCGCTCGAACCGGGCCGTGAACAACGACTCGCGGACCACCGGCTCGGCGAGGTCGGCAGCAGCCGCATCCTCGGCGAGCTGGGTCGCCGCCTCAAGCGCCCCGACGAGATCGCCGCGTTCGTGTCGTTCGAGCACGTCGTCGCAGCGACGACGCAGTTCACGGGCGAGGGGCGAGGACGGGATCATGGTCGGGCCTCCTCGTCGTCAGCACGACGACGTGGCGGGAGCGGTGGGGGGCCGGGGCGGGGGCCCCCCCCCCCCCCCCCCGGCCCCCCCCCCCCCCGGGGGGGGCCCCCGCCCCCCCCCCCCCCC
>JAFIEQ010000158.1 GCA_020832455.1 Nitriliruptoraceae bacterium
GCGAGCCGCCCTGGCCGCCGCGATCCTGGCCGCCCCGGTCGTCCGAGCGGCCGGCCTCGCGCGATTCCGGGTTCTGGTCGGGACCCGTCCCGCCCGCCGCGGGGGTGGGCGGGGGGGTGGTGCGGGGCGCCGAGGGCGCGGTCGGCGAACTGATCGAGCGGCTGCGGCGCGAGGACGGCCCCGGCCAGGCGCGGATCGTGGACATCGACGGGGAGCTGCGTCCCTACCAGGAGCGGGGTGTCGCCTGGCTGCAGCGGCTGTCGGAGCTCGGGATGGGCGGCGTCCTGGCCGACCAGATGGGCCTGGGCAAGACCCTGCAGGCGATGGCGCTGCTGACCTCACGCCGTCAGGACCGCCCCCACCTCGTCGTCGCCCCGACATCCGTGGTCGGCAACTGGGAACGGGAGATCCGTCGGTTCGCGCCGTCCCTGGGCGTGACACGCCACCACGGACCCGACCGGGCGGTCACCAGCCGCGCGTTCAAACCGGGCGAGGTCGTCATCACCAGCTACGCCCTGCTGCGTCGTGACATCGGCCTGCTCGAGGACGTCGAGTGGGACGTGACGGTCTTCGACGAGGCCCAGCAGATCAAGAACCCGGCGTCGAAGGGCGCCCGCGCGGCGCGTGACCTCACCGCCGAGGTGCGCATCGCCATGACCGGGACGCCGATCGAGAACCGGCTCTCCGAGCTGTGGGCCATCGTCGATCTGACCAACCCGGGCCTGCTGGGTTCCGCCCGCCGCTTCCAGGAGCGCTACGCCGTCCCCATCGAGCGGTGGCACGACGACGACGCGGCTGGTCGGCTGCGTCGTCTGGTGGCGCCCTTCGTGCTCCGGCGACGCAAGGACGACCCGGAGGTGTCGGTCGACCTGCCACCCAAGCAGGAGGTCACGGTCGCCTGCTCGCTCACCCGCGAGCAGGCCAGCCTCTACCAGGCGGCGGTGACCCGCGCGTTCGGTGGGGAGGGGCTCGGGACGACGGCGTTCGAGCGCCGTGGCCGGATCCTGGCGCTGCTGACCGCGCTGAAGCAGATCTGCAACCACCCCGCCCAGTTCCTGCGCGACGGCGGGACGCTGCCCGGCCGGTCCGGGAAGCTGGCGCGCGCGACGGAGATCCTCGGCGAGCTCACCGACGGCGACGAGCGGGCGCTGGTGTTCACGCAGTACCGCGAGATGGGTGAGCTGCTGGCCCGCCACCTCACCGCGGAGCTCGATCTGCCCGAGGTGCCCTTCCTGCACGGCGGGGTCCCGCTCGCGGCGCGCGATGCGATGGTGCAGCGTTTCCAGGAGGACGAGGACGCCCCGCCGATCCTGCTCGTGTCCCTGCGTGCGGGTGGGACCGGGCTGAACCTGACCCGGGCCAGCCACGTCGTGCACTTCGACCGCTGGTGGAACCCCGCGGTCGAGGACCAGGCCACCGACCGGGTCCACCGCATCGGCCAGACGCGTCCCGTGACGGTGCACACCCTGGTCACCGCCGGCACCGTGGAGGACCGCATCGCCGAGCTGCTGGAACGCAAGCGGGCGCTGGCCGACGCGGTCGTCGGGACCGGCGAGGCCTGGATCACCGAGCTCGACGACGCCGAGCTGCAGGAACTCGTCGCGTTGTCCACCGACGACCTCGCCGACGACGAGGAGGACCGTGAGCCGGTGCCCGCCCCGACGCGACCGCGCCTGGTCGCCCTGCCCGGCGGCGCCGGGGGTGGCGCGTGAGCGCGCCGGAGCTGGTGAACGGTGAGCGGCCCTGGGCGGAGCTGTGGCGGGGGATGCTCGACGAGGCCGGGGCGTCGGCTGCGCGTCGGGTCCAACGCGGGCAGGCGCTCGCCCGGCGGGGCGCGGTCGGCGAGCTGAGCATCGGCCCCGGCCGGATCGAGGCCGCGGTCCACGAGGGGCGCTCGCACCCCGACCGGGTCACGCTGCGCTGCCCGGTCGCCTCCGACGAGCGCTGGACCGAGGTCGCGACCACGTTGGCCCGCGAGCTGCGCTTCACCGCGGCGCTGCTCGACGGGATCGTCCCGAACGCGCTCGCGGCCGCGCTCGCCGACGAGGGCATCGTGCTCGTCCCCGCGTTGGAGGACCTGGACACCTCCTGCACCTGTGCGGAGCGCGCGGCGCTGTGCCGCCACGTCGTGGCGGTGCACGACGCGGCCGCGGTGCTGATCGGTCGGACCCCGACGTTGCTGCTGCGGCTCGCCGGCCGTGACGTCGAGCACCTGCTGCGGGACCTGCGCGCACCGGGCCGTGACGGCGAACCGACGGGCGTCGCGACGCTGGATCTCTCCCGCGGGCTGACCGAGGCGCACGGCGACCTCGACGCCATCGATCTGCGGCCGGCCCCGGTCAGCGATCCCGGCGCGCTGCTGCGTCACCTCGGTGACCCACCGTTCGTGGACGATGCGCTGCCCGTGGAACGGCTCGTGGAGCGGGCCGCGGAGACGGCCTGGCGCCTGGCGGCCGGCGACGGCTCCGACGCGGCCGACCAGGAGGTCCTGCTCGCGGAGCTGCGGGCGCAGCGGGTCGCTGGTGCGGCCGACCTCGCCGCCGCGCTCGGTCGGGACGCCGAGGAGGTCCGCGAGGAGCTCGATGAGCTGTTCGAGGCCGGCACCGTGATGCGCATGGGCAGCGGGACCGGGGCGCGCTACCGAGCCGCTGGCGGCTGATCGGACGCGGCGAGCCAGGCGGTCGGCACCTCGACCGGGCGGGCGCGCACGTACTCGGCCAGTCCCTTGCCCTGCGGATCGGGACGCGTGGAGCCGGCGACGCCGTCACCGAGCAGCCCGCGGCACACGAGGTTGACCGCGTTGAGCGCCGGGAAGCGGTGGACCTCCACGTCCGAGGCGGGCAGATCCGGCAGCAGCCGGGCGCGGCTGGCCGGGTCCTCCACCAGCCCGCACAGCCAGGCGTAGTGGGCGGGGTCGGCCACGAACAGCCCGATGTTGGCGTCGCCGCCCTTGTCCCCGGAGCGGCCGGCGACCAGTCGGCCGAGCGGCACCTCGACGCGGTCGTGGTCACCGTCGGTCCCGGCAGGCGCGGGGTCGTCGGGTGCGGAGCTCGGCGTGTCGAGCGGTGCCAGCGCTGCGTCACCCGCCGGGAGCACGGTGGCCGCGGGGGCGACCTGCACGGTACGGCCGTCGGGCAGCGTGACGAGTTCGTGCAGCACCTCGGCGTCGATCAGGCACGGCCAGTAGCGACCCACCGGCGTCGCGTCGGCGGGTGGGGCGGTCAGGGTGCACCCGGCGTAGCTGGCCAGCGCGAGCCCGACGATGCCGTCGGCGAAGGTGCGCCGGTCCACCCGAGCCGGGTCGGGATCGGTCACCGACAGCGTCACCAGGGTGGTGGCGTCCTCGTTGGTGGCGGGCGCCGGGTGGGCGGTGCGTTCCACCTGCCAGTGCACCTCGGCGATCGCGTCGAGGTCGATGACCGCCGCGACCTGGCGCTCGAGCAGCGCCCGCTTGCGTGCCACCTCGCCGCCGCTGAGCACGAACGTCGCCTGGTTGCGCCAGCCTCCGAACAGGGTCGCGGCCACCTTCGCGTGCCGCGGGGGCGGCTCGCCCCGCGCCCCGTGCAGACGGACCCGGTCGGGCCCCTGCTGCTCGAGCCGCACCGTATCGACGCGGGTGATCACGTCGGGGCCGAGGTAGCGGGGGCCCTCGATCTCGTAGAGCAGCTGCGCGGTGACGCTGGCGACCGACACCTCGCCGCCGGTGCCGGGGTGCTTGGTGATGACCGCCGTGCCGTCCGCGGCGATCTCCGCGATGGGGTAGCCGGGCAGCGCCGGGCGGGCGGGATCCTCCAGCGCCGTCGGCCACGGGACGCCGAGGTTGCCGCCGGTGGCCTGGGCGCCGCACTCGATCACGTGTCCGGCCGCGGTCGCCCCCGCGAGCCGGTCGAACTCGTCGCGACCCCAGCCGTGGAACCACGCCGCCGGGCCGACGGTGAGACTGGCGTCGGTGACCCGGCCGGTGACGACCACGTCCGCGCCGGCCGCGAGCGCGTGGACGATGCCGAAGGCGCCGAGGTAGGCGTTCGCGGTGATGGCGGGGGCCCCGGCGGCGGCCAGGGGTCGTCCGGTACGCAGGTGCGCGAGCTCGTGACCGGCGGCGGCCAGCGGCTCGAGCCGGGGCACGAGGTCGTCGCCGGTGACGTGCGCGATCGCGGGGCTGCACCCGAGCTCCGAGGCGAGCTCGTGCAGCGCCCGGGCGAGCCCGGCGGGGTGCAGCCCCCCGGCGTTGACCACGATGCGCACGCCGCGGTCGAGGCAGGGGCGCAGCAGCTCGCGTGCCTGGCGCAGGAAACTGCGGGCGTAGCCGCGGTCCGTATCCCGCTGGCGTGCACGCCAGAGGATCAGCATCGTGAGCTCGGCGAGGTAGTCGCCGGTCAACACGTCGATGGGGCCACCCTCGACGAGCTCGAGCATGGCGTCGTGGCGGTCCCCGTAGAACCCGGACCCGTTGGCGATCCGGACCACCTCGGCGTCGCGCTGCACGTCCGCGGGGTTCGTCGTGCCGGCCACGCCGACCTCCTCGTCGGGGTGCGGTGACGCTAGCGTGGAACGGAACGGGGCACGCCCAACCGTCTCACGACGTCGTGGTCGCCCCCGGTGCGCACGGCACGCGTCGCACCGTCGATCCGAGGTGGAGGGACCCATGGACCTGTCGACGTTGTTCTCGGTCGAGGGAAAGGTGACGCTGGTGACCGGTGGCTCCCGCGGCATCGGGGAGATGATCACCCGCGGCTTCGTCGCCGGCGGTGCCCGGGTCTACATCTCCGCGCGCAGCGCCGAGGCCTGTGAGGCGCTCGCGGACGAGCTCACCGCGGCCGGTGGGACCTGCGTGGCGCTGCCCGCAGACCTGTCGACGCCGCAGGGGTGCACGCAGCTCGCGGCCGAGCTCGCGGCGCGGGAGGACCGGCTCGACGTGCTGGTCAACAACGCCGGTGCGGCGTGGGGGGCGCCGATCGAGGAGTACTCGGCCGCCGGCTTCGACAAGGTCCTCGACCTCAACGTCAAGGCCGTGTTCCTGCTGACCCAGGCGCTGCTGCCCCAGCTGCGCGCCGCCGCCAGTGCCGAGGACCCGGCGCGCATGATCGCCATCGGGTCGATCGACGGGATCGAGACCCCCTACCTGCCGACCTACGCCTACTCCGCGTCCAAGGCCGCCGTGCACCAGCTCTCCCGGCACCTCGCCAAGGACCTGGCCGCCGACCACATCAACGTCAACGCGATCGCGCCGGGGCTGTTCCCCTCGAAGATGACGGCGTTCATGTTCGACGAGGCCGAACAGGCGACCCTGGCGCGGATCCCGCTCGGGCGGGCGGGGACCCCGGAGGACATGGCCGGGATCGCGATCTACCTCGCCTCGCGTGCGGGGGCCTACACGACGGGCGCGATTATCCCCGTGGACGGTGGGTTCGCGACCATCCGGTGAGTCGGTGGGCGCGCGTCGTCCCGCGGGTCGGGGCGAGGTGCTCAAGCCGGGCGGTGGGGGTGCCGACGGCAGGGGAGGTGTGCTCCTCGTTGGACTCACGAGCAACACCAGGCACACTGACCACTTCCGTCACACCTCCCCGCTGGAACGGCGCCCATGCCCGACGTGCGCACGGCCACGAGTCCCGGGCGCCTGCCGTGGATGTTGGCCCTGGCGGTGGCCTGCGTCCTGCCGCTGCTCGCGGTCGACGGCTCCTCGGCCCAGGAACCGTCCAGCGAGGACATCCAGCGCGACCTGGACCGGGCGGAGCAGGAGGAGCGCGAGCTGCGCGGTGAGCTCGGGGCCGTCCGGGACCGTCTGGATGCCGCCGAGGAGCAGTACGCGGCGATCACCGTCCGGCTCGAGGATGCCCGGGGCCGGCTGGTCGCGGCCGAGGGACAGGTCGCGCTCGGCGAGGAGGCGCTCGCCGAGGCGCAGCAGGTCCGCGCCGACGCGGAGGCCGCCCACGAGCGGGCGGTCGACGCGCTGGCCGCGGCCGAACGGCGTCTCGAGGACGAGGAGGGCGTGCTCACCGACCAGTTGGTGCACACGTTCAAGTACGGCTCGGCGGGCGCGCAGCGCGGCGCGATGGCTCTGGAGGTGCTGCGTCGGGCCCAGGACCCCAACGACTTCGCCGTCGGGGTCAAGCAGCTGCAGACCGTGGTCGACGTGCAGGACGGCACCGTGCGCCAGGTCACGGAACTGCGGGCGGACCGCGAGGACCGGGCCGACGACGCCGCGCGCGCACGGGGCGCCGCCGTGCAGGCGGCTGCCGATGCGGCCGAGACGCTCGAGGTCCTCGAGGGGCTGCGGGCCGAGGCGGCATCGGTCGCGGCCGAGGTCGTCCGGGAGGAGGAGGCCCAGGCCGCCCTGCTGGCCTCCCTGGAGCTGACCGCGTCGGAGACCGCCTCGTTGGTCGAGGCCGCGTCCCGGCGGACCGCGGCCCTCGAGGAGGATCTGCGCGCCCAGCGTGCCGCGGAGGAGGAAGCCCGTCGACGCGCCGCCGAGGAGGCGGCCGCCCAGGCCGCCCGCGAGGCGGCCGAGCGGGAACGTCGCCAGGCATCGTCCGGCAACGGCGGCTCCGGGAGCCGCGGCGGCGGTGGGACCCCGGGAGCCGCCGGTGGCAGCGACCTCGCGGGCATCGTGTGTCCGGTCCAGGGGGCTGCGGCCGGGCGCGACTTCATCAACGACTGGGGCTTCCCGCGCTCCGGCGGCCGCACCCACCAGGGCAACGACATCTTCGCGAGCACGGGGACCCCGGTCGTCGCGGTGCAGGACGGCACGGTCGTGCGCTGGAACCCGCCGTCGGCCCCCACGGGCCTCGGTGGTATCACCGTGACCTACCGGACCGCCGACAACAGCGAGTGGTACAACGCCCACCTCGACACCGTCGCCCCGGGGATCGAACCCGGCGTCTCGGTCTCGCGTGGGGAGATCATCGGCACGGTCGGGCAGACCGGCAACGCCCGTACCACCCCGCCGCACCTGCACATCGGGCGCCGCCAGGGCGGCACCTGGGTCAACCCCTGGCCGACGATCAGCCCGGTCTGTTGATCGATCGGGCCGCTCAGCGGCCCTCGCGACGATCGAGCCAGTCGTCGAGATCCGACTGCGCCAGGCCGAGTTCCTCGCTCACGGCCGTGTCGAGGTCGTCCGGGCCGGTCGGTTCGTCCTGCTCCTGCGCGGTGCCGTCCGCTCGCCGGCGTCGGCGCCAGCGGCTCCAGATGGGCGGGATGACGCTGGCCAGCAGCCGATCGGAGCGGGCCGCCTCGAGGAACGCCCGCCCGGCGGGGGAGGAGGGCACGTCCTCCGAGCTGCTCGGGACCCGCAGGTCGACCCGCCAGAGCCCGGCGGTCTCACGCTGACGGGTGGCGCCGAGGTCGTCGAACACCTCGAGCATGGCGTGGTTGCCCTCGAGGACGTAGTTGCGGAAGACCTCCACACCCTCCTCGCGGGCCCGGTGGGCGAGCGCGCCCAGCAGGATCGTGCCGGCTCCACGGCCGTGGTAGGGGTCGGCGACGGTGATGGCGGCCTCCGCGACCGACCGCTCGTAGGGTTCACGGATGAAGCGGGCCACGCCGATCCCCGGATCGTCCGGCTGGTCGAGGTCGATCGCGACGATGGCGACGTGATCGTGGTGGTCGACCTCGGTCAGGTAGCGCCACTGCTCGTCGGTCAGCTGCGCCACGTTCGAGTGGAACCGCAGGTAGCGCGACGCGGGGGACAACCGACGCAGGCCCTCCTCGAGGCGGCCGCGGTCCTCGGGCCGGATCGCGCGCAACAGGACCCGGGTCCCGTCGCGCAGGCTCGTGGTCCGCGCGAACTCCCCGGGCCTGGGGAGCAGTTCGTCGTCGGGCTCGTCGGCGTCCATGTGGGGGACGGTAGCGGAGGGTGCACGTGGTTCGGCCCCCGGGTCGGGGCCGTCTAGGCTCACGCACCGCCCGGGGACGCCGGGTGAGGCGACGCAGCAAGGAGCAGTGCGGTGAACCTGGCTTCGTGGGCAGTGGCGGTCGTCGGAGCGACGGTCCTCGGCCTGATCGTGACCGGGGCGCTCGCCTGGTGGATCCTGTTCTCCTGAGCCTGCCGGACGCGTGACGCCCCGGGGGGCTCCCCGCGTGGGCGGCGTGTGGCCCGTCGACCGAGCGAGGGCCCGGGCGGTTCCGAACCGGGCGGACGGCCCGTGACGGGTCGGTCACGTCCCGTTCGGCCCACTGTTCGGCCCACTGGGGGAGACGATGGACCGCGAGTTGTACTCCCGGTCGGGGGGCCGTCCGTGAGCGCGCCGACGGCGCTCGACGCCCCCGGTCGCGCCTCG
>JAFIEQ010000159.1 GCA_020832455.1 Nitriliruptoraceae bacterium
GGGCAAACCGGGGGGTTTTTTTGGGCGCGGGGGAACCCTTTTTGGCCGGGCCCGCCTCCTTCCGGAGGCGGCCTCGACGTGTTCCGCCCGTTCCCCCTCCCACTCGGAGTCACCGTGTCGCCCCAGGATCGTCGTTCCGGACGCTCGTCCCAGCCGTCACGCGGGGGACGCGGCGGATCAGGCAGGGCAACCGGCGGGTCCGGGCGGGGTGCCGGGTCGGGTCGTGGCGCCTCGGGACGGGACCGTGATGACCGCAGCGGCAAGCCCGCCGGTCTCGACGTGCCCATGGGCGCACGGGAACCGATCGGCCGCGACCTTGCCGGGCGGCGTCCGGACGCGCCACCGCGGGCGCCACGCCAGGCGTCCAGCAACGATGCGCCGCCACGCCCGAACCTGCCGGAGGGAGAGAAGCCCGACCTTCCCAAGGGTGTCCGCAACGAGATCATGCGCATCCTGGGCAAGGGGCGCAAGAACGACGACGTCGCGCTCGCACTGAGCATCGGCTCCGCCGCCATCGAGCAGGATCGGATCGATGTCGCGCTGGAGTGCCTCGCCTGGGCCAAGCACGAAGCCCCGCGTGTCGCGTCCGTCCGCGAGGCGTACGGGGTCGCGCTCTACCTCGGCGAGCGGTACTCGGAGGCGCTGACCGAACTGCAGGCCTACCGTCGGCTCACCGGACGCATCGATCAGAACCACGTCATCGCCGACTGCCTGCGGGCGCTCGGGCGCGACCTGGATCAGATCGCGGACGCCGCCGAGAACCTGGTCGCTGACGCCCAGGCCCCGGAGGACCGTCGAGCCGAGGCAGCCATCGTGTGGGCCGCTGCGGTCGCGGACAACGGCGACATCGGCGCCGCCCGCTCGATCCTGCGCTCGTTCCTCGAGCGTCGCCGTTCGGGGGACGCCGAGCACGACCTGCGCGTGCGCTACCTGGCGGCCGACCTCGCCGAACGGGCCAACGACGACGCCGAGCTCGTGCGCCAACTCGAGCAGATCCTCGCCGTCGACGAGACGTTCCTCGACGTGGCCGAGCGGCTCGATGGCGCCCGGGCACGCGGGCTGGGCTGAGCCTGCCGGCTCACCAGCTGTCGTCGAGGTCGTCGTCCTCCTCGTCGCTGGGGTCGTCCTCGGCCGGCAACCGGTCGCCGGGCAGCGCGATGTGCAGCACCGCCTCGCCGGGCTGCACCAGTGGCAGCGTGGTCGAGCCGATCACGTAGCCCTCGTCGGTCGCCTCCACGCTGGCACGCTCCTCGCCCAACGGGCTCGAGGTCGTCCACAGCTGATCGCCCGGTCGCACGTGCACCCCTGGGCGGGCGTGCAGTTCCAGCAACCCACCGCGCTCCGCCCGCAGCCAACGCGACGCGTTGAGCACCATCGGGTGGGGGTGGCTCGGCGGGGGTGCCTCGTCGATCATCTCGAGCCGCTGCAGCACCCGCAGCACCCCACGGTGGGCGACCTCGATCGCGTCGCGGTCGAACCGCAACGGCCCACCGCCCTCGAAGGTCAGCACCGGGACCCCGCGTTCGCCGGCGACCGCACGCAGCGACCCCGGACGCAGCTTCGCGGTGAGGACGAACGGGGCGCCGAAGGTGACCGCCAACGACCGCGCGGCCGCATCCTCGACGTCCACGCGGACCTGCGGGACGTTGGTCCGGTGGTTCGCCGCCGTGTGCAGGTCGATGCCCACGTCCGCGCCGTCGATCACCTCGTCGGAGACCAGGCGCGCGATCCGGGCGGCCATGGACCCCGTGTGCGAGCCCGGGAAGGAGCGGTTCAGATCGCGTCGGTCCGGCAGGTAGCGGGAGTTGATCTGCACACCGAGCACGTTGACGATCGGGATGACCGTCACCGCGCCTCGCAGCGTGGCGGGATCGAGGTCGTCGAGCAGCCGCCGACAGACCTCGATGCCGTTGATCTCGTCGCCGTGGACGGCTGCGGTCACGAACACGCGTGGTCCCGGACCGACGCCGTTGATGACGGCCATCGGCAGCGTCGTGCGGTCCCCGGTGTAGGACTCGGATGCGGTGGGAGCGAGGTCGCGGCGCTCGCCCGGTTCGATGGCGACGCCTGCGACGGTGATCGGCCCCTGGCTCATGGGCGTCGCCCCCCGAACCCGCGTGGTGCCCGCACCCGATAGCCGTGGGCGGGGTCGACCAGCGCGTGGCCCTCGAGGGTGCGTCGACCCAGCAGCATGCGGAAGTTCATGCCGGACCGGTCGGTGAGCGTGACGTCCGCGATGGTGTCGAGCGGCCCACAGACGATACGGGTGCGCACCACGGCGCGGTGCTCCGGTCGCCCGCGTGTGTCCTTGACGATCTGGTGGCGCACGATGGCGGTCTCCACCTCGTGGTGTTCGGGAGCGGACTTGGGCCCGAGCACGACGTCGAAGCGCACCATCGGGAGCCGCACCCCGGTCGCCGGATCGGCGACCTCACCGATCTCGTCGAGGTCGCTGACGTGCAGCGCCGACGAGCGCGCACCGGTGTCGAGCTTCGCACGCAGCTCGAGACCCCAGTCGGGCAGCTCGACGAACTCCTTCCACCCGAGGACCGCCGGGTCCGGGGTCGGTGGTGTCCGGCTCATCGGCGACGTCCTCTCGAGGTCGAGGTCGGATGGAAGGGTTCCTGCCCGCGACGCGACCGTCTCGAGTCGAGCAGCAACAGCAACAGGATGCCCGCCACGAACCCCGCCACGTGGGCCTCGTAGGCGACCATGTCCCCCAACTCGTCGGTCAACGCCATCGCCTGAAGTGCCAGCCACCCGCCGAGCAGCAGCCAGGCCGGCAGGGTGACGATGGCGACGATGATCAGCCAGGTCCGGATGCGCACCCCCGGCAGCACCAGTGCGACGAGGTAGAGGGGGAACGGGACCAACGTGAGCACCCGCGCGCGGGGGAAGCAGATCAGGTACGCGCCGAGCACCGCGGAGATGGCTCCGGACGCCCCCACCAGCGGCACCGTCGAGCTCGGCTGCAGCGCGACGTAGGTCGCGGTCCCGGCCAGCCCTCCGACCAGGTAGAAGACCAGGAACCGTCCGTGGCCGAGGCGGTCCTCGACGTTGTCGCCGAAGACGCCGAGGAAGATGAGGTTGCCGAGCAGGTGAGCGAGCGACCCGTGCAGGAACATCGTCGTGATGGCGGACAGCCAGACGGATTTGTCCGGGACTGCGCAGTCGCCGAGCAACCCACCGAGCTCGCTCGCGGGAAGGGGCCCCCCACCGGTCAGCTCGGCCGGGATCACCGCGAACCGGTAGACGAACGCGAGCTGCTCGCACCCCTCGAGCAGCAGGTTCGGCCCGAGGAACGCGGCGAGGTTCGTCAGCAGCAGCGACCACATCACCACGGACCGCCGTCGGGTCGGGTTGATGTCCCCGATGGGCAGGACCATCAGAGCACGGCGCGGAGTCGCAGCAGATCCGTCATCGAGGCGTCGAGGCGCAGACGACCCTCCGCGTAGGCCCGGCCGATCGGCAGCTCACCCTCCGACATCGCGACCAGGTCGTCGGAGCGGATGCTGATCCGGATGTCGGGGCGGCGCGGCGGCGCATCGTCCAACAACTCGATCCGGCCCTGGCGCCACTCGGCGAAGCGCACCAGGTCGAGGTCCGGACACCGGGCCTCGATCGTCCGCCGTGAGGGGAGCAGCCCCCGGGTCGACTCGTCGATGTCGCCCAGACGGACGAGCAAGCCCTCGAGGATGAGCTCGACCTGCTCTTGGGTGGCCACGTGCCTGATCGCCTTCGGGAGCGGGACTGTCCTTCGGTCGACGCTAGCAGCCGGTCGCGGCGTCTAAGCTCCACCACACGCCGGCCACGACCGGTGTGTCGACCAGGGAGGATCCCCCGTGAACAGTCCGATGCAGCGCTACCTCGACGCGGTCTCCGGGGTGACCAACATCACCCGGGCGAAGGCGGAGTCGATCGTCAAGCAGCTCGTCAAGTCGGGTGAAGCGGCGGGGGACCAGGTCGGTGACCTCGTCGAGGACCTGCTCGACAAGCAGCGCAAGAACCGTGAGGCCCTCAGCGAGTTGGTGAAGAACGAGACCGTCCGCGCCGTTCGCGGCATGGGGCTCGCGACGACCGACGAGGTCGAGCGGCTGCAGAAGCAGGTGGCCGACCTGAAGCGTGAGCTCGCCCGCGTCGAGCGTGAGGCGCCCGCCGGCGGTGGCAGCTCGAGCGGCGGCGGGTCCACGACCCGCAAGACCGCGAAGAAGGCCACCAAGAAGACGGCCAAGAAGGCCACCAAGAAGACGGCCAAGAAGGCCAGCAAGAAGGCCACCGCGAAGAAGGCCACCGCGAAGAAGACGGCCAAGAAGGCGAGCAAGAAGTCCTCCTCGTGACCGACGACGTCGCGGTGCCCTCGTCGACGTCGCCACCCGCGGGCGGCGAGGACGCCGTGGCCGCGTTGCGTGACGAACTCGCCCACATCGCGACGCTGCCGATCGCCGAGCGCCCCGCCCGGTTCGCCGCCGCGAACGCGACCCTCGGGGCCGCGCTCGCCGAACTCGACGAGGTCTGACGCTGGCGACCCCACGCCGCCGGCTCGATGCGGAACTCGTCCACCGTCGGCTCGTCGCCAGCAGGAGCGAGGCGCAGGAGGCGATCGCGGCGGGGCTGGTGACCGTCGACGGGGCGCCGGCCACGAAGCCGGCCACCCAGGTGGCGGCCGGACAGGCGCTGGTGGTCACCGCACCCGCCCGTCGCTACGTCTCGCGGGGCGGGGAGAAGCTCGCCCACGCCCTGGCGCGCTTCGACCTGGACGTCGCGGGGCGTCGCTGCCTCGACGCCGGTGTGTCCACGGGTGGGTTCACCGACTGTCTGCTCCAGCACGGTGCCGCCTCCGTGCTGGCCTACGACGTCGGCTACGGCCAGGTCCACGACCGCATCCGACGCGACGAGCGGGTCGAGGTCCACGAACGCACCAACGTGCGCGAACTGGCGCCGGGCGACCTGACGCCGCCGCTTCCGGACGTGCTGGTGGCGGACCTGTCGTTCATCTCCTTGACCAGGGTGCTGGCCGGGCTGCTCGCGCTGCTGGGCCCGGGCGGTGGTGACGCCGTGCTGTTGGTCAAGCCGCAGTTCGAGGCGGCCCGGTCCGAGGTCGGCAAGGGCGGGGTGGTCCGCGATCCGCACGTGTGGCGTCGGTGCCTGCAGCAGGTGGCGGACCAGGGTGCCTCGCTAGGGTGGCCGTGCGTGGACGCGACCGCCTCCGCGCTCCTCGGTCCGGCCGGCAACGTGGAGTTCCTCGTGCACCTCGTCCATCCGGCGCCGGCCCGTCCGGACCTCGACGCCCTGCTGGACGCGGCGGTCGAGGAGGGGCGCGAACGCCGCGCCGCGCGTGGGGCCCGTTGATGAGGATCGGCATGGTCGTCCACGCGGGTCGCCAGGCGTCGCTCGATGCGGCGGCACGCGCCGCCCGGCACCTCGCGCACCGCGACGTCGAGGTGGTGGTCGTCGACGACCCGGAGACCGCCGCGCCCGACGACGGCGTGCTCGGCCCGGAGGTCGAGCACCGGGCGGCCGACCGGTTCGCCGACGGGCTCGACGCGGCCATCTCCCTCGGTGGTGACGGCACCTTCCTGCGGGCCGCGCACCTGTGCCGCGATGCGGAAGTGCCGGTCCTCGGGGTCAACCTCGGCCGGTTGGGGTTCCTGGCCGAGATCGAGATCGACGGGCTGGAGGCGGCACTCGACGCGCTCGTCGACGGTCGCTTCAGCGTGGAGACGCGATCCACCCTGCTGGTCGAGTTGCGCCCCGCCGGTGGCGGGTCGGTGGTGCGCGGCTGGGCCCTCAACGAGGTCTCCATCGAGAAGACGGTCCGCCAGCGCCTGGTCGTGATGGACGTGCGGCTCGACGGCTCCTTCTTCGCCCGCATCCCGGCCGACGCCCTGATCCTGGCCACCCCGACGGGATCGACCGCCTACGCGCTGTCCGCCGGCGGGCCCATCGTCTCCCCCCACATCGAGGCGACGCTGGTCGTGCCGGTCGCGCCCCACTCGCTGTTCGACCGGACCATCGTCGCGGCGCCGGACCAGATCGTCGAGGTCGAGATCGCTGCCGGCCAACCGCCGGCGATCGTGTCCTGCGACGGTCGGGAGCCGGTCGAGGCGGCACCCGGCAGCGTGGTGCGCGTGCGCGGCGGAGGGCAGCCTGTCCGGCTCGCCCGCGTGGATCCGCTCGACCTCGCCACGGTGGTGCGGCGCAAGTTCGGGCTGCGCTGAGCACCTGCTCCACAGCCCGGTCCCGCGCCCGGTCTGCCACCACCACCTCGGCGCTAGCCTGCCGAGGAGGCCGCAGGCATGCGGCATCGGCGACGGGAGGTGGGTGGATGCTCGAGGAGCTGTCGATCCGTGGCCTCGGCGTCATCGAGGACGTCCACCTGCGCTTCGCCCCCGGGTTGACCGTCATCAGCGGGGAGACGGGCGCCGGCAAGACCATGCTCGTCACCGCGCTCGGGCTGCTGCTCGGGGCGCGGGCCGACAGCGCGCTGGTCCGACGGGGGGCGAACGCGGCCAGCGTCGACGCGGTCATCGCCCCGCCGCCGCCGGAGGCCGCGTCGTGGATGACCGACCCGGAGGACGCCCTGATCGTCGCGCGGGAGATCCCGGCGGACGGGCGCTCGCGTGCCCGGATCGCCGGCAGGCCGGCCCCGGTGTCGGCGCTCGCGGAGGTCCTCGGCGCCCACGTCGAGGTCCACGCCCAGCACGAGCACGTCCGGCTCGCCCGCGGCGAGGTCCAGCGCGAACTGCTCGACCGTTCCGCGGGGGATCCGCACGCGCGTACACGGCAGCGTTACCGGGAGCTGCACGACCGGTGGCGTGAGCTGGTGGACCGCGCCGAGCGGTTGGATTCCGATGCCCGGGAGCGCGCCCGCACCCTCGACCGGCTCCGCAGCGAGGTGGACGAGATCGACGCGGCGGAGCTCGATCCGGACGCCGATGCCCGGCTGGACACCGACCTCGACCGGCTCGCCCACGCCGACGAGGTCCGCGCCGGTGCGTCGGGTGCGGCCGCGGCGCTCGGCAGTGATGGGGCGCAGGAGCCGTTGGGCGTCGCGGTGGATGCGTTGCGTCGTCTGCCGATCGACGGGCCGGAGGTCGATCCGCTGCGCGAACGGGCCGAGGGGCTGGCCGCGGAGTTGGCCGAGCTGGCCAGCGACGTGCGTGCGCTCGCGGACGCGAGTGACGCCGATCCGGCGCAACTGGCCACGCTGCAGGATCGCAAGCGCGTGGTGGTCGGGTTGCAGCGCAAGTTCGGCGCGGACGTCGACGCCGTCATCGCCTACGCCGATGCGGCGCGCGAACGGATCGCCGATCTCGAGGCCGACGATGCGGACGCGGACGCGCTCGCCGCCGACATCGAGGCCGCGCACGCCGAGCTGGCCGCCGCCGCCGAGGAGGTCCGTGCCGGCCGCGAACACGCCGCGACCCGCCTGGTCGCCACCGTCGCCGAGCACCTGGCCGATCTCGGTATGCCCCACGCCAACTTCGAGATCGCCGTGACGCCGCGGCGCGACGGGGGCTACGGCGCGGACGGGGCGGACGAGGTGCGCTTCCTGCTCGCGCCCAACCCCGGCGAGCCGGCGGGGCCGATCGCGACCGCGGTCTCCGGCGGCGAGCGCTCACGTGTCTCGCTCGCGATCGAGGTCGCGCTCGCCGACGTCGAGGACGCCCGGGTGCTGGTGTTCGACGAGGTCGATGCGGGCATCGGCGGGGCGACGGCGATGGCCGTCGGTGAGAAGCTCGCCCGGCTCGCCCGGGGCTCGGACGGTGCGCCGCGGCAGGTCCTGTGCGTCACCCACCTGGCCCAGTTGGCCGCGTTCGCCGACGTGCACCACGTGGTGGAGAAGGGCATCGCGCAGGGCCGCACGGTCACCACGACCCGCGCGGTGGGGGAGCAGGACCGGGTCGCGGAGCTCTCGCGCATGCTCGGCGGCGACGCGGAGGCCGCTGCGGGCCTCGACCATGCCCGGGAACTGCTGCGCCGGGCCAAGGAACGCGTCGCCTCCTGATCGCGGGGTCCGCGGCAAGTCGGTGTGCGTTCGCCGGCGGTCGTTGTCGCGGCTGGGAGTGGGCCGCTACGGTCGGTGGGGCCCCCCCCCGGCGGGGGGGGGGGGGGGGGGGGGGGCCGGGGGCCGCCCACCCCACAAACCCGCGGCGGGCCGCGGGGGGGGCCGCACCCCCCCGGGCGCCCCCCC
>JAFIEQ010000160.1 GCA_020832455.1 Nitriliruptoraceae bacterium
CCCCCCCCCCCCCCCCCCCCCCCCCCCCCCCCCCCCCCCCCCCCCCGGCGGGGGGCGCCCCCCCCCCCCCCCCGCCGGGCGGGCGGCGCCCCCCCCCCCCCCCCCCGAAGGTGCAGGGCCGCACCCCTGCACCGGTCGGGTGGCTGGTCCGCGAGGGATCACGATCGCACCGTGGTGCACCGCGTGCGGACCAGCCGACGGGTGGGACTCCGGGCACCGGGCGCACCGAGCGAGGTCACCCGGGCCGGCGGGAGTCGTCAGAACCCCGTCACATCTGCAGTTGTCGTCGGCGCCGGCGGGCGGGCCGGGATCGGCCTGTGCCCGCGGACCGGTCAGGCGGTCGAGGAGGGCCCTCCCAGCCCCAGCGCCGCGTGGGCGGCGGCGAGGCGGGCGACCTCCAACCGCGACGAGGAGCAGGACACGTGGGTCAGACCGACGCGGTGGGCCAGGGCGATCGAGTCGGGGTCGCCCCCGTGCTCACCGCAGATCCCGGTCACCAGCTCCGGCTTGACCTCGCGCCCCTCGGTGACGGCCAGCTCGATCAGCCGGCCGACCCCGTCGGGGTCCAGCGTGCGGAACGGGTCGACCGGGAGCAGTTGCAGCTCCAGGCCGCGGGGGATGTAGGTCGCCTCCACGTCGTCGCGGGACAACCCGAAGGTCAGCTGGGTCAGGTCGTTGGTCCCGAACGAGAACGCGTCGACGTGGGGAGCGAGCCGTCCGGCCCGCAGCGCTGCCCGCGGCGTCTCGATCATCGTGGCGACGGTGTAGTCCACCTCGACGTCGGTCTCGGCCAGCACCCCGCGGGCGACGTCATGGATCAGTGCGACGCCCCACTCGAGCTCCTGCGAGGTCCCGATCAGCGGGAGCATGATCTCCGGCTTCGGGTCCCCGCCGGCCCGCACCCGGTCGACGGCGGCGCCGATCACGGCGCGGACCTGGGCGCGGTAGACCTCCGGGCGCAGCACGCCCAGGCGGATCCCACGCACGCCCAGCATCGGGTCGTGCTCCTTGAGCGCCTCGGCCGCCTCCATCATCTCGCGCTCCTCCTCGGTGAGCTCGCCGAGGGCACGCTTGATGTGCAGGGACTCGAGGTCGGGCAGGAACTCGTGCAGCGGTGGGTCCAGCAACCGGATCACGACGCGCTTGCCGTCCATGACCTCGAACAGCTGGGTGAAGTCGTCCCGCTGCGCGGCTTCGAGCTCCACCAGCGCCGCAGCCTCCGTGTCGGGGGTGCGCGACAGGATCATCTGCTGGATCAGCGGGAGCCGGTCGCCGAGGAACTGGTGCTCCGTGCGGCACAGCCCGATGCCCTCCGCGCCCGCCGCCAGCGCCCGGCGGGCGTCGTCGGGGGTGTCGGCGTTGGCGAAGACGTGCAGCGTGCGGTGGGTGTCGGCCCAACCCAGCAGCTGCGCGACCTTCGGGTCGTCCTCGGGGATCTCGAGTTCCACCTCGCCGGCCACGACCGCGCCGCTGGTGCCGTCGATGGAGATCACGTCGTCGGCGTGGAGCACCGTGCCGTTGATCGTGACCGTCCCGGCCTCCGAGTCGATCTTGACCTCCGCCGCACCGCAGACGGCGGGCTTGCCGAGCCCGCGGGCGACCACGGCGGCGTGGCTGACCAGCCCACCGCGTGCGGTCAGAAGTCCCGCGGAGGCGACCATGCCCTCCAAGTCCTCGGGCGAGGTCTCCGGACGGACCAGCACGACCGCTTCACCGGCGAGACCGCGGTCGCGGGCCTCCACCGACGACAGCACGATCTTGCCCACCGCCGCGCCGGGCGAGGCGGCGAGCCCCGTGGTCAACGGCGCCGGCGCACCGGGCGCGAACCGCGGGTGCAGCAGCGCCTCGAGCTGGCGCGGCGTGACCCGCCTCACCGCCTCGGTCTGGTCGATCAGGCCCTCGTCGACCATCTCGACCGCCATGCGCAGCGCCGCGGCCGCGGAGCGCTTGCCCACCCGCGTCTGCAGCATGTAGAGCGTGCCCCGCTCGATCGTGAACTCGATGTCGCACAGGTCGCGGTAGTGGTGCTCGAGGGTGTCGAGGTGGTCGAGCAGCTCCTTGTGCTGCGCCGGGAACTCGTCGGCCAACTGGGCCAACGGCTCCACGGTGCGGGTGCCGGCGACCACGTCCTCGCCCTGGGCGCCGATCAGGAAGTCGCCGTAGGGGACGTTCTCCCCGGTGGCCGGGTCGCGGGTGAACGCGACGCCCGTGGCGGAGTCGTCGCCGAGGTTGCCGAAGACCATCATCTGCACGTTCACGGCGGTGCCGAGGTCGTCCGGGATGCGCTCGACCTTGCGGTAGGCGCGGGCCCGTGCGCCGTTCCACGAGCGGAACACCGCTTCGATCGCCAGCGTGAGCTGCTCGTGCGGGTCCTCCGGCAGCGTGGCGCCGGCATCCGCGATGGCCTGACGGTGGGCCGCGACGAGCGCCTCGAGCTGTTCGACGGTCAGGTCGCGTTCGGTGGCGACGCCAGCGGCCTCGACCGCTGCCTCGACACCCGCGTTGAAGGCCGCCTCGTCCACACCGAGCACCACGCGGCCGAACATCTCCAGGAACCGACGGGCCGCATCCTGCGCGAACCACGCGTCACCCATGCGGGTGAGCCCGTCCATCGTGGCCGGGGTCGCGCCGAGGTCGAGCACGGTGTCCATCATCCCAGGCATGGAGAACGGCGCACCGGAGCGGACCGACAGCAGCAGCGGCCGGTCGGGGTCGCCGAGCCGACGGCCGGTATCGGTCTCGAGCTGGTGCAACGCGTCCGCGACCTGTCGGGCCAGGTCCTCGGGGACCGCACCAGCGTCGAGGTAGTGGCGGCAGGCGTCGGTGGTGACGATGAACCCCTGCGGCACGGGCAGGCCGATGCGGGTCATCTCCGCGAGGTTGGCGCCCTTGCCGCCGAGCAGCATCTTCTGTTCGGCACGGCCGTCCGCGAAGGGGACGACCAGGCGGGTCTCGGCGCGGGTGGCGTCAGCGGTCGAGGTGGAGGAGGACATGGCGACGGGACCTTCCTTCGCGGGGTGACCCGGTGCGGGGTGTGGGGGTCGGGCCCGGCCCGGGATCCGAGGAGCGATCCACGCGGGGAGGGCACGTCTCCGAGTGAACGCCCCGCAGGCCCCGACGGTCAGGGCCGCAGGCCCCTGCTTCACGGGACCTCCTGCCGCGCACCCCGGCCGGAGGTCACCGGTCGCGTCACCGGCCGGGCGCCGCATGTCGGCTCTCTCGGGCGGACGCGGACGGACGGCCCGGCCCACCGGCGTCCCTCAGTGCAGGAGCCGGGCGTGTCGGACCACGCTGCCCAACAGGATGCGTTCCGACGTCGGCGGTGCGAGGTCGTCCCGGGTGAAGGTGAGCGTGGCGGCGAACCGCGTCAGTCGACGCGCGTCGACCAGTCGAGCGGCGGTGACGTCATCGACGACCACATCCCAGCGGCTCGGCAGACCGAGGAAGCGGCGCAGCATCGACCGTCGGGCCGGTTCGACCAGGTCGGCGAGGTGGCGACCGTCCGGGTGCTCGAGGTGCCATGGCTCGCGGCTCCAGCTCGGCACCTGCTTGACGGCGTGTACCACCGGCGCATCCGTCACGGTCGTGACCGTGGCGCGACCCCAACCGCCGTGACCACGGTCCCACCGACTCCTCCCGAGCAGCCCGCCGTCGTCCGGGTCGTGCAGATCGAGCTGCAGTCGCGCCGACAGCCGTCGCATGACGAGGTGCAGCAGATCCGTACGGCCCCGCCCGACGACGCCGTCGACGCGATCCGGTCCACGGATCCGCCAGGCGATCGTGCAGGACCAACACCCCGGCTCGGGTTCGAGCGGCGCCGGCAGGATCACGACGCGCCCGGCGGGACCGGACCGGGGCAACGGCCGGCGTCACGCACCGCCGCGAGCGGGTCGGGGGTCACGACGACCCGTCGCGGCCACCGAGCACATCGACCATTCGCTTGGCGCGGACCAGGCTGAGCCGTCCGGGGGTCCGGCGTCGCAGCTCCCGCACCGCCTCGGCCGTGCGACCCTCCTGCGCGTGGCGGCGCACGGTGTCCGGCACCTCGAAGTCGACGGGCACGCCGAGCCCCGCCGCCAGGACGCGGACGCGTTCGTGTTGTCGTTCGATCTCCGGATCCGGGTGGCTCGACATGGACGTCCCTCCGTCGGCGCGCACCGTAGGCCCGACGATCCGGCCTGCTCGGGGCGGACCCGGCCGATGGCACACGGGCCACGGTCGTGGTGCGGTCCCGTCCGGTCAGGTCCGCGGCGGGAGCTGCGTCTCCAGCAGGTCGAGCAGGTCGTTCCAGCGCTGCAGGTGCGACGGGTCGGCATGCTCACGCATCCAACCGACGAAGGCGGACTTGCCGGACGAGGTCAGCGGCACGTGGACCAGGCCGTGCACCCGCCGTTCGGGGCGCGTCGCCCCACGCCCCTGGGACGCGGCGAAGTGACGCAGGAAGGCCAGGTCGAACAGGGTCTCGGCCTCCACGCCCTCCGGGTGGCCGTCGAACACGTCGGCGTAGGTCAGCACGACCTTCGTGCGCGGGAAGCCGAACCGGCTGACCAAGGTGTCGCGGGCCCGTCGGCCGGGCTCGTCGTGGTCGAGCAGCACCAGCAGCGGCACGGACGACTCCGCCCGGAGCACGATCGCGGCGGCCGCCGCGCTCATCGCCCCACCGGCCGCGTGGATGGTCACGTCGGCGAGCACCTGCTCGCGGTCGAGGACCGTGGCGACCTGGCGCAGGTAGGCCTCGTCGGTCCCGCCCTCCACGATGAGCACGGCGCGGGTGTCGCTCGGTCGGATCGCGAGCCGATCGAAGACGCTCGCCAACCCACCGTCGCGCAGCAGGCCACCGAGCAGCCGCGCCTGGGGCGCGTCACCCGCCGCGTGCCCGACCACGCCGGTGCGGCCCGCCGCGTCCCGGGCCACCGCGATCAGGCGCGCGTCGGCGTCCCGGGGCACCGCGAACGGCGAGGTGACCGTGGCCACCACGTGCACGGCCGTCGCGCGCGCCAACGCGAGCAGCTCCCCGGCGACGGCCTCCTGCGCGGCCGGGTGCAGGAACGCCTCCGGCGACTCCACGATCAGCGCGGCGGGTCGACGATCCAACGCGACCAGGGCATCGACCAGGCCCATGGCCGCCAGCGGCCGGGCCATCGGTACGGGCAACGACGAGCCGAGGTCGTCGACGATCACGACCACCCCGCGCCCATCGAGCGTGGTGGCCTCCACCTCCGGGACCACCGCGCGTGCCCGAGCGGTGATGGCCGCCTCCAGCACGGCGCGCTCGTCCGGGTCCTCGAGGTCCAGGAGCCCCGCCCGTACCGCGTGCAGGTTCGCGTCCCGCGGCGTGTCCCCGACGCGGCTCAGGACGACGTGCCCGCACGGGTCCGGTCGGTCGTCGCCCGATCCGGTCGCGGTCACGCTGCGGGCGCCACGGTGGACATCGAAGCGCACCGTGGTCGTCGCGCGCGAGGTGACGGCGTGGCCCGCGTCAGCCGGGTCGGGACGTGCTACCTCGGCGTCGATCACGACCTTCGGGTCGGCGTCCGTCCCCCGACGGCGTGGCAGGTCGCGCGACGGTTGGAAGGCGAGGTTGGCGTCGAGCGCCACCGCCAGTGCCCACACCAGGTTGGAGGTCCCGGAGCGGTTCGGGCCGACCAGTACGGTCACGTGCCGACCGAGCTCGAGATCGAGCGGTGGCCCCCACACGGAGCGCACGTCACGGACACGTACTCGGGTGGGGCGGGACCGCGGACGGTTCACCCGCTGGCGACGAACCGGGCGAGGAAGTAGCGCTTCTTGCCCACCTTGAGCACCAGCGTCGACTCGCCCGCCAGATCCGCCGGCCCGAGCTCACGCGCGGGATCGTCGACCACGGCGTTGTTGAGGCGGACCGCGCCCTGGGTGACCAGGCGCCGAGCTTCGCCGTTGCTCTTGCTGGCACCGACGCGGGTGAGCAGGGTCAGGACCCCGAGCCCGTCGTCGAGCTCGTGGCGCGGCACCTCGACGGAGGGCGCCTCCTCGAACGCGTCGGCCAGCACCTCGTCGCTGAGCCCCGCGAACGGCGCGTCGCCGAACAGCACGGCCGTGGCCCGCTCCGCGGCGTCGACCCCGGCGTCGCCGTGCACGATGCGTGTCGCCTCGCGGGCGAGGACCCGGTGGGCGGTGCGCGCGGCGGGGTCCTGCTCGTGCGCGCGACCGAGTTCGTCGATCTCGTCGAGGTCGAGGAAGGTGAACAGCTTCAGGAACCGGACCACGTCCGCGTCGGCCGCGTTCAGCCAGTACTGGTAGTAGCCGTAGGGGCTGGTGAGTTCCGGATCGAGCCAGATCGCGTTGCCCGCCGACTTGCCGAACTTCGAGCCGTCCGCGGTCGTCAACAGCGGCCAGGTCAGCCCGAACGCCTGCTGGCCGCGGCGACGACGGATCAGGTCGATGCCGGCGACGATGTTGCCCCACTGGTCGGAGCCGCCCCCCTGCAGCAGGCAGTCGTGCTGCTCGGCGAGGTGCGCGAAGTCGAACGCCTGCAGGAGTTGGTAGCTGAACTCCGCGTAGGTCAGTCCCTGCTCGCGTTCCTCCAACCGCCGCTTGACGGAGTCGCGCGCGATCATCTGGTTGACCGACGCGTGGACCCCGACGTCCCGGAGGAAGTCGAGCAGGGTGACCTCCCGGGTCCAGTCGAAGTTGTCGACCAACGTCCCCGCGTTGGGGGCGTCCGAGCCGAGGTCGAGCACCAGACCGAGCTGTCGGCGGATGCCGGCCAGGTTGGCCTCGACCGTCGCCTCGTCGATCAGCGCCCGCTCCGCGTCACGGCCCGTCGGATCGCCGATGCGGCCCGTCGCCCCGCCCGCCAACGCGATGGGCCGGTGGCCGCAGCGCTGCAGCCACGCCATGGCCATCATCCCGACCAGGCTCCCGGCGTGCAGGGAGACCGCGGTGGGGTCGAATCCGACGTAGAAGCTGCGGGCACCGCCGGCGAGGTGGGCGCGCAGCCCCTCGACGTCGGTGACGTCGTTGACGAACCCACGCGCGGCCAGCACGTCCAGGGCATCGCCGTGACCGAGCGCATCCACGGGGGGATGGCTGGTCACCTCGGCGAGCGGGGGGGAGGGTGGGATCGCGGTGTCCATGGCCCCAACGGTAGCTGTCAGCCCCAGCCGTCGAGGGACCGGCGCATCGGCTCCGGGGGCGTCAGCGCCGGGACGTCACGGGCCGGCAACCAGTCGGGCATGCCGTCCGCCCAGACGTAGGTGTCCGGGCCGATCGTGCCCCCGGCCACCAGCACACGCGCGTCGACGAGCCCGACGGGCCCGTGCTGGTCCTCGCCCTGCAGGTGGTACCAGCGGGCCGGGCTGACGGCGGACGGGGCGCTCACGAGGGGCTCCTGGGCAGCGGGGTGCACGACCCTCCACGGTACCGGTGAGGCCGCCTCGGACCGTTCGGACGTCCCCGGCCGCGTGCGCGGACCCCCTCGCTACCGTGCGAGGGACCGCTCCGAACCCCATTTCCAGACGCCGGACCCGCCCGAGGAGCCGCCATGGCCAGCTGTCAGTGCGAGGTGCTGAACGTGCTCAGCGGCGCTCTCGCGCAGGAGTACCTCACGGGCCACCTCGACCACCACCGCACCGACGGGATGGGGCGTGCCGTGCACCGCTGCACGGTCACCGAGGTCACCTGGGTCGAGGAACGACGTCCGAGCGCGTACGGCGACAGCGTCACCGTGCTGCGCCGTCTGGATCGCTGAACGTGGGGTTCCTCGATCCGAAGAAGCTGGAGGACGACGCGGAGCTGCCCGGGTCCGGGGTCGAGCTCGATCGCCTGGCGTGTCCGATCTGCCGCCGCGAGGCCGCGCCGTGGGAGGACCGCTGCCCGGACTGCGACGTCGCGACCGTCCCGCCCGAACAGCTCGAGCCGACCGCGGTCGAGGCCCCGGGACTCGCGGCCCTGGCCGAGGGGCTCGACGACGAGGACGACGCTTCGCGCTGATCGGTGTGGTGCGCACCCGGCCGGCTG
>JAFIEQ010000161.1 GCA_020832455.1 Nitriliruptoraceae bacterium
GGCCCCCCCCCCCCCGCCCACGGCCCCAACTCCGACGACCAGTACCCCCCCCGCGCGCCCCCGCCCCCGCGCCCCGGGGGGGGGCGTCGTCGTGTGTGTGCGGCCCGGGGGTCATTGCACACACGTGTTGAGAACCGTTCCCGGAACCGTTACGTTTCCGGTCCCCTGCCGGAGCCGCCGCATGCCCACCCCCACCCCCTCGCCGCACGTGGCCGTCGTCGGTGCGGGTCCGGCCGCGCTGGCCATCGCGTTGGCGCTCGACTGCCAGGACGCGACCGATGGGCTGGAGATCATCGATCCGAGCGGGTCCTGGCTGGCCGCGTGGGACCGACGGTTCGCCGCGCAGGACATCGAGCACCTGCGATCACCGGCCGTGCACCACCCCCACCCCGACCCCTTCGCTTTCCTCGCCGACGCGGACGACGACGACCTCGTCCCCAGCGGGACGACGCGGCTGCCACGCACGGATGCGTTCCGCGCCTTCGTCGACCGGGCCGTGCGGGACGCCGCCCTGGCCGACCGGATCACCCCGCACGGCGTGCGATCCCTCACGCTGGATCCCGACGGGCGCGCCACGATCGGGCTGACCGACGGCACCAGCCGGCGTCCCGACCACCTGGTCCTGGCCACCAACCACCGCATCCCCGCGGTGCCCGCGGCCCTCGACGCGGTGCGCACGGACGAGCGCATCCGTACCGGCGATCGGATCGACCTGGCGGCGACCCCCGCAGGTGGCCGGGTCCTGGTCATCGGCGGCGGGCTCAGTGCGGCGCACCTCGCGATCGGCGCAACTCGGCGGGGCGCGCGGGTGGTCCTCGCGCACCGACGAGCGTTCCGCGTGCGTCGCTTCGACACCCATCCACGGTGGCTCGGCCCGAGCCGCCTCGGGCCCTTCCGTCGGGAGCCCGACCCCCGCGCTCGTCGACGCATGATCGACGAGGCCCGTGGGGGCGGCAGCATCCCCCACGCCACGCGCCGCCGACTCCAGGCGCTCGTGGACACGGGGTCGCTGGCCGTGCGCGAACGGCTCGAGATCCAGGAGGTCGTCCCCGGCAACGACCACCTCCTCGTCTGCTTCTCCGACGGCTCGACCGCACCGTTCGACCGCATCTGGGTCGCCACCGGTGGCCGGGTCGACGTGGCACGGGATGCGCTCTGCCAGCCGCTGCTCGCTGCCCATCCGCTCCCGATCGCCGGCGGTCTCCCCGACCTCGGACCGGATCTGTGTTGGACGGGCACCAACGTCCACCTCGTCGGTGCCGCAGCCGGTCTGGTGATCGGCCCGAGCGCCGGCAACCTGATCGGGCACCGTCGCGCCGCGCAGCGCCTGCTGGCCGCCTGGCACGGCGCCGATCCGGAACGCGCCGACCACATCCGCACCGGGGTCGGCGCCTGCCCGCGACACCACCAGCCGGCGCAACCCACGCGGCGGGTCATCGCCTCGACGAGCGGCCCCCCGCGCCGCGAGCGCCGGGCGGCCGCAACGGCCCCGACGGCCACGTCGACCCACGGTCGGGACTCCCACCGACCGTGAGGGCCCGGATCGGTCGGGGCTTCTCCCATCGCCCCGACCGGTCCGGGTGCACCGCGTCCCGGCGCGCCACGCCGACGCGTGCCCGCGACGCTCGGGGACCTCAGCGCTCCAACGCGACCACCAGGGGTGCGTGGTCGGATGGCTTGTCGCCCGCCTCGTTCGCGACACGGAAGGTCGTGTCCACCGCGGCGGAGCGCACCGTGAGTCCCTCGCTGACCAGGGCGAGATCGATGCGCATCCCCATCCGTCGCCGGAACGCCTGCATCCGGTAGTCCCACCAGGTGTAGCCGACCGCGTCGGGCTCGACCTCCCGGTAGGCGTCGATGACGGGTCCCTCGAGCATGGCGCGCAGCCGGCTGCGCTCCTGTTCGGTGACGTGGGTCGCGCCCTCGAGCGCGCCGATGTCCCACACGTCGCGGTCCTCGGGCGCGACGTTCAGATCGCCGGCCACGACCGTCGGGCCATCCGCGCACAGCCGCTCGAGGTGGACCCGCATCGCATCGAGGAAGGTGAGCTTCTCCGCGAACATCGGGTGGTCCGGCTCCCGGCCGTTCGGCACGTAGACCGAGGCGATGCGGATGCCGTCGACGACGGCCTCGAGCCAGCGTGCCTCCGCCGGGTTGGGCTCACCGGGCAGGACCGCCCGGACCTCGTCGACCGTGCGATCCTCCTGCACGAGCAGCGCGACCCCGTTCCACCGCCCCTCGGAGCGCTCGACGGCGCGGTAGCCGACCGCTGCCACGGCCTCGTGCGGGAAGGTGTCCGCGGCGACCTTGGTCTCCTGCACGCACACCACGTCGGGTGCGTGCTGCTCGAGCAGTTCGAGCACACGCGGCAGGCGGGCGCGGATCGAGTTGACGTTCCAGGTGATGAGGCGCATGGCCGTCACGCTACCGGCGCCGAGGCCCGGTCGGCCGCCCCGAGTGCCTGGCCGACGCGGCTACCGTCCGCCTCGACGACGAGGAGCGAGCGTGACGGCTGGTGAGCGCGACGACCGCGCCGGCGACCAGCCCGGCGGCGCGGGCCAGGGGGCAGGCCCCGGCAACCCGACCCGGCCCGCGTGGCTGACCGCGCCGGTGCTGGTCGTGGCCGCCCTGTCCATCGGTGCCGGCATCGCCCAGTACGCCGTCACCACGGTCATCGGCGACGTCGCGATGACGTTCGGGACGCCCGGCGGCGAGACCGACGAGGCGATGGCCCAGCTCGGGCTCCCGGCCACCACCATCGGGATCGCCCTGGCGATCATCCGGCTGGCATCGCTCGGGAGCCTGCCGATCGCCGCGGCCGCCGACCGCTTCGGCCGACGGTCCGTGCTGCTGACCGCGGCGGCCGTCGGCCTCGGTCTGACCTCGTTGGCGGCGTTGGCGCCCGGCTTCTGGTGGTACGTGGCGCTCGTGGCCTTCGCCCGCCCCGCACTGTCCGCGGTCAACGCCGTCGCGGGCGTCGTCGCCGCCGAGGAGGCCAACGCCCGCGACCGCAGCGCCTCGCTCGCGCTGATCGCCGCCGCCTACGGCCTGGGTGCCGGCATCGTGGCCGTGGGGCGCGGGTTGCTCCCGGGCGACCCGAGCTTCCGCGTCGTGATGCTGTTCGCCACCGTCGCGCTGCTGGCCCTGCCGATCCTGGCCCGACGGGTCCGCGAGCCGGCCATCGCCGCGACGCGGGTGACCCCGACCGGTCTGCCCGGCGCGATCCCCCGGCGCTACCTCGGCCGTGTCGCCCTGCTCGCGCTGCTGACCGGTTCGATCGCCCTGGCGACCGGACCCGGGTTCACCTACCTCTTCGTCTACGGCGAGGGGGTGCTCGACGCCTCGCCGCTGTTCCTGTCCGTCCTGGTGCTGGCCGCCGGTCCCGCCGGACTGGCCGGCATCCTGCTCGGGCGCTGGGGCGCGGACCGGCTGGGACGGACCCCCACCGCCGGGGTGTCCATGGCGGCCACGGGCCTCGCCGTCGCCTACGCCTACCGGGGTGACCTCACGGACCTGGCGGTCGGCTACCTCGTCGGTATCGCCGCCTCCAGCGCGTTCGCCCCGCCGACGGGGGCGCTGATCGCGGAGCTCGTGCCCACCCGCATCCGCGCGACGGTCGCCGGATGGGAGACGGTCGCGGGCGTGCTCGGCGCCGTGATCGGGCTGACCTCGTTCGGCGTGCTGGCCGACCTGACGGGCGGGTTCGCCGCCGCGGCCCGCCTCATCGGGATCGTGGTCGCCGTGGTCGCCATCGGGTTCACGTGGCTCCCGGAGACGCGGGGCCAGGAACTCGATCAGCTCGATGCGGACGCGGACCGGCCGTCCTGAGCGCCCGCGACGGGTCCCGCTGACCCACGTCGGCTGGCGTCGTCACCTACCGACGTCAGCTGGCGTCGTCACCTCCCGGCGGCGGTGGTGGCGTCCCGCCCGAGGGCGGCGGGGCCGGCGGGGATGGCGCCGCTGCATGCGGCTCGACGCGCGGCGCGGGCTGCGGTGGCGACGACGGCTGGGCCTGCGGTGGCGCGGGCGGTTGGGGCTGGGACTGCTGCTGGGGCTGGGCTTGCGGTTGGGCCGGCTGGGGTGTCGGCGATGCGGCCGGTTGCTGCGCCTGCTGTTGCGAGCGGACGAAGCCGTCCGCCGCCTGGGCGACCGCACCACCGATCAGCCCCCCGAGCGCACCGCGACCGCCACCACGTGACATCGCGCCGAACGACGGCGCCGGGCCGCGACCGGCCGGTGCGGGCGCAGCCGGCGAGGTGGTGGTCGCCGCCGGTGGGAGCGCCCCACCGCCCGGTGCGCCGTCCCCCGCGATCGCCGCCGGTGGCACGGTCGCCGTGTCCAGCGGGTCGGTCGACGTCGACGACTCCTGCGCCTTGCCCACGAGCTCGCGGTACTTGCCGGAGACCGACGCCAGCCGCTGGTCCCACACGGCGTTGACCTCGAGCCCCTCGATGGCCCGGTGGTAGGTGACCAGGGTGTAGATGGCCGCGAACGGCTCGAAGGTGGCCCGCACGATCAGCATGGCCAGCAACAGGGTGCCGACCACGACGGTGACCTGGAACCACGGCACGTCGATGGCCATGACGAGCGGCACCGCGATGAGCCCGAGCAGCAGCAGGACGCCGAGGAACACGACCCGACCGAGCAGCCAGATCTTCACGGCGGCGCCGAGGATGGGCTTGTAGGCCTGCGCGTAGAGGATGACCCCGTGCCGGCCGCTCTGCCACACGTTGTCGGACCGGCGGGCGATCGCGTAGGACAGGATCGCCTCGTCCACGTAGGACACCGACCGGTTGACGATCGTCGCCCCGATGCGGGCGACGTTCGACGCCCCGCCGCCGAGCGGCAGCATGTCCACGAGTCGCACGAAGCGACGGGTGAAGCGCGAGACGACCCCGTGGATCAACCGATCGAGCGCGAACAGGATGCTCACGTCCCGGAACCGGGAGCGCACGACCTCACGGCCGAAGGCGATCTGGCCCTTGCCCTCCGGGAGTTCCCCGTCGAGCAGCAGGGTCGTGGCGACCGCGATGTGCGCACCCATCATCAGGTACAGCAGGTAGCGGCGGGCGAACATCAGGATCCCGCCCGGCCCGAAGATCGCGATCATCAGGAAGACGAACGCCAGGATCTCCACCCGCTCGGCGAAGAAGACGGCCAGGCCGCCGAAGACACCCAACCAGGCCACGATGGCCAGGAAGAAGCCGGTGAAGACGGCCATGTTCAGCAACAGGAACGGCGTGGTCCGCCGCATCAGGCCGATGGTCGTCGCGAACGGTTTGCGGTCCTTCTCGCGCATCCGATGCCCCTCGGTGGCGGACAGCTACACGGGGGGACCTCGTCGGTGACGCACGTTCGGGCACGTCACGTTGGCCGAGGCACTCCCGAGTGGCCACTGGAGCAGCCCGCCAGCCCTCCCGGCAACGGCAGAACCCCCAACGCGCTCGACGCTAGGCGCGCGCCGATCGGTGCGCAGCGCTCATCGACGCGGGTTGGGCGCGACGATGCCACGCAACGTCGCCGCCACCCAGGCGACCAGGTCGTCGGGCGCCGGGCGCGGCAGCGGGATGAACAGCTGCTTGGCCTCGGACTTCACGCGCGCATCACGGTGCACGCGTTCGAGACGCACGAGCTGGGCATCGGTGAGCTCGATGGGCGCGATCCGCAGCTGGTCCTTGCTGGTCACCAGCACCTCGGTGATCTGCCACCGCCGCAGCGCCGCCTTCAAGGCGGTGAGCGTCAACAGCCGGTCCGCGGGTTCGGGCAGCGCCCCGAACCGGTCGGTCAGCTCGTTGCGGACGTCCTTGAGCCCGGCCGCGTCACGCACGGCGGAGATGCGCTTGTAGAGCTCGAGCCGTTGGGCCTCGTCGGTGACGTAGTCGTGGGGCAGGTGCGCGTCGACGGGCAGCTCGAGCTTGATGTCCACGTCCGGGGTGACCGGCTCGCCGGACAGCTCGCCGATCTCCTCCTTGAGCAGCTGCGAGTACATGTCGAACCCGACCGCCGCAACGTGGCCCGACTGCTCGGCGCCGACCACGTTGCCGGCGCCGCGGATCTCCAGGTCACGCATCGCGATGGCGAGACCGGACCCGAGCCGCGAGTGCTCGGCGATGGTCTTGAGCCGCTCGTAGGCCGGCTCGGTCATCGAGGCGCCCTCGGGGAACAGGAAGTAGGCGTAGCCGCGCTCGGCCGAGCGACCGACGCGGCCGCGGAGCTGGTGCAGCTGTGACAGGCCGAGCAGGTCGGCGCGCTCGATGATCAACGTGTTCGCGTTGGGGACGTCCAGTCCGGACTCGACGATGGTGGTGCACACCAGCACGTCGAAGTCGCGCTCCCAGAAGCGGACCATCACCCGCTCGAGCTGACGTTCGTCCATCTGGCCGTGGGCGACCTCCACCCGGGCACCCGGGACCATCTCGGCGATCCCGGCCGCGACCCGGTGGATCGTGTCGACCTGGTTGTGGACGTAGAAGACCTGCCCGTCCCGCAACAGCTCACGTCGGATGGCGAGCACGACCTGGGCCTCGTCGAAGGGCTGCACGGAGGTCATGACCGGCTGACGGTCCTCGGGCGGGGTCTCGATCACCGACAGATCCCGGATCCCGGAGACCGCCATCTCTAGCGTGCGCGGGATCGGGGTCGCCGACATCGACAGCACGTCCACCGAGGTCCGCAACTGCTTGAGCCGCTCCTTCTGCTGCACCCCGAACCGCTGCTCCTCGTCGACGACGACCAGGCCGAGGTCCTTCCACTCCACCCGCTTGCCGAGCAGCGAGTGGGTGCCGACGACGATGTCGACCGTCCCGGCCGCGACGCCGTCGAGCACCCGACGCTTGTCCTTGTCGGGGACGAACCGGCTGAGCTCCTCGATGACCACGGGGAACCCGGAGAAGCGCTCCTTGAAGGTCTCGAGGTGCTGCTGGGCCAGGATCGTGGTGGGCACCAGCACCGCGACCTGCTTGCCGTCGAACACGGCCTTGCCGGCGGCACGGACCGCCACCTCGGTCTTGCCGAAGCCGACATCGCCCGCGAGCAGCCGGTCCATCGGCAGCGGGGTCTCCATGTCGCGCTTGATCTCGTCGGCGACGGTGAGCTGATCGAGGGTCTCCACGTGGGCGAAGGCGTCCTCGAGTTCCGCCTGCATCGTCCCGTCCGGTTGAAACGCGTGCCCCGGCGAGTGCATCCGCGCCGCGTAGAGCCGGATCAGCTCCGCGGCGATGTCGCGGACCGCCTTGCGGACCCGGTTCTTGGCCCGCTCCCACTGCGCGCCACCCAGGCTCATGACCGAGGGCGTCTCCCCGCCCTGGTAGCGGGTGATCGCGTCCACCTGGTCGGAGGGCACGTAGAGCGTGTCCCCGTCGGCGTACTCGAGCAGGACGTAGTCACGCTTGGCGACGGTGCCGTCGACCCCGGGGAACTCCCGGGTCAGCATGCCGCGGAAGCGGCCCACGCCGTGGGTGCGGTGCACCACCGCGTCGCCCTCCTCGAGCTGCAGCACGGCGTCGGCGGCGGTCGTCCGGGTCCCCATCCGCCGGCTCGCACGCCGTCGCCGGGGTCCGAACACGTCCCAGGTCCCGAGCACCGCGAGCTGCAGCTCCTCGGAGAGGAAGCCGGTGCGCAGCGCGCTGACCGCGATCTCCACCCGCTGCCCCGGTGCCTCCGAGGCCAGCGCGGGCGACAGGGTGACCGGGACCCCCTGCTCGCCGAGGACGTCGGCGATGCGCCGTGCCGGGCCGTCCGCGTCGACGGACACGACCACCCGCTGCCCATCGGCGAGCAACCCCCGCAGCCGTTGACTGAGGGTGACGATGTCCCCCCGGAACGAGTCCCACGGTCCGGCCTCGAGCCGGGTCCCCGCCTCCCCACCGAAGGGGGCCAGCCGCCAGCGGCGCGCCGGTCCCCGCGCCAGCAGTTCGCCGGGCACGGCGAACCCGCCGG
>JAFIEQ010000162.1 GCA_020832455.1 Nitriliruptoraceae bacterium
GGCCCGCCGGCGGCGTGGTCCGGGCGGCGTGCTCCGCGACGACCGCGTCGACGATGCGTCGCGCGATCCGCGCGGATGGCGTGGAGGGCGGTGCGGGCTCGACGACGGCTGGCGCCGCGGAAACGGGGGTCGCCGCGGACTCGGCGCCGGACGGGTCGGTGTCGGGGACCGTCGACGTCGGTGCGGACGGCGCGTCCACGGGCACGGGGGTCGAGGAGGCGAGGACCTCCTCGACGATGCGACGGGCCGCCGCCCGGGCCTCGGGGTCGATCGGGCGCTGGACCGCGCGTCCGGATGCTGCTGACGGCCCCTCTGCCTCGGCGTGCTCCGGGACGGCGGCGGGCACGACGCCGCCACGATCCTCGACGACCTCACGCACGATGCGACGTGCGATCTGCTTGGCATCCGACGACTGCGTCATGGCTGTCTCCCGACCGGGCACGTGCGGAACGCCATCATGCCCGAGGCCCGGCGGCGCTGGGTGTGCCCGACCGGCCCCAGCGTGTGGCTGGATCCGCCTCGGGGCGGAGCTGCCTACGCTACGCCCCATGTGTGGACGCTTCCTGTCACTGTCGTCGCCCCAAGACCTCGCCGAACGGTTCGAGGTCGATGAGATCCGGACCGAACCGCTCGCGGTCCGCCACAACGTGGCGCCCTCGACCGCGCTCTACGCGATCATCGACCACGAGGAGCAACGACGTCTGGGCACCCTGCGGTGGGGGTTCCTCGCCCCGTGGGCGACGGACCTGCGACACCGCCCCCAGCCGATCAACGCGCGCGTGGAGACCGTGGCGAGCAGCCGGATGTTCCGTCCCGCGTTCGAGCGCCGACGGTGCCTGCTGCCCGCCGACGGCTTCTACGAGTGGCAGGACCGTGGGGAGGGCCGGCGCAAGCAGCCCTTCCACCTCGCCGATCCGGACGGCGCACCCCTGGCCTTCGCCGGGATCTACACCACGTGGCGCCCGGAGGACGATGCGGATGCCGACCCGGTCGCGTCCACCGCGATCGTGACGACCGAGGCCGCCGGCGCGATGCGCGACATCCACCACCGGATGCCGGTGATCCTGCCGCCGACGTTGTGGCACGACTGGCTGCGGCCCACCGACGACGCGCCCCACCTGCTCGAGGCCATCCGGTCGATGTCGCCACCGGCGCTGCGCGCGACCCCGATCACCGACCGGGTGAACTCGGTCCGCAACGACGGACCCGAGCTGCTCGAACCGGGCACGGTCGACGACTGACCGGCACGACACCTGCGCCCGGCGCCGAGCACGTCACGGCGCCGCCAACTCCTCCACGCGCCCGTCCCGGACCCACCACGCGCCGCCCTTGGGCATGGCCTTGTGCGTGAGGTCCGGCCCGTCCCGCAGGTCGAGGTCGCGGGTGGCCGCGAGGGCGCCGAGCAACGCCGGCAGGATCTCCCCGTGGCTACAGACCACGCACACCCCGTCGGTCCCCGCGGAGGCCTCGAGACTGGCCAGGGCCCGGGCCGCGTACCACGACGCCTGCGCCCAGGTGTCGCGGGCCTGCAGCGGCGGGGCCACCTCGAGCAGACGCTCGTCGCGTTCGACCGGCAGCCCGAGCACACCGGCCAACGGTGCCAGGGAGTCGAGGCAGCGCGTCGCCGGGCTGCTGAGCAGCACGGTCGGGTGGATCCCCCGGGCGGCGAGCAGGTCCGGCAACGCCTGCGCCTGCCGTCGGCCGCGCTCGTCGAGCGGTCGCCGACGATCGGCCACGGGATCCTCTCCCCGCACCCCGGCCCACGCGTGCCGCAGTAGCACCAGCTCCGGTCGCGAGACGCGAGGGGCCGGGCTCACGGGGAGGCCGCGGCGTCGCGCTCGGCCGGCGACGGGATCCCGACCGGACGGTTCGCCGCGGTCCAGCGGACCTCGTGGGCGAGCCGGCCGGCGTCACGGGCGCGGGCCGCGAGCCCGACGCCGTCCAGTGCCGCGCCACCGAGGTGCAGACCCGGGAAGCGGTCGTGGGCCTCGGTGCGCAGCCGCTCCACGCGTCGGAGGTGTCCGAGGTCGTACTGGGGCAGCGCCGCTGGCCACCGCTGCACGACGCGCTCGATAGCGGCACCGTCGAGGTCCAGCAGCTGCGCGACCTCGCGCTCGACCGCGGACAGCAGGGCAGGTTCCTCGAGGGTCACGGCCACCTCGTCGTCGACCCGGCCGAGCGAGGCGCGCAGGACGAACGCATCGGTGCGCGCCGCCTGGTGCGGCCACTTGCGGGAGCTGACGGTCACCGCCTTGACCAGCCGTCCCTCGACCCGGGGCACCAGCACCCCACTGCCCGCTGGGACCCGGCGTGCATCCGCCGGCCGGTAGGCCAGGGCGACGACCGCCACCGACGCGGTCCGGATCGCCGCGAGGTCCCGGGCGAGGTCCGGTGCGCTCGCGGCGAGCAGGGTGGCGGCGGTTGGCGCCGGCAGCGCCAGGACCACCTGGTCGTAGCGGGCACTGCCGGCGGCGGTCCGTACGTGCCAACCGTCGTCCGCCGCCCGGAGCTCCTCGACGGCCTCGCTGGTGCGGACCCGGTCGCCGAGCTCGGCGTGCAGGCGCGCGATCACCCGACCGAGCCCCCCACGCACGGTCAGGAAGACCGGCCGGTCGTCCCCGGCGGTCCGGGCCCGGTGCGCACGCAACCCCGCCGTCAACGAGCGCGCCTCACGGTGCGCCCGCCAGACGGGCGGCAGGGTGGCCGCGGCGGACAACCGATCCACGTCCCCGGCGTAGACGCCACCGAGCAACGGTTCGACCAGTCGGTCCACGACCTCACGGCCGTAGCGGGACGCGATCAGGTCGGCGACCGTCCGGTCGCCGGCCACCGAGCGGGAGCGCACGGCGGGCTCCGCGGCGGCCCGCGCGAGCCCGACCGCCGACAACGCACCGGTGCGGGCCAGCGCCCGGATGGAGGTCGGCGCACCCAACACGGTGTCGGCGGGCAGGGCCCGGCGGCGACCCCGGCGGTACAGCCACACCTGGCCGGTGGACGGTGCGACCAACTCCTCGTCCCCGAACCCCAGCGCCCGGACGAGCTGCTCCGCCTCCGGCTGGCGGGCCAGGAACGCGTCGGCGCCGACGTCGATCGGCGCGCCCGCGAGCGTGACGGTCCGGACCTGCCCCCCCGGCGACGACGCGGCCTCGAACACGGTGACGTCCGCGTCCGCACGCAGGTGCCAGGCGGTCGCCAGCCCCGTCAGTCCGCCACCGAGCACCGCGACCCGCGGGCGGCGTGCCCGCTCGCCGATCGGCGGCGAGGGCGGCGTCTCACCCACCATCGTGCCCCGCCGATCCGGGGTCCGGTCGCTCGCCGGCGTCCTCGAGGTGCGCCACCTCGTCGAGCGCCTCGGGGTCCTCGCCGGACTCGTGGCCCGCGACCGTGCCGACCACCTCGGTGAGCAGGTCGAGCAGGGTGGCGCGTCCCAGATCGACGCAGGTGAACCGGATGCCGAGCTCCTCGGCGAGCGCGAGCATCGTGGGGTCCGCACCGGTGGCCGGTGCGACGGGGACCTCGACCACGTCGCGGCGGCCGTGTGCCTCGACGACGGTGCGCAGCGCGTCCGTCGCGGTCGGGGTCCGGGTGGCCCCCCGCCAGGCGATCGAGCGGGCCGGCAGCGGCACGCGCTGTGCGATCGCCTCGGCCACCTCGCGCAGGAACATGACGTCGGCCGGGTCGGCCTCCGGGCCAGGGTCCGGCGCGGTGACGAGCACGTGTGCCCCAGCGGAGGCACCCGGTTCGACCGCCTGCGCGAGCGCCTCGTGCAGCGCCGGGAGCGCGTGCCACGACACCACCCCGGTGTAGGCCGGCAACGTCGCGGACCCCTCGGCGTGCAGTTCCGGTGCGATCGGCCAGGGGGCACGCGCCAGCCCGACGACCAGCTCGGCCTCGAGACCGAGCCTCTGGGCGACGTCGAGGTGGTCGTCGACATCCGTGGCCACCACACGGACACCGGTCCGTTCGGCGAGCGGGCCGTCGAGGCCTCGTCCCCCGAGCAGTGCCACGGCGAGTGGCGCGCTCATGCGTCCTCCGTCGCCGCGCGACGCTCGATCGGCAGGGGCCGGACCTGCTCGTCGACCGTGCCGTCCGTCCGACCCAGGGTGTGGACCCGCTCGACGATCCGGGCGAGGATCGCGGGGTCCGTGGGGGGCAGCACCCCGTGGCCGAGGTTGAAGACGTGGTCGGGCGCACCCCCGGCGCGCGCGAGGACGTCGTCGACGCGGGCGGCCACCTCGTCCCACTCCGCCAGGCAGACCGCAGGTTCGAGGTTGCCCTGGATACCCACGCCTACGGGGATGCGTGCCCGTCCCTCGTCCAGCGGCGTCCGCCAGTCGACCCCCACGACGTCGGCGCCGGCGGCGGCCATGCGTCCGAGCAGCTCCCCGGTGTTCACCCCGAAGTGGATGCGTGGCACGTCGAGGTCGGCGAGCGCGTCCAGGACCCGGGCGCTGTGGGGCTCGACGTGACGGGCGTAGTCGAGCGGGTGCAGCGCACCGGCCCAGGAGTCGAACAGCTGCACCGCGCTCGCGCCGCGGCCCACCTGCGCCCGCAGGCTGGCGATGGTGATGTCCGCGAGCTTGTCCATCAACCGGTGCCAGGTGAGCGGGTCACCGAACATCAGCGCCTTCGTGCGGGTGTAGGACCGCGACGGGCCTCCCTCGACGAGGTAGCTCGCGACGGTGAAGGGTGCACCCGCGAACCCGATCAGAGGCACGTCCAGTTCGTCGACGAGGATGGAGACGGTGTCGAGCACGAAGGGCACATCGGCCTCGGGCTCCAGCGGCCGCAACCGGTCCAGGTCGCCCACCGTGCGGATCGGCTCCTCGACGACCGGCCCGACGCCGGGCTGGATCGTGACCCCCATGCCGAGCGCCTGCACCGGGGTGACGATGTCGGAGAAGAGGATGGCCGCATCGGTGCCGTAGCGGCGGATCGGCTGGAGGGTGACCTCCGCCGCCAGCTCCGGGGTGTGCACGACCTCCTCGAAGGAGTGGGTCGCGCGGATCTCGCGGTACTCCGCCAACGCGCGACCCGCTTGGCGCATGAACCAGACGGGCACGGTCTCGTGGGCCTCACCTCGGCAGGCGCGCAGGAACGGGCTGTCGGCGTGACGCGCACGCACGACGTCGGGATCGGCCACTTGAGGCTCCACGGCAGCGGGGCTGCGCACGGTACCTGCGTGGGTTGCGACCCCCGGGTGGCCGGCGTGGGTTCGAGGTGGGTTCGAGGAGGAGTCGGCCGGTAAGCCGGATTCCGCCGGTCCGTCTACGCGTCGTTGCGCGTTGTCAGTCGAAACCTGGCCTGACCTGCGGAAACGTCCCGCTCGCCGCGCTCGTCGGTTTGCGTCGTTTCGCGCCTGTGCTCGACCTCCTGCGGACTGTGTGCGGACTGCACGCGGACCGCCGACCGTTGCGCGCTACGCAGAACGCCCCGCCCGGATGGAAGCCGGACGGGGCTGAGCACCACCCAACGAGGTGCGGGCGATGCCCGCGGGAGGATGCACCATGCATGAGCACGAGACCAGCAGCACAGACACGCCCGCGCACATGGCTGGCCTGATCCGGTCGGCGGCCGCCTGGTGGACCGCCGCAGCCGGCGCCCTGGAGCAGGGTGACACCGTCCAGGCCGCGAGGTTCGCACGGTGCGGCGAGTTCGGCCTAGAGCACGCCGTGGCGCGCATCGTCGCGCTGACCGGCGCCGACGCGGCGGTGGGCCGATGACCGGATCTGACGGCATGAGGCGGCCGGCCAGCACGCCGGTCGCGATCGCGGATCTACGCGACCACCTGTACGGGCTGGGGCTCTCGCCGAAGACCATCGAGCTGTACAGCTCGAAGGTGCGGAGCTGGCTGCACTGGTGCGGCCGTCACGGCGTCGACCCGGTCAACCCGTCCCGGCTGCACGTACGGACCTGGGCGGAGACCTACTCGACCACCTACCCGTCGCAGGCGATGTGCCGGAGGTCGCTGAGCCACTGGTTCGCGTTCGTCGGCCAAGGCGAGCCGCTGCACGAAGGGGTGCGGATGCCGGCCAAGCCTCGGATGCAGACCCGGGCGCTGTCGCCCGAGGACGCCTCGATGCTGGTCCGTACCGCGATGCTGATCGGGGGACGCCGCGGCACCGCCACCCTGTGCGGCCTGTACCTCGCGGCACGACGGTCCGAGATCGCTGGGCTGCGCTGGTCGGGGTGGCGTGAGGGACGGTTCCGCTTCGAGCGGACCAAGTCGAAGGACGTCCACGAGGTGCCGGTGCACCCGGTCCTCGCCACGCAGCTCGAGGCCTACCGGGAGACCTCCACCTCGGCGTACCTGTTCCCCGGCGACCGCGGCCGGCCCCACGTCGGGCCGTCGACCGTGTGGGAGTGGATCCGGGAGACCGGCGAGACGGCCGGGCTGAAGGTGACCACCCACCAGCTGCGGCACACCGCGTTGACCACCGCCCTTGAGTCGTCCAGGGACCTCGCGGCCGTGCAGCTGCTCGCCGGGCACCGCGACCCCATGACCACCGCCGGATACACCCGGATCAGTGACCAACGTGTCGAGGACACCGTCGCCGGGTTGGACTACTTCACCGACGGAGGCAGCCGATGAACGGTCCCGAGCACGAGATCAGCGTCGACACGGCGACCGCGCACGAGCAGGGCCACCTCGTGTGGGTGGTCGAGATCCACATGCACCTGTTGCGGCTGCTGCTGCGCACCCTCGAGCAATGCCCCACCCACCTCGCCGAAGTCGTGGCCGACGGGTACCGAGGTGACTGCTCGTGCGGCGCGAAGTCGCAGCACTACGACTCGTGGGAGGAAGCCCGGCAGTGGTGCCGCGATCACCGCCGCGGCCTCGGCTACGCGAAGCAGGACACCCTCGAAGGGCGGATGTACTGCCCCGACGTCAGGAACAACTAGGCGCGCTGCTGTTGCGACGGGCCCCCGGTTTCGCCTCCCGGGGGCCCGTTTCGCGTTGCCGGCCACGTCCGCGAACAAGGGTGAACCTACGATTGGATCGAGTGTGATCATCATCAATGGCGACAACTACGGCCAGGTCGTGAACGTGGAAGCGCCGCGGCGACGGCCCGGACTAGATCGCCTGTTGGCCCTCCTGCGGCACGCCCTGTACGCGCTGACGTTCCTGTCGGGGCTGGTCGCCTGGCTTCAGCGACTGGCGGCGTCGCAGGGTCCTGGCAGCCTGGGAACCCCCAGCCACAGGAGACATGTCGTGAGTGCGGTCCAGTACGGCTACCAGTCCACCAAGCTGCTGCAGAGCCGCGGTCTCCGCGCCGGCAGCCCGAGGCGGGCAGGCAAGCAAGTGGGTGAAGGGAACGTTCACGTGGTCGGCACGGCGCCCGCAGCGTCGTGCGGTGTCGAGCTGGTGCTCATCAACGACCGACCGCCGGGCTCGTTCGTGCGTCGCTGTCCCAACTGCACGGGCTGGCCTCAAGCCTGAGCCGCGTCCGCGCCTTGATGGCGGGCCTTGGCGAGTTCCTTGCGCGCCTGAGTGCCTAGGCCGCCCCACACGCCGGAACGGTGGCCCTCCGCGAGCGCCAGCTCGAGGCACGGGGCGCGGACCGGGCACCGTTCGCACACCGCCTTCGCCTCGGCGATCGCTGCCGCCGTGTCGGCGCCCTTGCCCTCCGGGAACCACGGGTCATGGTCGGCTGTGGCCTGGCCTCGGCAGGCGGCCCGATCCTGCCAGCTGGTCCCCCGTTGGTGGTCGCTGTCCATCGGCGCCCTGACGTGTGGTGCCCCCCCCGGGGATGGGCCGGGGCGGGCGGGTGGGGGGGACGGAGAGGGCCGGGGCATGGACCCCACCTGGGGCACGTCCCCCCCGGGGGCCCC
>JAFIEQ010000010.1 GCA_020832455.1 Nitriliruptoraceae bacterium
GGGGGGGGGGGGGGGGGGGGGGGGGGGCCGGGGGGGGGGGGCGGGGGGGGGGGGGGCGGAGGCGGCGGGGTGCGCAGCGACCCGGGCGGCTGACCGGTCGGCCCCTCCGGAGCACGCGACCGCGAACAGCGCGATCACGATGACCCACGCACCACGCGGAGAGCGGGAACGTGCCATGGGAGGATCCTTCCGGGTTGGGCTGGGCCGGCCCCGGTTCGAGCCGGCCCAGGGGTGTCAGCAGTGGTGGTCAGCCCGACTCAGGCGACCTGGTTCCCACGGCGACGCAGTGCGGTCGCGGTGCCGAGCGCACCGAGTCCGAGGACACCGGCGGCGAGCAGCCCGGTGTTGCTGGACGAGGTGGCGGTGCCACCGGCACCGGTGTCGATGCCACCGGCGGCGACGGCCGTGATCTGGCCACAGGCGGCGACCGCGGTGGCTTCGAACGGCAGGTCGGGGTCGAGCGAGGACTCCTTCATGGTGCCGTCCTCGTTCTCCAGGGTCCCGATCTCGCCGGTCCCGTCGAGGTCCGCGCCGTGGATGACGATGTGCAGCGTGGAGAGGTTCTCGGCGACCTCGTCGGAGACCTCGAAGGTGCGCTCGTAGTCGAGCGTCGAGGAGGTCGGGAAGCGGTCGACGGCCAGCGCGCTGTCCGGGCTGGTGTCACCCTCCGTGGTCAGCGACACGGTCACGGGACCGTACGCCGGGACGCCTTCGACGACGGACAGGAAGCCGTCGCCGTCCACGTCGGCCTCATCGAAGCCCGCCTCACCAGGGTTGAGCGGGCCACACACGTTGTCGCCGCCCGGCTCGCCGTGGAAGTGCATGGCGTGCGGGAAGCCGTCGAAGAAGCCGTCGCCGGAGATGGAGACGGTCAGGTTGTTGCCGTCCAGGGACAGATCCGCGGTCGCCGAGGCGCCGGTCTCGTTGGCCTGGGTGATGTTGGCGCGGAACTCTTGGGTGTGGCTGTCCGCGAACGCTGCGACTGGCAGCACGAACAGGGCCGCCGTGGCGGCCGTGATGGTCAGGGACTTGCGCATGTGGCTGTACTCCTGCGTGTCGGTGGGTGGGACATCGGTGGTTCGCCAGGGACCAGGGCATTGATTGCGACCTGCGCGCAATGGCATGCTTTGACCGCACGAACCGCACGGCCGTCCCATCCGCGCAATCCGTGTGCTCCGTGACTGCGAAGGCCGCGCGACCACGGTGTAGTTCCACCGGGGTGATGGACCGTTACGCTGCAGCGATCCTTCCCCTGAGCGAGGCCCGACGTGGCGTCTTCCACCTCGACCCGCAAGACCCGCCGCAACACGACGGCGCGCTCGACCGCGTCCAAGGGCGCTGCCAAGGCGGGCGCCAAGGGCCAGGCCAAGGGCCGCGCGAAGGCTGGCGACAAAGGCGGCGCGAAGGGCGGCGCCAAGGCCGCCGGCGGTCGCTCGCCGGCGGCGTCGGGTGGTCGGGCGCCGCGAGGTGCCGGCAGCGACGGCGGTGGCGGGATCGGCGGGGCCTTTCGGGAACACCTCGGCGACCGCAAGCGCGACGCGGGCGGGCTCGCCCTGGTCGTGCTCGGCATCCTCGCCGGACTGGGGACTTACGCGGACGCCGCCGGCCCGGTCGGCGCGTTCCTCGAGGCGGTGGCGCTCGGGTTGTTCGGGCTCGCCGGCTACCTGTTCCCGATCGTGCTGACCTGGTTCGGGTTGCTGGTCGTGGTCGGGCGTCCGAGTCCGGAGATCGGCCGGATCGCGGTGGGCTGCGTGGTGCTCCTGGCTGGGCTGCTCGGGGCGCTGCACCTGTTGGCAGCCTCCCCGGATCCCAGCGACGGCATGCGCGCGCTGTGGCGCGCGGGTGGGTTGCTCGGCTGGCTGGTCGGCACGCCGCTGGCCTGGGCCCTGTCGGTCTGGGGCGCCGCTGCGGTGCTCACCGCCGTGATCACCCTCGGGCTGCTCGTGGTGACGCGCACGCCCTTCTCCGTCGTCATCGACGCGATCCGGGACATCTTCCGACCCGCCTCCACCGACGACGTCGACGTCGCGCCCGCGCGCGCGCCCAGCCGCCGTACGACCGACGACACCGTGGAGCAGACCGCCACCTCGCCCGTGTCGGACGACGAGCACCCCACGACCCCCATCCGGGCGACGCTGGCGGCGAAGAGCGCGACCCAGCCACCGATCGACGGGGTCGTGGACCCCATCACCAACGCGCCGATCGGCGACGACGCGACCGACCAGCCGGCCAACGACCGCGTGCCCGACCCGCCGATCGAGCGGGCGCGCGTGCCGGCCGCCGCAGCGACGGGCAAGGCGGCCAAGGTCGCGCCGGTCAAGGATTTCAGCGACTACCAGCTGCCGTCGCTCGACCTGCTGGCCCACGGTCGCTCGGTGGGCGCGGACTCCACCCGGACGATCGAGGCGCAGGTCGCCGCGCTGCAGGAGACCTTCGACCAGTTCGGCATCGACGCGACCGTCGCCCGCCACTCGCGCGGCCCGACGGTGACCCGGTTCGAGATCGAGCTCGGCCCGGGGGTCCAGGTCAAGAAGGTCGCCAACATGGGCGACGACATCGCCTACGCCTTGGCGGCCCCGGACGTGCGGATCGTGGCACCGATCCCGGGCAAGTCCGCGATCGGCGTCGAGGTCCCCAACCGCCAACGTGACCTCATCACGTTGGGCGACATCCTGCGCTCACCGGAGGCCCAGGCCGATCCGCACCCGCTCACGGTCGCCCTCGGCGTCGACATCGCCGGCAAACCGGAACTGATCAACCTCGCGACCATGCCCCACCTGCTGGTCTCCGGGGCGACGGGGTCCGGCAAGTCGGTGACGCTCAACGGCATGATCCACTCGTTGATCATGCGCACGCGGCCCGACGAGGTCCGCATGATCCTGATCGACCCCAAGCGGGTCGAGCTCAACGCCTACCAGGGCGCGCCCCACCTGCTCTCCCCGGTCGTGACCGACCCGCGTCGCGCTGCCGATGCCGTGCAGTGGTGCGTCAAGGAGATGGAGCAGCGCTACGAGCTGCTCGCGCACCTCGGGTTCCGCAACATCGACTCCTACAACGATGCGCTCGACGCCGGTGAGGTCGAGCCCCGGCCGGGCCCCGACGGCACACAGATCGAGCCGACCAAGCTGCCCTACATCCTGCTGGTCATCGACGAGCTCGCGGACCTGATGCTGGTCGCCCCCCGCGACGTCGAGGACGCGATCTGCCGGATCGCCCAGATGGCCCGCGCCGTGGGCATCCACATGATCATCGCCACGCAGCGGCCGTCGGTCGACGTCATCACCGGGCTGATCAAGGCGAACATCCCCTCGCGCCTCGCGCTGGCGGTCGCCTCGCAGACCGACTCCCGCACCATCATCGACATGAACGGTGCGGAGAAGCTGGTCGGCAAGGGCGACATGCTCTTCCTGCCCGCCAGCCAGGGCAAGCCGTCACGGCTGCAGGGCTGTTGGGTCACGGAACGGGAGATCACCACGGCGGTGGAGTTCTGTCGGCAGCAGCGCGAGCCGGAGTTCGAGCCGGTCGTCAAGCAGGGGGAGGCCGCCCAGCAGGTCGACGCGGTCCGCAGCGGGGACGACGACTCCGACGAGGCGTTGCTGCGCCGCGCCGCCGAACAGGTCGTCACCAGCGGGTTGGGCTCCACCTCCATGCTGCAACGCAAGCTGCGCATCGGGTTCGCCCGTGCGGGACGGCTGATGGACGAGCTCGAGGAGCTCGGGGTCGTCGGGCCGAACGAGGGTTCGAAGGCCCGCGACGTGCTGTGGGAGCCCGAACAGCTCGACGAAGCGCGGGCGAGCGGCGTGCTCTGAGCCCGCGGGGATCGCCCGGACCGAGCGGCGTGTGCCGCTCAGCGCCAGCGGAACTCGCCGCTGGCCTTGGGGTGGTCGCCCTTGAGCTGGCGGCGCATGCCGATCCAGCCGTACACCGCACCGGCGAACAACGCGCCGTAGAGCAGCAGCGCGACGCGGCTGCGGGGCGAGTCGGCCAGGGCCCGACGCTCGTGGTCGCTGTCGACGGCCAACACGGTGGCGTCGTCGGTGGCGCTGGCCACGGGGTCACTCGCTCCGAGGTCGTCGGAGGCGAACGCGGGGCCGGCGACCAACGCGAGCGAGAGCAGCGCGGCGCCGACGAGGACGGCGAGGGTGCGTGTCGTGTTCATGGCGCGCATCGTAGCTGCGTCGGCGTCGTCATCGCGCACCCGCTCCACCGCGAGCCACCCTGGAACGCCCGGCGGCGTGCGCTGGGCGCGTCCGGGTCCTACATTCGTCGTCGGACGGTCGTTGATGGCCGTCCCCGACGCGAGCCGAGGACCGTGTGAGTACCGGCATCGGCGACACCCTGCGTGACGCCCGCGAGTCGCAGGGCCGGTCCCTCGAGGACGCGGCCGCGGCCCTGCGTGCGCGTGTCACCCAGCTCGAGGCGCTCGAACAGGAACGCTTCACGGTGTTCGGTGGGGACGTCTACGCCAAGGGCTTCCTGCGCAGCTACGCCGTCGAACTCGGGCTCGACCCCCAACCGATCATGGACACCTACCGGCGCGAGGTGTCCCACGACGAGGCGGCGGTGCCGCTGAGCGCGAACGTGAGCTCGACCCCGCGACAGCGCAGCGCGCCGCCGGCGTGGATCGCGTGGGTGCTCGCCTCCGTCGTGGTCGTCGCCGGCATCGTGCTGCTCGGGGTGTTCTCCGACGGCCGCTCGCCCGACCAGGCGAGCCCCGACGAACCGATCAGCCCGCCGGTGGCGCCCGCGGAGCGCGACGAGCCCGACGAGGACCCCGACGCCGGCGATCCCTCGTCCGAGGACACGGAGCCGGAACCGGATCCCGAACCGGAACCGGAGCCCGAACCCGAGGACCCCTCCGGGGTGGATCTGCTCATCGCGCTGGAGCAGCGCTCGTGGATGCGGGTCATCGTCGACGGCTCGCTGTTCCTGGAGACCACGGTCGAGGCGGGTGAGACGATCCCCTTCGAAGCAGAGGAGGAGATCGAGATCCGGTTCGGGGACCCGGGTGGGGTCCGTGCGACGCTCAACGGCGAGGACCTGCCGCCTCCGGGCTCGCCCGGCCAGCCCGTCACCGTGCGCTACACCCCGGAGGGCGTCGACCCCGCCTGAACCGGCCCGGCGATGCCTGCGTCGGCCGCGTCTGGCACCCTGCGACCGGCGCGCGTCGGGCGACGCGCGGGAACGCGTGCCCCGAGCCGCTGCGGTTCGGATCGCCCCATCCCGTCACGACCCCGCATCCCACCGTCCTGTCACGAGCCCGCATCCCACCGTCCTGTCACGAGCCCGCATCCCACCGTCCCGGAGCCCTCCGTGTCCGTACCTGCCTCAGTCCCGCGCGCGTCGGGGGACGCGGTCGCGCACCCGTCCGATGGGGACACCTCGGCGTTGCGGATCGCGATCGTGACGCTCGGCTGCGGACGCAACGAGGTCGACTCCGACCAGCTGGCGGGGCTGTTCCACCGGGACGGCGCCACCATCGTCGAGGACGCCGACCAGGCCGATGTCGTGCTGGTCAACACCTGCACGTTCATCGCGCCGGCGAAGCAGGAGTCGATCGACACGGTGCTCGCCGCCTGCGATCTCAAGGACGAGGGTGGCGCCCGCGCGGTGCTGGTGGTGGGCTGCATGGCCCAGCGCTACCCCGACGAGCTCGCCGAGGCCATCCCCGAGGCCGACGCGATCGTCGGCTTCGACGGCTACGCCCGCCTGCCCGCCATCGTCGGTGACGTGCTCGGTGGTCGGGTCACCGAGCGGGTCATCGGGGTCGGTGCGGCCCACCCGGGTAGTCGGCCGGGGGCAGCGGACGCGGCGAGCGCCGGTGCGGGTGCCAGCGGGCTCGCCGGACGGGGGCTGCCGTTGATGTTGGCGCCTTCCGCGCCCGCCGCACCGCCCGCCGCGGGCTCGGCCCACCCGGGTGGCCTCGCCGCGGCACGTGGGGATGGCGGCGATCGCGACCGCGTCCTGGACCTCGAGGTCCTCGAGCGCCCGCGCGACGACATCGAGGTGGCCAGCGCCCAGGATCTGCTCGACCGGGTCCCGGCCAGCGGACCGCGCTTCCCGGTGCGCCACCTCGGCGCGGGCGGGCCCGTGGCGCCGTGGTCGTACCTGAAGATCGCCTCCGGGTGTGACCGGGTCTGCACCTTCTGCGCGATCCCCTCGTTCCGGGGGCGGTTCCGTTCCCGGCCGATGGACGAGATCCTCGCCGAGGCGAGGTGGCTCGTGGACCAGGGGGTCCGGGAGCTCGTCCTGGTCAGCGAGAACACCACGTCGTGGGGCAAGGACCTGCCGGGCGGGCGCGCCCTGCAGCCCGAGCTGCTGCGTGCCCTGGCCGAGATCGACGACCTCGTCCGCATCCGGTTGATGTACCTGCAGCCCGCGGAGCTCACGGGTGGCCTGCTGGAGGCGATCGCGACGCAGCCGAAGGTCGCCTCCTACTACGACCTGTCGCTGCAGCACGTCTCGGGCCCCGTGGTGGCCCGCATGGCGCGCTCGGGCGACCACGAACGCTTCGGACAGCTGATCGAGCGGTGCCGCGAGGCCGACCCGGACGCGGTGTTCCGCTCCAACTTCATCGTCGGGTTCCCCGGCGAGACCGACGAGGACGTCCAGCGCCTCGAGGACTTCCTGCTCGAGCACCGCCTGGACTGGGTGGGCTTCTTCCCGTTCTCCCGGGAGGACGGGACACCCTCGGACACCTTCGACGACCAGGTCGACGAGGAGCTGGCGATGGCCCGGCTCCGCCGGCTCTCGGAGGTCCAGGAGCGCGTCGCGGACGAGGCGGCCCGGGCGTTGGTGGGCCGGCAGCTCGAGGTGCTCGTCGACCGCCACGACCCCGACGACACGCGCCCGGCGGCGCTCGGACGCTCCTCGCGTGAGGCGCCGGACACCGACGGGGAGATCGCGCTGGTCACTCCCGACGGCACCCCGGCGGACCTGCCGGTCGGACGGCTGGTCACGGCGCGGGTCGTCGACACCGTCGGGGTCGACCTGGTCGCGGAGGTCACGGCTCGGACCGCCGGCGACCCTCCCGACCTCGGCCGGCGTGCGCGTGGCTGAGGCCACCGGCGCCGACGAGCCCGCCCGCGACGAGGCGGTGGGTCGACCGACCCCCGGGCTCGACGACACCCCGGAGGCCATCGACCTGTCCGCGCTGGGGGAGGAACCGCACTGGGCGAACCTGCCCAACCTGTTGACCTTCCTGCGTGCCCTGCTCGTCCCGGTCATCCTGTGGCTGCTGGTCACCGAGGACCCGGCCGGACGGTGGTGGGCGTTCGGCATCTTCGTGTTCGCGGCGTGGACCGACTCCGTCGACGGGTGGGTTGCCCGCCGCTACAACGGGGTCACCCGCTGGGGGCAGCTCGCCGATCCCATCGCCGACAAGCTGCTCATCATCGGTTCGCTCGCGTCGCTGGCGTTCGTCGGGGAGCTGCCGTGGTGGGCGGTGAACGTCATCGTGGTGCGTGAGGCAGCCGTGACCGCCCTGCGGATCAGGTTGGTGCGCCGCCTGGACCTGGTCATGCCGGCCAGCGTGTGGGGCAAGGTCAAGACCGTCTCGCAGGTCGTCGCGGTGGCGGCGTTCCTGCTGCCCGGGCTCCAGGGCGCGATCCCGCAGCGCCTGCTCGACCTCGCGGTCGCGCTGACCGTGTGGTCCGGGGTGGAGTACGCCTTCCGGGCGGGGCGGCTGGCCCGCTCGACACGCACCCCGGGCGCGCCCCGGTGACCGGCCGCTCGCGCGTCGCACGCGTGCGGACGCCTGATCGTGGAGGATGTCGATGGTCGTGACCCTGGGACCGGCCACGGACGGCCTGGTGCTCGAGCCGACGCACACCCCGCCGTGCGCGGCGGTGCTGTCGGTGGGCAGTGAGCTGTTGCTCGGTGACCTGACGGACACCAACGCGACCTGGATCAGCCAGCGCCTGAAGGAACAGGGCGTCGCCGTGGTCCACCACCTCGCCGTCCGCGACGACCTCGACGAGCTGGTGGCGGCGCTGCGGTGGCTCGCCGCCCGGGTCCACCTCGTCATCGTCGGCGGGGGACTGGGGCCGACGGTCGACGATCTGACCCGGGAGGCCGTCGCCGCAGCCGCCGACGTCGCGTTGGACGAGCACCCGGAGCTCGTCGAGCGGATCGCGGCACGCTTCGCCGAGGCGGGGATGGAGATGCCCCCCGCGAACCTCAAGCAGGCGCGCATCCCTCGCGGCGCGGACGTCTTCCCGCCGGTGGGGACCGCGCCCGCCTTCGCGATGACGCTGCTGGACCCCAACCCGACCCGGGTCGTGGCCCTGCCCGGGGTGCCCTGGGAGCTCAAGCAGCTGTGGGACCGGCACGTGGTCGCCGAGGTGACCGCCATCGCCGGCCACCGGGTGACGGTCACCCGGGTGCTCCACGTCGTCGGGCGGGGCGAGTCCGACGTCGCCGCCGTGGTCGAGCCCATGGTGGGCGGCCGCGACGACGTGACGCTGGCGTTCCTGGCGCGGTCCTCGGAGATCGAGGTGCGTCTGACCGTCTCCGCGGACGACCGCGACGGCGCGCTGGCGGCCTCGCAGCCGCTGGTCGAGGAGGTCTCCGCGGCGCTCGAGGGCGCGGTCGCGGCGGTGGACGACGAGTCGCTCGAGCAGGCCGTGATCCGCCAGCTCATCGCCGCGGGCCAGACCATCGCCACGGCGGAGTCGGCGACCGCCGGTGGGATCGCCGCGCGGCTGGCGAGCGTGGCCGGCGCGTCCGCCGCCCTGGTCGGTGGCGCGGTCGTCTACGCGATCGACGCCAAGCACGACCTGCTCGACGTCCCGCACGAGCTCCTCGCCGCGCACGGCAGCGTCAGCGGACCCGTGACCGAGGAGCTCGCCCGACGTGTCAAGCAGCGCACCGGCGCCGACTGGGCGATCGCGGTCACCGGCGTGGCCGGGCCGGGGACGGTCGACGACCTCCCGGTCGGGACGTGCGTGTGGGCCCTGGCGCACCCCGACGGCGAGGTGGAGGTGCACACCCGGCGGATCCCCGGCGACCGCGCGCAGGTGCTCGGCCGCCTGGGCACGGCCGCGATCGACCTGCTGCGCCGACGGCTCGCGATGACCGACTGATGGTCCCGGGGTGCGCGGCGGTGTCGCGGGGCTGGCGCCCGCCGGTCACGGGCGCCGCCTCGGGCGACGCCGGGCCTGACGCGCCCCCGCGCTACCGGTCGGATGCGGCCCCGGTGTGGTCGTCGCCGGCCTCAGGCGTCGTCGCCACCTCGTCCGTGTCGGCCCCGTCGGTGGCCGCCGGGGGGTCTGACGGCGCGTCCTGCGGCGAGGCCGCTGCGGCGGGGGAGCTCCCGGAGGGCACGGCCGGGGGCAGTGGCGCGTCCTCGGCCCGGAGCGTGCCGAGCACCTCCCAGATCCGGTCGAACACCCGCATGGCCTGCTGGGCGTCGTAGAGCGCCCCGTGGGCCTGGTCTTTGTCGTGGGGGACCCCGAGCGCGGCGCAGGTCTTCGCGAGGCTGCGCGGGGCCTCGGGGCCAGCGGCGATCAGCGGCAGGGCGAGGGTCTCCACGTCGAGCAGGTGGTGGTCCCAGGTGGGGCGCAGCCCGAGCTTGCGGCACATGCGTTCCAGGTGCTTGGCGTCGAAGTCGGGGACCGCGCCCACCAGCACCGCATCCCGGGCGTCCTCGAGGAAGACCGTCAACCACTCGCTGGCCGGCGTCTTGGGCTGCGGCGCGATCTTCTCGTCGTAGTGGGTGAGCTCGAGCGCGTCCGCGTCCGCGCCATCGGTGGTGTGGGTCGGGAAGTAGCGCCGTTCGACCTGGCGGCCGTCCTCGTAGCGCACGATCCAGGAGACCTCCGTGAGCTCGTGGCGCTCGTGGTCGAGCCCGGTGGCCTCCGTGTCGACGAACACGAACCGGGTGCCGCGCGAACGGCCGCGTCCGCGTCCGCCGACGGGCTCGGGTGCGGGGGTCTCACCGTCGGTCGGTCCGTCGGTTGGTCCGTCGGTCGGTCCGGTGGTCGGCCCATCGGTCGGCGCGGAGCTCATGGTCGTCCTGTCGGCAGGGGATCGACCGGTGACGGTAGTGGCGCGCCGGACCTGCCTGCCCCCGGCCGGCGTCCGCCGCCACCGGCGACGGCGCAGGAGTGAGCCCCCGGGAGGTGGGGCCCGGGGGCTCGGGAGGACGGTGGGGCGGGCCACCGCCCTCGGGACCTGCGCCGTGGTGGAACGGGCGGTCCGTTGGGGGACGACCGAAGCAGCGGGGAGAGTCGCCGCCGTCGACCGAGTCGGACACTACGCAGCCCGTGCGACCACCGGGTGGCCGTGAGGTGACGGCGAGGTAGCCGGCCACCGTCGGATGGAGGCGGGTGCTCGCCTCCGAACGCACGTTCGGATAGCGTGGAGGTACCCGCGCCGCGGACCGATCCATCCACAGGGTCGGTCCCGCCACCGACGGGTTGTCACCACCCCCCCGTACGGTGTGCAACGACGGACCTCGACCACCGGCACCGGTCACCGCGACCGACCCCCCGGACGATCCTCGGAGTGAACGTGGACAAGGACAAGGCGCTCGATCTCGCCCTCGCCAACATCGAGAAGCAGTTCGGCAAGGGCTCGCTGATGAAGCTCGGCGACGACACGACGCAGCTCATCCCGGCCATCCCGAGCGGGGCGCTGTCGTTGGACATCGCGCTGGGCGTGGGCGGGCTGCCCCGTGGTCGCGTGGTGGAGATCTTCGGTCCGGAGAGCAGCGGGAAGACCACCGTCGCCCTGCACGTGATCGCGGAGGCGCAGAAGGCCGGTGGTATCGCCGCGTTCATTGACGCGGAGCACGCGTTGGACCCGACCTACGCCCGTGCGTTGGGGGTCGACATCAACGAGATGCTGGTCTCCCAGCCGGACACCGGCGAGCAGGCGCTGGAGATCGCGGACATGCTGGTCCGGTCCGCCGCCGTCGACATCATCGTCATCGACTCCGTCGCGGCACTCACCCCCCGCGCGGAGATCGAGGGGGAGATGGGGGACAGCCACGTCGGTCTGCAGGCGCGGCTGATGTCCCAGGCGTTGCGCAAGCTGTCCGGGTCGCTCAAGCGGTCCAACACCACCGCGGTCTTCATCAACCAGCTGCGCGAGAAGATCGGCGTGATGTTCGGGTCCCCGGAGACGACGCCGGGTGGCCGCGCGCTGAAGTTCTACAGCTCCGTGCGCCTCGACGTCCGGCGCATCGAGACGCTCAAGGACGGCACCGACGCGGTCGGCAACCGGGTGCGCGTCAAGGTCGTCAAGAACAAGGTCGCCCCACCGTTCCGTCAGGCGGAGTTCGACATCATCTACGGCGAGGGCATCTCCAAGGAGGGCTCGCTCATCGACGTCGGGGTCGAGGAGGGCATCGTCCGCAAGGCGGGTGCCTGGTACACCTACGACGGTGAGCAGCTCGGGCAGGGCAAGGAGAAGGCCCGGATGTTCCTCAAGGAGAACCTCGACATCGCGGCGGAGATCGAGAAGAAGGTCAAGGACAAGCTCGGGCTCAACCCGCTGGCCGCGACCGACGGCCCGGTCGAGGACGAGCCGGACGAGGAGGCCTGATCGTGGGGGAGGCCACGCCCTTCCGCGATGCCGAGGCCTTCCTGCGTGAGCTGGGCATCGAGCCCGAGCCCATCACGGTCGACCCGTTCCCCGAGCCGTCCGCACCGGCCAGCCCACCTGCCGCCGCCGACCGCGCCACAGCGCACGGCGGCGATGGGGGCGATGGGGGCGATGGGGGCGAGGATGCCGTGGGCGAGGTGACCGAGGATGCGCCGCCAGCCGACGATCCGGCCGCTGCGGATCTGCTCGCGCGGGCGGCGCGACCCCTGTCCGACCCGGAGCTCGACGACGAGCCCGGGGCCACCCGGTCCACGGCCGCGGCTGCGGGGACGAGCGAACGGGCGGAGGGGAGCGCGCCGTCGGCGCGCGACGTCGGCCGCCTCGCCGGTCAGGCCGCGGCGGACGCGGCGCAGCGGCAGGGTGACGCGGATGCGCTGCCCGATCCGGGGTCCAGTTCGCTCGAGTCCGACATCGCCCAGGCGGTCGCCTTCGTGCGGAACTCGACCGCGGCGGCGCCGCAGTCCGAGGCCCGCCTGCGGGGCAAGCTGTTCGAGCGTGGCTCGTCGGCGGTCGTGGTCGAGCACGCGCTGGATCGTGCGCGCCGGGAACGGCTCATCGACGATGTCGCGCTGGCCGCCGCGCTGGTCGAGGAACGACGGGCGAAGGGGCACGCGCCGGCACGTCTCCGGCGGGATCTGCGCGACCGTGGGTTCACCGACGAGGTGCTCGACCGGGTGCTCGAGCGCGCTGAGGCGGAGGACCCGGAGGCAGCCGCGTTCGCCATCGCGACCTCACGTGCCGCACGCCTGACCGCCCTGCCCGCCGACACCGCGTTCCGGCGCATCGTCGGGTACCTCGCGCGGCGTGGGTACCCGGAGGGCCTCGCCCGCAAGGTGGCCCGGGAAGCGGTTTTCAGCACCCGGGACGACCAGCGCATCGCCGGTCGCTGATCGGCGCCTGACGGCTCCGTTCAGGACCGCAGCAGTCGGCTGGTACCCCGCATCGTGTTGCCCCCGGATCGTGGTGCACCCGGGCATGGCTCGATCGGCGCCCGGCGCTAGCCTTGCGGGACGACACGGGCGCCTCGGCACGGGGCGTCGGCGCACCACGGGAGGACGCACGATGGATCTGCTGCAGACCTGGACCGTCGTCGGTGTTCCCGGACTGGTGCTGGCCATGGGCCTGTTCGTGGGGCGTTCGATGCTGCGCGCGTGGCTCGGGTACGCGGCGCTGCTCGTCCTGATCGTGATCTTCGTGCTGACCCCGGGCGGCGGGCTGTCCGCTGCCGCGGTCGGGCTGATCGCGATGGTGCTGGTCGCCAACGGTCGTGGGACGCGCACCGACGCGGTCTACCAGGAGCACCACGAGCAGCGTGGCCGACTCACCACCGCGGCCGGGGACTGACACACGGCTGCTCGGGCCCGATCCGCTGCCGCGGGGATCGACCCACGGCCGCGGCGGACCGGGTGCGGGTTACCCTCGCGGGTCGCTGCCGACTGCGAGGCACCCATGTCCCGTCGCTACTTCATCCGGACCTTCGGATGTCAGATGAACGAGCACGACTCCGGTCGCGCCGCCGGGATGCTGGAGACGCTCGGGTACCGCGCCGCCGGGTCCGAGGCGGACGCGGACCTGGTCCTGCTCAACACCTGTGCGGTGCGTGAGAACGCCGACAACAAGCTGTACGGCACCCTCGGCCACCTGAAGCGCACCAAGGACGAGCGCCGCGCCGACGGCCAGGACCTCACCATCGTGGTGGGCGGCTGTCTGGCGCAGAAGGACGGCGCGCGCGTCGCGGAGAAGGCGCCCTGGGTCGACGTCGTGTACGGCACGCACAACCTTCCGGAGCTGCCCGCGCTGCTCGCCCAGGCGGACTCCTCCGCGGTGCCCGTCGTCGAACTGATCGAGCAGCTCGAGACGTTCCCCTCTGCGCTGCCGGCGAAGCGCGAGGTGCGCCACCACGCGTGGGTGTCCATCTCCGTGGGGTGCAACAACAGCTGCACCTTCTGCATCGTGCCGTCCCTGCGTGGACGTGAGCGTTCCCGCCGCCCGGGCGAGATCGTCGACGAGGTCCGGGCGCTGGTCGCCGACGACGTCATCGAGGTGACGCTGCTCGGCCAGAACGTCAACTCCTACGGGCGCGACCTGGCCGGCGCGAGCCAGTTCGCGGCGTTGTTGCGCGAGCTCGGCACGGTCGAGGGGCTCGAGCGTGTCCGCTTCACCTCCCCCCACCCGCGGGACTTCACCGAGGACGTCCTGCAGGCGATGGCGCAGACCCCCAACGTCATGCCCCACCTGCACCTGCCGCTGCAGTCCGGCTCGGACCGGGTGCTGCGGCTGATGCGACGCTCCTACCGCTCACGACGCTTCCTCGCCCTGGTGGAGCGAACCCGGGAGCTGCTCCCCGACGCGGCGCTGACCACGGACCTGATCGTCGGCTTCCCGGGAGAGACCGAACTGGACTTCGCGGCCACCCTCGAGGTGGTCGAGCGCGTGCGCTTCGATCAGGCCTTCACCTTCCAGTACTCGCCGCGTCCGGGGACCCCGGCCGCGGAGCTCGTCGAGGACTTCATCGCGCCCGAGGTCGTCGCCGAGCGGTACGGCCGGCTGGAGACCCTCGTGCGGGCGCACTCCCAGCAGGCGCACGAACGGTTGGTGGGCACCCAGCAGGAGCTGCTGGTGGAGTCCGCCTCCAAGACCGACGCCTCGCGCTGGTCCGGGCGCACCCGCGGCAACCACCTCGTCCACCTGCCAGCGCCGGTGACCGTCGACGGTGCGCCCGCGTACGGGGCCGGCGACCTGGTCACCGTCCCGATGCTCGAGGCGCGCACCAACTACGCGCTCGCCGGGGCGCCGTCCACGATCCGTCGGACCGCGGCCGGTCGTGCGGCAGCGACCGGCCGGGACGCGCCGGGGGTCATGGCGATGGGCGCCCACGTCGCCAGCCGGTCCCTGCCGGTGGTCGCCGGGGGGCTGACGACGGCGCCTCGCGCTGGGGATGGGTGATCGCCGCACCCGTGAGGCCGTGGTCCGATGGGTGCGCGCCGCCGCGCGGATGGCTGTACGGCGGGGTCACCCCCGGACCTGTCCGTGTCATCGGATGGGTCGCCTGCACGGGTTGGGACGTTTCGCCGGTGCTCGTCGGCCGGATGGTCCCGGCCGCCGATGGATGCGAAGGCAGGTCAGCCCCCGCGCGGCCCCATGTCGCGTCGCATCGGCCTGTCGCACCGAGCGTGCTGACAACCGGGCGTGTACGGGCGGCCCGCCCCGTTTGTCACCGACCAGGAAGGCTCCGCCGTGTTGTGGAACCTCGAGAACACCGTCGAGTTCACACCAGCTCAGTTCGATCTGATCTCCACCGTGCTCACCATCGGGTACGCCGCGCACTTCGCCGGACTCGCGTACTTCATCCTCACACGGAAGAACGTCGCGCCCCGCTACCGCTCCATGACGACCATGTCGGTCGTGGTCATGCTCTCCGCCGCGCTGTTGCTGCTGCGACTCGACATCTCGCTCGGCCAGGCGTTCGACTACGACGCCGCGGCAGGTCTCTACGTCCTCGGTGACTCCACCTACAACCACGGGTTCCGCTACTTCAACTGGTTGATCGACGTCCCACTGCTGCTCACGCAGAGCCTGTTCGTCCTCAACATCGCGAAGCCCGACGTCCTCGGCTACCGCCTCAAGCTCGGTGGCGCCGGCGCCCTGATGGTCATCCTGGGCTACGTCGGCCAGTTCTACGAGGTCGTCGACCCCCTCGGCGCGCTGCTGTTCTGGGGTATCGCGGCCACGGTCCCGTTCATCTACTTCACGGCGATCTTCTGGAAGCTCACCGGCGAGTCGCTCTCGTACCTGCCGGGTGAAGCCAAGAACACCATGAAGCAGATCCGCTACCTGTTCATGTTCTCCTGGAACCTGTACATCGTGGCGTACATCGTGCCGATGCTCGGCGACTTCGGGCAGTCCGCCGAGGCGGCCGTCACCCGCACCTACCTGTTCACCATCGCCGACGTCCTGTCGAAGATCATCTACGGGATCCTGCTCGGCAAGGTGGCCACCGCGCGCTCCGTCGCGGAGGGCTACGAGGTCGATGGCTACGAGCACCTGGCCGAGAGCAACTGACGCTCGGCACCCTGCTCCTCGTTCGGCACACGCCGCTACCGTCCCGACGGTGGCGGCGTGTGCCGTTGCGTGCGCCTGGGGGTGACGATCGATGGAGCCGATCCTCGCGATCCTCGGCCCCACCGCCTCGGGGAAGTCCGCCTGCGCGCTCGACGTCGCCGACCAGCTCGTCCGGGCAGGGCACCGTGTGGAACTCATCGCGGTCGATGCGTTCACGATCTACCGCGGCATGGACGTCGGGACCGCGAAGCCGACGCCGACCGATCGTGCGCGCCATCGCCACCACCTCGTGGACGTGCTCGACCCGAGCGAGGAGGTCACGGTCGCCTGGTTCCAGCAGCAGGCGCGGGCCGTCATCGCGCGTTGCCGGACGGACGGGATCGTGCCGCTGCTCGTCGGCGGCTCCGGGCTGTACTGGCGTGCCGTGGTGGACGACCTGCGTTTCCCGCCGACCGACGAGCGCGTACGCGCGGACCTCGAGGCCCGCTACGCGGGTGACGCGGCCGTGGCCCACCAGCACCTGGTCGCGACCGATCCGGAGGCTGCGGCGAACATCGCACCGGAGAACCTGAGGCGCACGATCCGCGCGCTCGAGGTCCAGGAACTCACCGGGGAGCGCTTCTCGGCGTTCCAGCGCGGGTGGGACCGTCCCGCACCCGGCTTGGAGCACGTGCACACCGTGTTCCTCGACCCGCCGACCGTGACGCTGCGTGCGGCCATCGCGGACCGCGCCGCGCGCATGGTCGCCGGCGGTCTGCTCGAGGAGGCCGTCACGCTGCGTGGTGCCGGGCGGCTGTCACGGACCGCAGCGCAGGCGATCGGCTACGCCGAGGCGTTGGCCGTCCTCGACGACCAGGCCCCGCTCGAGGGACTGGCCGAGCGCATCACGACACGGACGTGGCGCTACGCGAAACGGCAGCGATCCTGGTTCCGCGCCGATCGGCGCTACGCGCCCGTCGAGCCCGGGCAGGCCCGGACCCGGCTCCTGGCGACCGTGGCCGAGGCCTGACGGGACACACGGTGCGCCGTCCTCCGGGTCGGGACGGCCCCGACCGTTCGGGCGGCTGGCGACGAACGGGCTCGCTGCGGCCATCCCGGGGTCGTACGCTTGGACGGATGGACGTTCTCCTCGCACACGGCACGGGCAACGACTTCGTCGTGCTACCCGACCTCGCCGACACCGTGACGGTGTCGGCGGCGTTGGCGCGCGCCCTGTGCGACCGTTCGACGGGGCTCGGCGCGGACGGGGTCATCCGGATGGGCGCACCACCGGACACCCAGCGGGACGCCGAGGTGTTCATGGACCACCGCAACGCCGACGGCAGCCTGGCGGAGATGTGTGGCAACGGGGTGCGGGTCGTCGCCAAGCTCGCCGTCGACCTCGGCCTGGTCGCGCCGAGCGACGGCATCGTCCGGGTGGCTACCCGCGCCGGGACCAAGCCGGTGCGCATCGTGGCCCGCGACCGCGACCAGCGCGTCACCCAGGTCGCCGTGGACATGGGCATGCCCGTGTGGGCCCCGAGCGACATCCCGTTCGACACCGACACGCCGGACGCGACCGTCCACGAGATCGCGCCCGACAGCGGCGCGAGCGTGCAGCTGAGCGTCGTGTCCATGGGCAACCCGCACGGGGTCGTGCTCGTCGAGGACGTCCGCTCCGCCCCGGTGCGCACGCTCGGGCCGGCACTGGAGATGCACACCCGCTTCCCCAAGGGCGCCAACATCGGTTTCGCGACCGTGCGCGACCGGGGAACCATCGATCTGCGCGTGTGGGAGCGGGGCGTCGGGGAGACACAGGCCTGCGGGACCGGGGCCTGTGCCGCGGTGGTGACGCTCCAACGGCGCGATCTGCTCGGCGACGACGTCACGGTCCACCTGCCGGGTGGCACGCTGCAGATCCACCACGAGCCGGGCGGCACCGTGACCATGACCGGGCCCGCGACCCTCATCGCTCGGGCCTCGCTCGACGCGGCCTGGCTGGCCGCGGTCCGCGATCACGACGACCACGAGGTGGACGACCACTGAGCACCCCACGTTCCCGCGACCACGAGACCGAGCAAGTGTCACCGACGTCCTCGGTCCAGACCGAGCGCTCCTCCCCGGATGGCGTACCGTTCGGTTCGGCCGACCACGGGTCCGCGTCCGACGGCGACGTCAGCGACCGGCTGCGTCGCGCTGAGCGCCGGCGCCGCGACCGGGAGGTCATCGAGGACGGTGCACCTCGCGAGGGCGTCGACATCATCCGCCCGGTGGAGCGGGCGGTCATCGTCGGTGTCGAGCTGCCTGGCCGGACCGCGGCGGAGGTCCGTGCGTCGCTCGACGAGTTGGAGCGGCTGGTCGACACCGCCGGCGGCGAAGTGGTGGACCGGGTGGTCCAGCGTCGCGGTTCGCCCGACCCGGCGACCTACATCGGTGGGGGCAAGGTCGAGGAGCTACGCGAACTGGTCCGCGTCGTCGACGCCGACGCGGTCATCTTCGACGACGAACTGGCGCCGGCCCAGCAGCGCAACCTGGAGGAGGGCATCCGCCAGAAGGTGCTCGACCGCACCATCGTCATCCTCGACATCTTCGCCCAGCACGCCACCTCGCGGGAGGGCAAGGCACAGGTCGAGCTCGCCCAGCTCGGCTACCTGCTGCCTCGGCTCCGTGGGTGGGGTGAAGCGCTGTCCCGCCAGGCTGGTGGACGCACCGCCGGCGGTGCCGGGATCGGTGGCCGAGGCCCCGGTGAGACGCAGCTCGAGGTCGACCGGCGACGCATCATGCGACGCATCTCGAAGCTGCGTCGCGACCTCGAGGACGATGCACGGATCCGGGAGACCAAGGCACGGGAACGCGAACGCAACCGGGTCCAGGTCGTCGCGCTGGTGGGCTACACCAACGCCGGGAAGTCCTCGTTGCTGAACCGGATCACGGGATCCGGGGCGCTGGTCGAGGACCGGCTGTTCGCGACGCTGGACACGACCGTGCGGCGCCTGCCCATCGAGGACGGACGGGAGATCGTGCTCACCGACACGGTCGGGTTCGTCCGCAAGCTCCCCCACGGGCTCGTGGAGGCGTTCAAGTCGACCCTGGAGGAGTCCGCTCGAGCGGACCTGCTCCTGCACATCGTGGACGCCTCCCACCCGGAGGCCGAGGCGCACATCGTCGCGGTCCACGAGGTGCTCGAGGAGATCGGGGCGACCGAGGTCCCCGAGCAGATCGTGCTCAACAAGGCCGATGCCGTCGATGAGGAGACGTTGCAGGCACTGCTGCGCCGGATCCGCGTGGAGATCGGTGCCGAGGCCGTCGTGGTCTCCGCCCACTCGGGCGACGGGGTCGACGAGCTGATCGATCGGATCGCGGTCCGGTTGCCCAGCCAGCGGGTCCGGGTCGAGGGGCACGTCCCCTACGCCCGGCAGGATCTGGTCGCCCGGGCGCATCAGCGTGGCAGCGTGCACACCGAGGAGCACACGGAGACCGGGACCCAGTTGGTCGCGGATGTGGATCTCGACACCGCCGTCGAGCTCCGGGAGTTCCTCGACACCGACCCGTTCGCGACGACTCCGGAGATCTGGGAACGCTGAGAGCGGTCGCGCATGGCCTGCGTGTCACCGGGGGCCGCTACGCTCCAGCGCAACGGACGGTGACGTCCGTCGGCCCGGGGGTCCCGGGGGAACGGTCGAACGTGACGTCCCCGGGGAGCGGTCCTCTCGCGGCCCGGGGACGATGCCGAACGACAGCTGGTTCGGTCCAGAAGGCGTGCAGATGAGCGATGCGCGGCGCGATGAGCAGCTCTGGGCGCTCGCGGAGACGGGCCCACGCCTCGCCGCCTGTCGTTCCATCGACGAGCTGACGGAGGTGGGTGTCGAGCTCGCCCGAAGCGTCGTCCAGGCCAGCGCCGCGTCCATCGCCCGCATCGAGCACGAGCGGGGCCTGCTGCGCGTGCTGCGCAACACCGGGCAGCTCGCGGACTGGGAGGAGGAGGCGCCCGAGGACGAGACCTACGAGCTGGCCGACTTCCCCCTGCTCTCGGCCACCGCCGAGGGCGCCCGACCCTGGTTCGGCCATCTCGGTGATCCGGCCTCGCCAGCGGGGGACGCCCACCAGGAACTGCTGGCTGCGATGGGGATGGCCACCTCGATCTCCATCCCGATCGTCGTCGGTCAGAAGGTCTGGGGTGAGCTCGGTGCGTCCCGGGTCGCCGACTTGCCCCGGTACGACGCGATCGACGTGGCCGCGGGGCAGAGCTTCGCCGCGTTGTTCGCCGCATCCATCCAACGCATCCAGGAGGAGAGCGAGCTCCACGAGCTCGCGTTCCTCGACGCCCTCACCGGACTCGGCAACCGGCGGGCTCTCGATCTGCGACTCGAGCAGGAGTTCAGTCGTCGCCTGGACCCGGTCCGCTCGATCGCCATCGTGCTGTGCGACGTGGACGGCCTCAAGCGCATCAACGACCTCAGCGGGCACGACGGTGGTGACCTCGTGCTGCGCGAGGTGGCGACCCGGATCAGCGCCGTCGCCGGCGCCTACCCGGACAGCCTCGGCGCGCGGCTCGGCGGCGACGAGTTCGCGCTGGTGCTCGTCGGGCTCGAGGACGCCGAGGTGGCGGAGATCGCCCAGTCGTTGAGCGACGGTGCGCACGATCTGCCGCTCGGCGCGGGGCTGTCCTGCGGCTGGGCGTCGAACCCCCGGACCAGCGTCGACCCGGACGACGCGATGCGTCAGGCCCGTGGTCTGCTCCGTCTGGCCGATGCGGCCCAGTACCGGGCGAAGCGGTTGGGGCGGGGCACCGGGCGTCAGATGGGCGGGCAGCCGTCGCCCGAGATGGACGGCGCCCGACTCGCGGCCCGGGTCACCCGCGTCGCGACCACCAAGCTCAGCGGGGTCGTCGACGTGCTGGAGCGCCTCGAGACGTTGGTCACCGCGTGCTGTGACGTGTTCGATGCCTCCGCAGGATCGGTGTCGATCAGCGTCGACGGTGGCCCCCTCGTGGTCGTGTCCAACGTGGCCAACGATCGGCTCTCGGATCCGGGGCGCCAGTCGGTGGAACCGGGCGCGACCTACGGACTCGACGAGTTCCCGGCCTCCCGTGCAGCGCTCGGCGGTGGGGCGTTCCACGCCGACCTGGAGGCAGGGGACGGCGCGGAGCGCGGCTTCCTCGCCACCAACGGCCACGACGAGATGATCGCTGCCGGCTACCGCCAGGACGAGCGGGTGGCCTGGCTCGTCGAGGTGTTCGGCGACGCGATGAGCGTGCCGTTGGCCGCCTACACCTCGCTGCTGGAGGCGTTGGTCGCGCTCGCGGTGGAGGCGGGTGCGCCGGCGACACCGGAGGAGATCGCCGCGCGGTTGCCCGACGGGGTCGTCCTGGTCTGAACCGGGCAGGTCTGGATCAGGCGGCGCCGGACCACTCGGGTCCGAAGCGCGCGGAGCTCAGCGCACGCTGCGCATCACGCTGACGACCTTGCCCATGATCGTGGCGTCCTGCTCGCTGGTCACCGGGATCGGTTCGAACGAGGCGTTCGCCGGGTCGAGGAACACCTCGCCGGCACGCGTGCGGCGGAAGAACTTCACCGTCGCCTCGCCCTCGATCAGCGCGGCGCACATCTCGCCCTGCTCGACCGAGGGCTGCTGGCGGACCACGACCAGGTCGCCGTCGAGGACCCCCGCCTCGATCATCGATTCCCCGCGGACGCGCAACATGAACAGCTGCCCGTCCCCGACGAGCTCCTTGGGCAGCGCCATCATCTCCTCGACGCGTTCCTCGGCGACGATCGGGCCACCGGCCGCGATCTCCCCGACGAGGGGGACGTTGCGAACGGGCCCGGGACGCTGGGTCAGGTCCGTGTCGGGGTCGCGCCCGAGCTCGAGTGCCCGGGGCTTGGTCGGGTCGCGTCGCAGGTAGCCCTTGTCCTCGAGCCGCTCGAGCTGGGTGTGCACCGAGGACGGGGACCGCAGGCCGACGGCCTCGCCGATCTCCCGGACCGACGGCGGGTAGCCGTGCGCGGCGACGTGGGCGTGGATCATCTCCAGGATGGCCCGCTGCCGGTCGGTCAGCGGGACGCTGCCGGTGGTGTCGCGGGCGGCGGTGGTCAGCGCAGGGTCGGGGGTGACACCCATGGCAGCTCCTGTCCTGTGGCCTGGTCCTGGAAACGGATCGGGCGACGAGGTCCGAACGGGCGTTCGCCGCGCGCCGACCGTAGCACGGTCATCCTGTGCGCGCGAACACCTGTTCGCGTCCCCACCGGACCGGCGAGCCGCTTGACGGCGGAACACCTGTTCGGTTCACTGCAGAACGGGTGTTCGGCGAACGTCTGTTCTTCCCCGGTTCGCCAACGCCGCCCTCCGACCGACCGGATCGCCGATGTCCTCCGCCGCCGTGCCCCCCTCCGTCGATCCGACCGTCGACGGGACCGCCGACCTGCTCGTCGATCAGCGCACGCCTGCGGCGGAGGGCGCGTCGGTGCCGCAGGACACCGCGGTGCACGCGGGGGAGGGGCGCGTGCTGCTCCGTATCGCGACGTCCGTGCCGCCGACGTCGGGTCCGACGACCCGCGCGGACGCGAGACGTGGGGGCGCGGGCCGGCGCCCGGCCTCGCTCGCGCCGGCGACACGCGCGTCGGTGATCCGTCGTCGGCTGGGAGCGCTGGCCGTGCTGTTGTTGGTCGCGTTCGTCCTCACGGCCGCGATCGGACGGATCGGGGCCGTAGCGGAACTCGAGGAGCGCGTCGCCGGGCACGTCGTGATCGAGCCGGGGGAGACCCTGTGGGACGTGGCCGAGGCGACCCGTCCGGACGGGGTGGACACCCGCGCACAGCTCACGGCGTTGCGGGAGCTGAACGGGCTGGAGGACAGCCAGGTGGATGCGTGGCAGGTCGTCCTGGTCCCCGCTCGCTGAGCGTCGCACGCCGGGTGGATCAGGCCGCATCGCCGGGGGGACGCTTCGGGGGTGCGTCCTTCGCCAGCCGTCGCGGGACCGGACTCTTCGCGAGCCGGGAGAGCTCCTGCTCGAAGTCCTCCGGCCCCTGGAAGTCCCGGTAGACGGACGCGAACCGCACGTAGACGACCGGGTCGAGTTCCCGCAGCTGGGCGAGGACCTGCAGGCCGACCTGCTCGGAACTCACCTCGTGTTCGTGCTCGTCACGGATGAGGCGTTCGACGGCGGCCGCGGCCGCCTCCAGCGCCTCCATGGGGATGCGGCCCTTGGCGGCGCCGGCCATGCCGTCGAGCACCTTCTGCCGGCTGAACGCCCGGACGATGCCGGAGCGTTTCCTGACGAGCAGCTCCGGCAGCTCGATGCGTTCGAAGGTGGTGAACCGTAGGCCGCAGGCCCGGCACTCGCGGCGGCGGCGGATCGCGTCCCCCGCGGACGCGGGACGTGAATCGACCACCCGGTCGTCATCTGCCCCGCATCCCGGACATCGCACCCGCACCTCTCCTGTCGGCCGCTGGCGAGCAACGGTACGGCGGCCCCCCGACGGAGGCGAGCATCCTGGAGCGCTGCGCGACCGCCGACGGACCGGACACCGGGGGCCGCGGGCGCACCCCGGGCGCGGTGCGGCCCCGGGACGGCGAGTGGTGATCAGTTCGGGAAGTGGACCCCGAGCTGCCCACGGATCTCGTCGAGGATGGCCATCACCTCGAGCGTCGCCGCATGCGGGATGGCCGGCGACGCGATCGCCTCCGCATCGAGGCAGCGCTGGACCTCGCGGACCTCGTGCCGGTAGCCGAGCTCGTGCCCGTCGACCGTGGCGTGCTCCAGCTGCTCGGCGCCGCGCCGCCGCGTGACGCCCGGGGAGTGGTGCAGCGGCCCGCGCAGCCGCAGGCTGCCACGGTCGCCGGCGACGGTGGCCTCGACGCCGGAGTCGGCCACGAACGAGCACGTCCAACTCGACACGCCGGTCTCGTGGCGCATCGCGACGGCCACCTGCTCGTCCACCCCGGTGCTGGCCAGTTCCCCGACGGCACGCACCTCCCTCGGCGCGCCCAGCACGCTCGTGATCAGCGTCAGCGGGTAGATCCCGACGTCGAGCAGCGCGCCGCCACCCTGGGCGAGGTCGTACCACCGTCGCGTGGTGTCGGTGTCGGCCGGGAACCCGAAGTCGGCCATGACCAGCCGCGGCCGGCCGATCTCGCCCTCGGCGATGCGGCGGTGCAGGTCGAGGAAGCCGGGCTGCACCCGCATCCACATCGCCTCCATGACGAAGACCCCGGCGTCACGTGCCGCCGCGAGCACGTCCTGGCTGCGCGGCAGGTCGAGGGCGAACGGCTTCTCGGCCAGGACCGGCAGCCCCGCATCGATGCAGGCGCGCACGTCGAGGTGGTGGGTCTCGTTCGTGGTCGCGACGTAGACGACCTCGACCTGGGGGTCGGTGGTGAGCTCGTGGTGGGTGCCGTACGAGCGGGCGACCGCGTGCTGCATCGCGAACGCCGCGGCCCGCTCGGTCGATGCGGAGGAGACCGCGACCACCTCGTCGCCCTCGGCGCGGATCGCCTCGAGCAGCGCGACCGCGATGCCGCCCGTGCCCATGATCCCCCAGTGCCGTGCCATGTCCGCTCCTCGTGATCGGTGGGGCGGGCCACGACCCGCGTGGCCGGCGCCCCGGGCGTCGACGGAACGTAGCGCTCGACCGTGGGGGCCCGGGGGGGCGGGGGCCCGCGGTTACCCGGGGCGGTGGGGCGGGGGCCCGGGCCGGGCCACCGACGCTCGGGGGGGCGGGGGCTCCGGGGGTGCCCCGGTTCCCGGCGGTTCCCGGGGACGGTCGGGCGGCGGCCGGGACGGGTCAGTGGGCGCGTGCGGACTATCGTGGGGGTCATGACGACCATCGCGATCGGCCCACCGGCGCTGGGCCTCACCCTGACCGCGGACGCCACGGTCTCCGCCGACGGATGGCTGGTACGGGAACTCACCGCCGCGCCTGGTCTCGACGGTCCACCGGGGATCCTGCAAGGGGGGTTCTCGGCCGGCGTCGGTGCCGCGGTGGCCGCGGTGGCCGACCCGTTCGGTGCCCCGCTGACCTCGTTGGAGATGCGACTGCACGCCCCGACCCCGCTCGGCCGGACGCTGCAGGCACGGGTCCGGTCCTCGGAGGTCCCCGCCCGGTACGAGGTCGAGACCCGCGACGGGGACACGTTGCTGGTCAGCGGCGAGGTGGAGCTCGCGGGCCACGAACCCGCGGCCCGCGCCTACGACCTCGCGGAGCTGGCCCGCGTCGCCATCCCCGACGCCGAACCGCAGGATCGCTTCCCGAGCTGTTGGGTGTGTGGTCCCGAGCCGACGCACCCGCACGGCCAACGGTTGCACCCCCGGCACGTCGGCCCCGATGCCGTCAGCATCCCCTGGGTGGCGGACGAGGAGCTCGGTGGCGAGCGCTCCGTGGTCGACCCGCTGGTGGTTGCCGCCGTCCTGGACTGTCCGGGGGTGTGGGCCTCGATCGCCCACGTCGAGGCCCAGGGCCACGTCGGTTGCCTGCTCGCCGGTTACCGCCTCACGATGTTCCGCGACGCGCCGGTGATGGAACCGCTGCGGACCGTGGCGCGGATGGACGAGGGGGACGGGCGCAAGATCCGGGCTCGCAGCGCGCTCGTCGACGAGGACGGGGTGACCTACGCGGTCGCGGCGGCGCTGCACATCAGCGTGCCGGAGATGCCAGCCGCCCCGTGACCGGGGTCGTCAGCGGACCCGCTGCACCAGCACCCGGCGGCCGTGGTTGCCCTCCTCGTCCGACCACTGCTCGATGACCTCGAGCCGTCCATCGTCGCGACGCTGGAGCCGGGCTCGACCGCGGCCGACCACCTCGTGGGCGCCGGTGTCGACCTCCTCGAGGTGCACGAACCGGTAGCGCAGCAGGTCGCCCACCAGGATGCCGGCGAGCTCCCCCTCGGCGAGGTGGTCGGCGTCGTAGCGGGCGAGCGTGCGTCGACCCTCCTGGAGGAACTTCACCGCCAGGCCCGGCGCGTCGGGCCCGTCGCTGGTCTGCTCGACCTCGAAGGTCAGCCCGTGCAGGTCGTAGCCGTGGTGGTTGTGGCGGTGGCGCCCGGCCTCCCAGTCGGCGCGGGTCAACGCGTAGCCCCACTCGGACGCGCGCCCACCCTCGGGCTGCTCGACGGAGTCACGGAAGCGTGCCTCCATGCGGAACCCGGCCGCGTTGAACACCCGCTGCATCGGCACGTTGCGCTCGTGCGCGCGACCCGTGAGCCGCCCCAGGTGGTCATCGGCGGAGAAGTGGTGATCGGCGAGCTGGCGCAGGACCTCCCGTCCCACCCCGCGCCCCCGTGCGTTCGGGCCGATCCGCAGGGTCACGGAGGCATCCCCACGGTCGAGGTCGTCGACGAGCGCGAACCCGGCGGGCTGACCGTCGACCATCACGGCCCAGGCGAAACGCTCGTCGCTGGCCCAGCGTCCCTCGGCGAGCTCGCTGCGCAGCGTCTGCTCGTCGAACCCGAACGGCCGCGCGAGCGCGGTGGCCGCGGTCCGGTCGGTGGTCACGACCCACTCCGCGTCGTGTTCGACCAACAGGCGGAGCCGGACCTCGGGGCGTTCGTGGGCAGGGGGCACGGGGTCCTCCGGAGCGTCGGTGCGCCGCGCGTGGACGGGCGGGCCGCGACGGACCGTCGTGTCGTGAGGCGCCGTGGGCGCGCTTCCACCACCGGGACGACGTACCGCGGGTCCGTCGGGACGGCGCGACCACGAGCGTGCCAGAGGATCGGGTGTGACGTGGCAACCTGTGCGGTCTGTGGGCCGGGTCGGCCGGCCACTAGCGTGGCTGGATCGGGGCTCGACAGGGAGCGCATCATGCGGTTGGTCGGACGTGAGGCGACGGAGCTCGCCGCGCTGGTGCGCGCGGGCACGGTCAGCGCCACGGAGGTGGTCCGGGCCCACCTCGACCAGCTCGCCGCGGTCGAGCACCGGCTCGGGGCGTTCGTCTCGACGCGGCGTGGCGCGGCCCTCGACGAGGCGGCCGCCATCGATGCACGCGGTGACCTCGACGGGCTGCCGTTGGCCGGGGTCCCGGTCGCGGTCAAGGACATCGTCGACGTCGCGGGCGAACCGACCCGCCACGGCAGCCGGGCGTGGCCGTCCACGCCGGCGACGACCGACAGCGTCGAGGTGGCCCGGCTCCGGGCCGCGGGCGCGATCGTGGTCGGCAAGACCCGCGCCCCCGAGCTGTCCATCTGGGGGACCTCGGACGACGCCGAGGGCACCGCGGTCAGCCCCTGGGATCCGACCCGGTCGGCCGGCGGTTCCTCCGGAGGTTCGGCCGCGGCGGTCGCCGCGGGCGTGGTCCCGATCGCGTTGGCCTCCGACGGGCTCGGGTCCGTCCGGATCCCGGCCGCCGCGTGCGGAGCGGTCGGCATCCGTCCCGGTGCGCCGCACCTGCCGGAGATGGTCGGCGGTCGACACCACTGGTTCGGGATGAGCCGGTTCGGGCCGATCGCGACGAGCGTCGCCGACGTCGCGTTGGCGCTCGACGTGCTCGCCGGTGAGACCGTGGTGGGCGAGCTGGCGGCGCCTCCCGAGCGCCTGGAGATCGCGGTCTCGTGGAAGGCGCCGGCGGTCGGCGTCGTGGTCGCGGGGCCGTGGCGCGAGGCCGCGATCGAAGCCGGTCGGCTCGCGAACCACGCGGGGCACCACGTCGTGCACGAGGACCCGCCCTACGACCGCGCCACCGTGCAGGCGGTCCTGGCACGGTGGACCCAGGGCCCCGCCGCCGACGTGGAGGCGTTCGATCTCGACCGGGAGTCGTTGCAGCCGCGGACCCGCGCGCACGTCGCGGCCGGCGAGCGCCTCGCGAAGGGGCTCGCGGTCGACGAGCAGGATGCCGTGCGGTGGCGCGAGCGGGTCGTGCCCTTCCTCGAGCGCTACGACGTGCTCATCACCCCGAGCTTCGCGCGGGCACAGCCCGCCGCCGGCCCCTGGCACGACCGGGCGTGGACCGCCAACCTCGCGAGCAACCTGTCGAGTTACCCGTTCACCGCCGCCTGGAACCTCGCGGACGTGCCGGCGATGGTGCTGCCCATGTGGCAGGACGCAGGGCGCCCGCTCTCCGTGCAGCTCGTGGCCGCGCCCGGCCGCGAACGCGCGCTGCTCGAGGTCGCAGCCATGCTGGACGCGCTGCGGCCGCGGCAACGGCATGCGCCCGGGTGGGGTGTGCCGACCGGCGCGGAGGACTGAAGGCCCGGCGAGCGCGCCGGCGCCGGCAGGTCAGCCCGTTCGCCACAGTGGCGCCGCCGGAGCGGGTCGGCGGCGCCGGCGCCGGTCGTCGGTGCCGGTCAGCGGGGACCGTCGGGGATGTCCTCGCGACGGACCTGTTCGAGGTCGGTGGTCTCCAGAGTGGTGTCGTAGCCGTCGGCGTAGGGGTCCGCGGAGGGCGTCGCGCTGGCCTCGGCGTCGACCTGATCGTCGCCGGCCGGGTGGTCGTCGGCGTCGGCGTTGGCGCGAGGCCGATCGCCCGGGTCCCCGCCCGCGCCGTCCCCGCCCGCGCCGTCGTCGGCGCGCTCGTCCGTGTCGCTGGCCCCGCCAGCCGCGCCCGTGGTGCGTGGTGCGCTGCCCACGACGGTCTTCTCGCGTCGCCGCCGGCGCGCCGGACCGCGTTCCTTGCGTCGCCGGTGGGCCGCGGCGCGGATCTGGGTGTCCTCCGGGAACTGGACGCTGACCGTCTCCGGGTCGACGCCCGGACCGCCGATCGGGACCGGCCCGGCCCGCCCCCCCTGCTTGGCGATCTCGTTGCGGATCCGGAGCTCGTTGCCGACCGCGGCGACCACCGCGGCGAGCGGGACGGCGAGGAACGCGCCGACGATGCCGATCAGCGCGGCGCCCGCGGTCAGCACCCCGAGCACCACGACGGGGTGCAGCGCGACCGCCCGGCGCATGATGGTCGGTTGCAGGACGTTGGACTCGATCTGTTGGACCAGCAGCACGATGCCCGCCACGATCAGGGCGGTCGTGATGCCGCCGGAGGCCAGCGCGACGAGCACGGCCAGGATCCCGGTGATCGTGGCGCCGATGACCGGGATGAAGCCACCGAAGAAGATCAGCACCGACAGCGGCAGGTACGCGGGCACGTCGAGGAAGAACAGCCCCACCCCGATCCCGACGGCGTCCACCAGCGCGACCAGCGCGGTGCCTCGGACGAAGCCGGACAACGCGGCCCACCCACGGGCTCCGGAGGCGCGGAAGACGTCCCGGTGGGGCTCGGGCACCATCTTGATGAACCAGGCGACGATCTGGTCGCCGTCCTTGACGAAGAAGAACAGCAGCACGATCGCGAGCGCCAACGCCGCGATGCCCTGGCCGATGGCCACGGCGATCTGCCCGACCGAGGAGGCGATCGCGCCACCGTCGACGGCGTCGAAGGCCTGCATCGCCAGGTCCTCGATCTCCGTGCGATCGAAGCCGAACGGTCCCTCCTCGAGCTGGGTGAGCACGAAGTCCACGCCCTCCGCGATGCGTGGCTGCAGTTCCCGGCCCTGCTCGATGAACGTCGGGGTCATCAGCGCGCCGACGCCGATCAGGGAGCCGAGCCCACCGATGACCACGATGGCCGCCGCGAGCAGGCGGGGCACGCCGCGTCGTTCCATGCGTCGGGCGGGGGGGACGCAGATGGTCGCCAGGATCAGCGCCAGGATGATCGGCAGGGACACCAGGTACAGCCGCGTGACGACGTAGATGAACGCGGACAGCCCCACGACGAGCACGATCCCGCGCCACGTGTACTGCGTCGCGGTGTCGAGCCACGCCGGGACCCGCTGATCGAGGGAGCGCGAGACCGGCAGGCTCCTGGTCTCGTCCTCGTCGGGGACGGGGGGCCGGGCCTCGGCGGGCGCGATCTCCACCACGTCCTCGAGCCGGTCACCCTCCCCGTCGACGACGACCCCACGCGCCCGCTGCCCGTCATCGGCGGCCAACTCGCGCTCGAGGTCCGGCTGCGGCGCGTCCTCGGCGGTGTCCACGACGTCGCCCGGTCCGTCCGGTCCATCCGGGCTCGTGGGGTCCGCCCCGTCGGGGCGCGGATCGGCATCGCGGTGATCGGTCATCGCCTGGGAGCCCCCGGGGAGGTCGTCGTCTCGTCGCTGGAGCGTAGGCGAGCAGACCCGGCACGAGGGCCGCCCGTGTGGCCCGTCGGTGGACCCGACGGCACCCACGCCGTCGGTGCGCGCCCGGCTCGCCGCTTGGACGCGCGCTGTCGTCCCCCTCGACGTGCGCGCCGCGCGCTGCTTGCCAGCGGCGAGCGGGGGACGAGCGTGTGGACAACTCCCCGAGAACTGGGGACGAACGGTGGAACGAGCCGGGGAAGGGCTGGGGACGACACAACATGTTGTGGTTTCAGTCCGTATGGGACCACCATGGGTTGGGGGTCGACGGCGACGACTCCGTCCGAAAGGCTTGCGTCGGTCGGGCCCACGGGGTTCAGTTGGCGGGCGACTTCCACCGATGTAGTTCCTCGCCTGTACTCCCTCGTTCGGAAGTCGCGTCCGTCGCCGCCGGTCGTGAGCACCGGCCCGATGGACGTCTGCGCCAGACCGCGCCGACCCGGACGAGCCACCTCGCCCCGGTCCCGACCGCGGACCAGCCCGAAGCCCCAAGGAGCACCGCCCATGGCCGATCACCTCGCCGCCGACGACCCGATCGTCGTCACCACCGATCCCCTCCAGGTCGTCGACGTCGACGGACGCCAGGGCCTCAAGCTCGACCGGTTCTTCACCCGGCCCGAGGTCCACCCCTACGACGAGCTCGAGTGGGAGCTGCGCGATGCGGTGCTGACCAACTGGCGGGACGGCACCACCTCGTTCGAACAGCGTGGGGTCGAGTTCCCCAAGAGCTGGTCGATGATGGCGACGCAGATCGTCAGCCAGAAGTACTTCCGCGGCACGCTGGGCACCCCGGAGCGCGAGCACTCGGTGCGTCAGATGATCGACCGCGTCGCCGACACGATCACCGGCTGGGGGATCGATGGTGGCTACTTCGCCGACGAGGCCTCCGCGGAGACCTTCAACGCGGAGCTCAAGCACTTGCTGGTGCACCAGAAGGCCGCGTTCAACTCGCCCGTGTGGTTCAACGTCGGGGTCGAGGAGAAGCCGCAGTGCTCCGCGTGCTTCATCCTCGCCGTCGAGGACAAGATGAGCTCCATCCTCAACTGGTACGTCGAGGAGGGCACGATCTTCAAGGGCGGCTCGGGGGCCGGGATCAACCTGTCCACGATCCGTTCCTCCAGGGAGACCCTCAAGGGCGGCGGCGAGGCATCCGGTCCCGTCAGCTTCATGCGCGGTGCCGACGCCTCCGCCGGGACGATCAAGTCCGGCGGCAAGACCCGTCGTGCGGCCAAGATGGTCGTGCTCAACGTCGACCACCCGGACATCGAGGAGTTCGTCTGGACCAAGTCGCGTGAGGAGAAGAAGATCCGCGCGCTGCGCGACGCCGGGTTCGACATGGACCTCGATGGCTCCGACTACTCCTCGGTGCAGTTCCAGAACGCCAACAACTCGGTCCGCGTCACCGACGAGTTCATGGAGGCGTACGTCAACGGCACCACCTACCCGCTGCGGGCGGTGACGACCGGCGATGTCATCGAGGAGAAGGACGCACGCGACGTCATGCGTCAGATCTCCCAGGCCTCCTGGGAGTGCGCCGACCCGGGCATGCAGTACGACACCACCATCAACGACTGGCACACCTCGCCGGAGTCGGGCCGGATCAACGGCTCCAACCCGTGCAGCGAGTACATGCACCTCGACAACTCGGCGTGCAACCTCGCCTCGTTGAACCTCAAGAAGTTCTACGACTACGACGCCCACCGCTTCGACACCGAGGCCTACAAGCGTGCGGTGGAGATCGTGTTCACCGCCCAGGAGATCATCGTCGGCTACTCGTCGTACCCGACGCCGGCGATCGAGCGCAACGCGCTGGACTTCCGCGAGCTCGGGCTCGGCTACGCCAACCTCGGTGGGCTGCTGATGAGCCTCGGCCTGCCCTACGACTCCGAGGAGGGGCGTTCCTGGTGCGGGGCGCTCACGGCGCTGATGACCGGTCACGCCTACCGCACCTCCGCGGAGCTCGCGAAGGTCAAGGGCCCGCACGCCGGCTACGCGAAGAACGCGGTGCCCATGCAGCGCGTGATCGGCAAGCACCGCGACGCCGTCAACGAGATCGACCCGCGACCGGTGCAGGACGACCTGCTCGAGGCCGCCCGCACCGCGTGGGACGAGGCGTACGCGCTGGGTGAGGAGCACGGCTACCGCAACGCTCAGGCCACCGTGCTGGCACCGACCGGCACCATCGGCCTGATGATGGACTGCGACACCACCGGGATCGAGCCGGACCTGGGTCTGGTCAAGATGAAGAAGATGGTCGGCGGTGCCTCGATCGAGATCGTCAACCACACCGTTCCGCAGGCGCTCGTCCACCTCGGCTACGAGCCGGAGCAGGTCGAGGCGATCATCGCCTACATCGCGGAGAACAAGACCATCCACGGCGCGCCGGTCCTCAAGCCCGAGCACACCAAGGTCTTCCAGTGCGCCATGGGTGACGACGCGATCCACTACATGGGTCACGTCGGGATGATGGCCGCAGCCCAGCCGTTCATCTCCGGCGCGATCTCCAAGACGGTGAACCTGCCCGAGGAGGCCACCGTCGAGGACGTCGAGCAGCTGCACGTGGACGCGTGGCGCATGGGCATCAAGGCCATCGCCATCTACCGCGACAACTGCAAGACCGCGCAGCCGCTGAGCGTGTCGAAGAAGGCGGACACGGCCGCGCCCGCCACCGCCGAGGTGGAGGCCGTCCACGTCCCCAAGCGCCGCAAGCTGCCCAAGACCCGCCCGTCGCAGACGATCAGCTTCCGCGTCGGCGAGGCCAAGGGCTACATCACCGCCGGTGAGTACCCCGGGGACGGGGTGGGCGAGATCTTCGTCAAGCTCGGCAAGCAGGGATCCACGCTGTCGGGGCTGCTGGACGCGTTCGCCATCTCCATGTCGATCGGGCTGCAGTACGGCGTGCCGCTCGAGGCCTACGTCTCGAAGTTCATGAACATGCGCTTCGAGCCGGCCGGGATGACCGACGACGAGGAGGTCCGCTTCTCCACCTCGCTGGTCGACTTCATGGCCCGCAAGCTCGCGCTCGAGTACCTGCCCTTCGAGCAGCGTGACGCGCTGGGGATCTACACCATCGAGGAGCGCACCCGGATGCTCGACACCGGGTACGGCGACGACGGTGAACCGCTCGAGGACGCCGAGGTTCCCTCGGCACCGACCGCGGAGCAGGTCACCAAGGCGGAGCCGATCGCCCCGGTCAAGGGTGCGGCGCTGCCGATCGATCACGACGCGCCGATGTGCTTCGACTGCGGCATCAAGATGCAGCGCGCCGGTGCGTGCCACGTCTGCGAGAGCTGCGGCACCACCAGCGGCTGCTCGTGACGATCGGCACGAGGTCGCATCGGACCCGGTGACCGGGACGAACTGACGGAACGTGAGCGCGGGGAGGGGTCAAGCGGCCCCTCCCCGCGTCGTGCGCGAGCCGTGCGTCGCGGGTCTCGGGTGCCGCGATGCGTCGCACGTCGCGGTTGCTCGGACGCCCCGGGGCTACGGTCCGCTGACCGGGACCGGGGGGGGGACATGGCTGACGACGCATCGGAAGCCCACGAGCGCGACGATGTCGAACCGACCTCCATGCGTCTGCTGGTCGCCTGCACCCTTGGCGGTGCCTTGGCGTTCGTGGTGCTCGCGGCGACGACCGACGCGCTGGTCGCGATCGCGGTCTACGTCACGTTGCTCGTCGTCGCGGTCCCGGTCGACCACCGGTACCACCGGCACGACCGGGACGGCGAACGTCGAGCGAACACGCCGCTGCGCCGGGTCCTTTGGGCCGCGATGTCGCCGTTCTACGCCGTCGGTCTGGCCATCTCGGCGCTGTTGAACCGGCGAACGGTTCCGGCTCCCCCCCGAGTTCATGGCCGTACGGGCCCGTCAGGGCGTCGACGTGCCCTTGTTCGCCTCGACCCACGCTGCGACCGCGTCGCGCGCTTCATCGAGATCCATGGCGACCAGATCGCCGAGCACGACGGTGCGGGAGTTGCCCGCGTTCAGGCTCTCGTGGGTGATGACGCCGAAGGCCCGTTCGCCGAGCAGCTTCGAGCCACCGCTGCTGCGAGCCGGCGTGAAGCGCTCCAGCCACGCCGCGGTGCTCATCGTCTCGGTGACCTCGGCCACGTTGTCCGCCGAGGTCCGGGCCGCCTTGCCCCAGTACCCGTGCAGCACCAACGTGCCGTCCTCGCTCCAGACCGCGTCCGGGCCGGAGCGCCCCACCGTCAGCCCGACCAGGAGCTTCGCGCCGACCGCGACCATGACCAGACCCCCGACGAGCAGCGCCCACCAGGGCACGACACCGAGGTCGACGTTGGTGGCGCCCGCGGCGACCGCCACGACGAGGCCGACCGTCGCGAACCCCGCGGACCAGCGTTTCGCCGGCGCGAGACCGGACCGGTCGAGCGGGATGTGCAGTTCCATAGCGGTCTCCTCTGACCTCGCATCCCCGCCGTCGGTTGGCAGGTCGCAGCGAGCGCACGGGCGGCTCGCGAGCCCGGCGGACGGTACGTCACCGATGCTCGGGTCCCGGACGTTCGGCGCCCGTCGCTGACGTCCGGACGTCCGGACGGCCGGGCCACCCGCTTGCCGGCGCGCCCTCCCGCGGCACAAGATCGCGAGGATCACACCCCCCCAGGAGCCGACGATGACGACCCCGACCGACGACAACCCCGACCTGCTCACCGTCATCGCCACCATGAAGGCGGCCCCTGGCAAGGAGGACGAACTGCGTGCGGCCCTCGAGGCGGTGATCCCGCCGACCCGACAGGAGGATGGCTGCGTCAACTACGACCTGCACGAGAGCGTGGACGAGCCGGGTCTGTTCGCCTTCTACGAGAACTGGGACAGCGTGGCGCACCACGATGCGCACAACGGCACGGCCCACCTCGCCGAGCTGCGGGCCGCGCTCGATGGGTTGCTCGACGGCGACGCGCCGGTGGTCGCCCGACTGCGACGCATCGCCTGAACCGTCCCGCGATCCTCGCCGGGCAGGCCGCGACTCAGAGCAGCCGGACCATCGTCCGTGCCCCGTCTGCCGCGTCCCGGACCGCGAACCCCGCCTGCTCGTACAGCCTCAGTGCGGGGTTGTCGTCCTCCACGCTCAGACTGACCTGCGCGACGCCGGACCAACGCAGCTGCACCAGCATGGCGTCCAGCAGACACCGGCCGGTCCCGAGGCGCCGGTGGCCCGGGCTCACCGCGATGCTGAGCTCGGGGGTCCGCTCGTCCACGAAGCCGTACCCGTGCGCGTCGGCGGGGAACCGCCGAACCCACACGGCCCCGACCGGGGTGTCGCCGCGGCGTGCGACGAGGCCGGCATCACCCGGTCGGCCCCAGCCCTCGACGTAGCGGGCGAGACCGGGTTCCCGCAGGGCGTCGTCGATCGCGGCCACCTCGGCCGTGTCGCGCCAGAACGCCGCCTCGTGGAGCATCGCGCGCACGAACGGCAGATCCGCGGCGACGACGGGGAGGATCGACAGCGCAGGCATGCCGCGGAGTCTGCCACCGCGACGCACCGGCCGGCTCGTGCGGCCGGCCAGGGTCGGCCGGGGTCGGCCGGGGTCGGGTCGGGTCGGTCAGGGGGCCGGGCCGGCCGGGACCGGCATCGGGGGGGGCGATGCGTGGTGGCGTGACGTGGCGAAGTAGCGTGCGTTCCGGCGCCCTCGACACCCGGTCGCGGACCGGACCCGTGCGGAGCGGTCGATGCAGATCACGGTCAGTCGGGACATCGACGCGGCACCGGCGGCGGTCTGGGACGTGATCGTCGACATCGAGGGCTCGCCGGCGGTGCTGTCGGGCGTGCAGCACATCGAGCGGCTCGACGACGCCGAGGACTTCCGCATCGGCACACGCTGGCGGGAGACCCGCACCATGTTCGGCAAACAAGCCACCGAGGAGATGCAGGTCACCGCCATCGACCCCGGATCGAGCTACACCGTCACCGCGGTCAACGGCCGCACGACCTACACCTCCGTGCTCACGGTCGAGGCGCTGGCCGAGGGGCGGTCGCGCCTGATCATGCGCTTCGGGGCGAGCTCGACGGGGGTCGTGACCCGGATCATGGGCGCGACGATCGGTCGGTTGTTCCAGGGTGCGAGCCGCCGGGCCCTCGAACGTGACCTGGTGGACATCGCGGCAGCGGCCGAGCAGCCGGTCACCTGATCAGCCGGGACCTCGGGCGGGACGGCGCGCAGGTCCGTGTGGCGTCCAGGGACCGCTGGTCGCCGGCGGCATGCGGGTGCTACCGTCGTCGACGGCCGCGGCGCAGGTGCTGCCTCGCCGTCGGTCGTCCTCGGTCCCCGGATGTGGAGCGGACGTTGCGGGTCCACGGCTGAACCTCGCCGTCGTCGACGCCTCATGCGCGTCGACCGGATGCGCGCACCCCATGTGGGTGCGCCACCAAGGACCCTGCCGTGCCGTCCGTGCACCTGCGTGGCGTGCGCTACGCCCACTCGTCCGCGACCACCATCCTCGATGGGGTCGACCTCGACCTGGCCGCCCCCGACCCGGCCGAGTCCCGGGTGTTCACCGGGATCGTCGGGGCGAACGGGGCCGGCAAGTCGACCCTGCTCCGCCTGATCGCCGGCACGCTGTCGCCGGCGTCCGGCGCGGTGGAGGTCCTGGCTCCCGCGCCACCTCGGCTCGTCGCCCAGGATGTGGACGAGCTGACCGACGACGTCCTCGGCTTCTCCTGGCGTTGGGACGGGGCGGCCTCCAAGCTGCGTGCGCGGCTCGGCCTCGACCCCGACGACCTCGTCGAGGGGATGGGCCGCGGTTGGGGCGCGCTGTCTCCCGGGCAACGCAAGCGCTGGCAGGTCGCCGCGGCGCTGGCCGACGAACCCGACGTCCTGCTGCTCGACCAGCCGACCAACCACCTGGACGTCGTCGCGCGGGACCTGCTGGTCGAGACGCTGGCGGACTTCCGGGGGCTCGGGCTCATCGTCAGCCACGATCGTCGGGTGCTGGAACGGCTCACCTCGCGCACCCTGCGGGTCCACCGGGGGCGACTGGAACTGCACGCCGGCAGCTACGTCGCGGCATCCGAGCGCTGGCGGGCCGACGAAGTGGCCATCCGTGCCGCCCACGATCGGGCCAGACGCACCGCGGACCGCGAACGCCGGCTACTGGCCGACGTCCGGCGGGACCGTCACAGCGCCGAGGCCGCCCCCCGCCGGGAGCGACGGCTGGGCGGTGCATCGGAGCCGGACACCCGGGAGGCCGGGCGCAAGTTCGCGCAGCGCAAGGCGGAGGCGGCGCTGGCCCGGCGGGTGACCCAGGTCAACGCGCGCGTCGCCCGGGCCGAGGCGTCGGCCGACGCGTTCGAGCTCACGCGCGACCACGGTGGTGACCTCGGGTTCCGCCACCTCGACTCGGGCCGCCCGGTCCTCGCCCGGATCACCGGCGATGTCGCGCACGCGGGCGGCGAGGTGCTGCTGCGTGACGTCGACCTGGTCCTGCACCGCGGGCAGCGGGTGCACCTGGCCGGCGTGAACGGGGCGGGGAAGACCACGCTGTTGACGGCGCTGCGGGACGTCCTGGCCGCCACCGCCGAGCAGGTCGGGGTCCTCGCCCAGCAGGAGGCGGATCCGCGGGCGGTGCTCGCCGAGGTCGCGGCGCTGGAGCCCGGCCAGCGCGGCCGGGTGCTGGGGACCCTGGCGAGCCTTGGCGTCGATCCCGACCGGGTGCTGTCCACGGCACGGCCCTCACCCGGCGAGGCGCGCAAACTGGCGCTCGCCCGGTTCCTGTCCGGCTCCGCCAGCGTGCTCGTGCTCGATGAGCCGACCAACCACCTCGATCTGTCGTCGATCGAACGGCTCGAGGCGGCGCTGCGGGAGTGGCCGGGTGCGCTCGTGCTGGTCACCCACGACGACGCGCTCGCGGCGGCGGCCACGGAGCTCACCTGGACCGTGGCCGACGGGCGCGTCGAGGTCGCGGGTCAGGGACGCCAGCCGGGTAGCTGCGAGGCCTGACGGATCCAGTCCGCGAGCTGATCCGTGGCCACCTCGTCGTCCTCGTGGAGGTGGACGAAACGGGCCGTGGGGTCCTTGGAGCCGACCGGTGGCATCGGCTCGAGATCGACGCCGTCGAAGAAGGTGACCTTGATGTACCGCGTGAAGCAGTGGTAGCTGATGAACCAGCCCTGGCCGGGTCGGCCGTAGAACGGCGAGTTCCACCGCATGAACCGCTCGACGTCCGGCACCGTGCGCGCGATCAGCTCGTCGAGCTGCTGGCCGGCCGCGGACTTCCACCCCGGCATCGCCGCGATGTAGGCCTGCACCGGCGCGTCACCATCACCCTTCGGGATCTGCGGGTTGCCGCCGGAGAGCAGCTTCGGACCGTCGCTGGTGGTGTCGGCGGACACCTCGTCGGTGGTCATGGGGTCCTCTTCCTCGGCGCACGCTTGGCCGACCTGGTCGCGGTGTTGAGCGCGGCGGCCTCGCGGATCAGCGCGGACAGGGCGGCCGCGTCGGGAACGTCGGCCTCCGACAGGTCGATGGCACGGCGCGTGTTGCCCTCGAGGCTCGCGTTGAACAAGCCGGTCGGGTCCTCGAGCGATGCACCCTTGGCGAAGGTCAGCTTCACCTTGTCCCGGTAGGTCTCGCCGGTGCAGATGATGCCGTCGTGGGACCAGACGGGCACGCCGCGCCACTTCCACTCCTCGACGATGTCCGGCACGGCGTCGAGGATGAGCTGGCGCAGCCGGGCCAGGGTCGCGCCGCGCCAGTCGTCGAGTTCCGCGATGCGCGCGTCGATCTGCGCCGAGGCGTCCTCGGAGCCCGCGGTGGTCATCATCGTGCTCCTCGCCAGCCCGTGGCGATGGACGCTAGTCGGCCCGCGCCGTGCGCCCCTACGCTGCCGACCCCGCCGACGAGCGCAGGAGCCACCGGTGACCGATGCATCGACGGACGCGACGGCGAGCCACTGGGACGAGGTCTACGCGACCAAGGATCCGGCCGAGGTCAGCTGGTTCCAGCGCACGCCGGCGATGTCCCACCGGCTCGTGGCCGAGCTCGAACCGCCCCCGAGCTCGCTGATCGACGTCGGTGCCGGCGCCTCGGTGTTCGTCGACGAGCTGCTCGATGCCGACACGGTCGAGGTGGCGGTCCTCGACGTCGCGGCGCGGGCGCTCGACGTCGTACGTGACCGGCTCGGCGAGCGTGCGGACGCGGTCGAGTTCATCACCGCGGACGTGCGCGGCTTCGCGCCGGCGCGGACCTACGACGTGTGGCACGACCGGGCGGTGTTCCACTTCCTGACGGACCCGGCCGACCAGCAGCGCTACGTCGAGGTGGCCGCCCGCGCCGTCACCCCCGGGGGAGCGGCCGTCATCGGCTCCTTCGCCCCCGACGGGCCCACGCAGTGCTCCGGGCTCGAGACGTTGCGGCTGCATCCGGACGACCTCGCGGAGCGGTTCGCGCCCTGGTTCCACCTGGCGCGCGCCGAACGCGAGGTGCACCGCACGCCGTGGGATGCGGAGCAGGCCTTCACCTGGGTCGTGTTGCGGCGCGTCGCCGCGGCCTGAACCGCAGGGCGGCGGCGCGTGGGTGCGAGAACTGGTGCGCTGGTGGTCGGTACTCGCATCCGAGGGGCGTGTGGGCTGCCTCGCCGGCCGATCGGTGCGAGGACTGGTGCGCTGGTGGTCGGTACTCGCATCCGAGTGGCGCGTGCGCTGGCTCGACGGCCGATCGGTGCGAGGACTGGTGCGCCGCCCGACCGGTTCTCGCACCGCAGGCCGGCGGTGGATCGGGTGGGTGGTGCGCCGTGGGGCGGCACCGGTGCGCGCGGCGGAGCGGCTGCCACGCCGCTCCGGACGGTCCCATGGTGTCCGGGATCGCCTCTTCCCAGCTGGGCGTCGGTCGGTCAGACTGCGCCCATGGATCCCACCCCGCGCGAGGCGCTGCCCTACACCGATGACGATGTCGCCGATGCCACGCGACGCCTGCGCGAGATGTGCGCGGAGCTCCCGGAGGTTACCGAGCGGGTCAGCCACGGTGCGGTGACGTTCTTCGTGCGAGAGAAGCGGGTCGTGGCCTACCTCAGCGACGACCACCACGGCGACGGCCGGCTGGCGCTGGTCGCGGCCGCACCCGAGGGGGTGCAGGCCGAGCTGATCGCGACCGACCCGGAGCGCTTCTTCCGCCCGCCCTACGTCGGGCACCGCGGGTGGATCGGGCTCCGGCTCGATCTGGACGTCGACTGGGACGAGGTCCGGGGTGTGCTGCACGACTCGTACCGCAAGGTCGCTCCCGTGACGCTCGTGCGGATGCTCGACGAGCCGTGACCGCAGTGCTGTCCCCAGTTCGTGATGTCCGGGCGCGACGCGATAGCTCGTTCCATGTATTCTCATGCTATCCGAACGAGCAACGCGACGGGGATCGCCGGTGTCCATGGGGTTGTGGGAACGGGCGCGGTGGCACGCGCATCGCGCGGAGCGGTTGGCCGAGCTCGCCGCGGAGGTGCGGGCACGAGCGGAGCGGGTCGCCGGTCTGCTCGACCACTCGGCGGTCGAGGTGGCGCGCTCGTCGTGGGTCGGTCCGGCAGCCGACGGGGCGCACGATCAGCTCGCCACGCAGCGCGCACGGCTGCGCCGACTGGCCGCTCGGTTGCTCGATGAGTCGGCCGCGATCGACGCGGCCGCGGAGCGCGAGCGCTCGACCGCGGCGGAGCTGCGTCGTATGGCGCAGGTGGCGGCATGAGCGTGGCGGTGCAGGCGGATCCGCAGGCGTTGGTCACGGTCGAGCGGGCGGCGGGCTCCTCGCTCGCGCAGGGTCGTGGGCTGGTCCGGGAGCTCGATGAGCTGTTCGCCCGGGCCGGACATCCCTCGTCGGTGCCGAGCGAACTGGCCGAGGTCGTCGCCTGGATCGACACGTTCGAGGTAGAGGTCGCCGCCCACCGGCGCGCGCTGCTGTCGGCGGACACCCTCGCGCTGCAGCCCTCGCTCTCGCAGGTCACCTGGGTGGATGGCCGGCAGGTCTGTGTACCGCTCCCGCCGATCCCGCCGCCCGCCCTGAACGCCGCTGGCCCCGCGGCGTCCTCCGGGCCCTCGGGGCAGGGGTCGAGTTGGGCGCACCGGCTCGGGCAGGGCGCCTGGAACGAGTTGCTGGCCACCGCCCGGATGGTCCGCGACCTGCTGCCGGTGGCGTCACGTCATCAGGACAGCGCACCGGGCGCGTGGCACGAGTTCGGTCTCGGGCTGTGGCAGCTCGCGAGCGAGCCCTCACAGCTGCCCGCACGGCTGCTCGACCTCGAGACCCTGGAACGTGAGGGCGGCTGGTACTGGACCGGCGGGATGCTCGCCGGCGCCGCCGGCGGTAAGGGCATCAACCGCGCCACCGGACCCACCGGCCGCAACCGATCAGGCAACTCCGGCACGGGAGGCCAGGCGGGAGCCGCGGCTGCGGCGCGCGCCTCCACCCGTCTCGAGGAGCTGCTGATGCCGGGAGGACGTCCCATCGGCAGGCGATCGCCCCGAGGGCGTGAGGGTGTCAGGCAGGTCTCGGAACAGCAACTCCGAGATCTGCACATCCAGCTCCGCGCTCTGGCCGGGTCCAACCGACGGGCGTCGAACGGCGCTCTGCTCTACTCGTTGCCGGACGGGCGTGTCGTGACGTATCGGGCCCGGTCCGCCACGGACGGCCGCCCGGTTCTTGATATCCGTCCTCGATTCAGAGAGGTTGAGAAGGTCCATGTGCTCCCTTGAGAACCTCCGAATCGTGCGTGAGTACGTGCTGATGCGGTGCAGCGACGGTGACATCCTGCTCTGGTCCGTCATCGACGACCTGGCCCGAGATGGGTGTCCAGAGCACCGCATCGTCGAGGTCCTGTCTGAGCTCGAAACGGACGGACTCATCGAACTGATCGATGACACGAACGCGCAGTTCCGACCGTCCGAACCGAGTCCCGAGGAGCTTCAGGACGTCGTCGCGTCCCTCACCGTGGGTGGCGGACTCGACATCGTCGGGAACTGGTGGCTGCGACCGACCGAGCTCGGGATCGTGACCGCGAACGACCTGCTCGAGCGGGACATCGTCCGCACGTGCATGCTGCGTTCGGTGCGTGATCGACCGATGAGTCTCGGTGATCTCCTGACCGTCTGTTCCGGCGAGATACCGAACGATGGGATGACGGCGCTGCGCCAACTGCTAGATGATCAGCTGCTCGCCGCGGCGGACGTCGCCTTCGACGATCTCCCGTCCAGCTCGACCGAGCCGGGAGCCTGGCTGGATGCGTCGGCACGGCTCACCGCGCAGGGCCAGCGCTGGCTCGAAGTGTTCGGCGTCGGGTCAGAACCCGACCTCGACTGAGCCAGCCGCGTGCTCGAGATCCATCTTCCCTTCGATGGCATCGAGAAGATGCATGTCGCTCCCTGAAGTGGAACGGCCGCGTGAGATGCTCTTGGACACCCTGGTGTACGACGACTCGATGGTGTGGGGGCTGTCTCGTGCGGGGGAGTCCTTCTCACGGATCGAGACCGACGTGCTCCTGGAGGAAGTGCGGCCGCTGATCGCTGCGGGGTGGATGCGCCTTCGTCACGCAGAACCCGGTGCGACCGAGTTCCGTGACGTCCCGGCCGAGCAGATCGATGTGATGGAGGCGGCGATGGAAGACACGATCTCCGCGGCGCGGGTGCGGGAGCTGGTCGTGGCGCGGGAGGGGGTCGCGCTGGACGAGGTGGTTGGTCCGGTGGTGGCGCGTGGTTGGGTGGCGGTGGCCCGGGGCGGGGAGCCGCTCGGGACCGGGCCGCAGGTGGCAGACCTCGCCGATGCGTGGGTGGTCGACGAACACGACGACAGCTCGGCGTTCGTCACCACCGACGAGGGCCGCCGCTGGTTCCGCGACAACATCAGTGACGCGACGTGAGCTGAGCGACGCGCGGACCGGTGGTCCCGGCGAACGACGAGTGGGCCCCCCCCGGGGGGGTGACCCAACTGGGGGGGTGGGCGGTCGGGGTGGGCCGCGGGGGCGGGCCAACGGCGGGGGGCCCGCCCGGGGGGGGGGGCCCACTCGTGGGTCGTGCGCGGTCCGTGGTGCCGGCTGGCTCAGGGAGTCGGCCAGCTCAGCGGACCGTTCGGTTCACCGGTGCAGGTCGAACCGGTCGGCCTCCATCACCCGCACGAAGCCGTCGACGAAGTGGTCGATCATGCGACGCTCGCCGCCGGAGGACGCGTACTCCTCCGCGATCGCCCGCAGCTGCGAGTTGTGGCCGAACACCAGGTCCACGCGGGTGGCGGTCCACTTGGACGCACCGGTCGCGCGGTCCTTGCCCGTGAAGACCTCGTCACCCTCGCCGACGGGCTCCCAGACGGTGCCCATGTCCAGCAGGTTGACGAAGAAGTCGTTCGTGAGCTGCCCGACCCGATCCGTGAGCAGACCGTGCGTCTCGTCGCCGGCGTTGGCGCCGATGGCACGCATCCCACCGATCAACGCCGTCATCTGCGGCGCGGTCAGGTTGAGCATGAACGCCTTGTCCACGAGCAGGTGCTCGGAGGGGATCCCGCCACCCTTCTGCAGGTAGTTGCGGAACGCATCCGCCCGCGGCTCGAGGTGCGCGAAGGTGTCGACCTCCGTCATGTCCTGCGTCGCGTCCGTGCGGCCCGGGTGGAACGGCACGGTCACGTCGTGGCCCGCCGCCTTCGCGGCCATCTCGACGCCGACGCCGCCGCCGAGCACGATCAGGTCGGCCAGGGAGATGTTCGCATCCGACGCCTCCTTGATGCCCTCCAGCGTGGAGATCACCGACGCGACACCGGAGCGCACGTTGATGTCCCAGCCGGCCTGCGGCTCGAGCCGGATGCGCGCGCCGTTGGCACCACCGCGGTGGTCGGTCTGGCGGTAGGTCGATGCGGAGGCCCAGGCGGTCGCCACGAGCTGCGTGGCGCTGAGCCCGGAGTCCGCGATCTGCTGCTTGAGCGCGGCGACCTGCGCGTCGTCGACCAGCGGGCCCTCGTGCTCGGGCACCGGGTCCTGCCAGATGAGCACCTCGTCGGGGACCTGGGGGCCGAGGTAGCGGTCCTTGGGGCCCATGTCGCGGTGCAGCAGCTTGTACCAGGCACGCGCGAACTCGTCGGCGAGCCGGTCCGGGTGCTCGTGGAACTCCTTGGAGATCTCCAGGTAGGCCGGGTCGGTGATCATCGCCATGTCGGCGGTCGACATGGTCGGCGGGGTCACCTTGCCCTCGACGTGGGCGTCGGGGACCCAGTAGCCGTCCTTGACCTCGACCGGCTGCCACTGCTTGGCACCTGCCGGCGACTCGACCAGCTCCCACTGGTGGGCGAAGATCGTGTTGAGGTAGGAGTTGTCCCACTGCGTCGGCGTCGGGGTCCAGGCGCCCTCGAGTCCGGAGGTCACGGTGTACTCACCGAGCCCGGTCTCGTGCGGGTTGGCCCAGCCGAAGCCCTGGTCGTGGATCTGCGAACCCTCCGGCGCCGTACCGATGACGTCGTCGGGGGCGGCGCCGTGCATCTTGCCGAAGGTGTGTCCACCGACGGTCAGTGCGACGGTCTCCCGGTCGTTCATGGCCATGCGGCCGAAGGTCTCCCGGATGTCGTGCGCGGACTTCATCGCATCCGGCACGCCGTTGGGGCCCTCCGGGTTGACGTAGATCAGGCCCATCTGGACCGCGGCCAGCGGGTTGTCCAGCGTGCGGCTGCCGTCTTCCCAGGTGCCGGAGTAGCGCTCCTCGGTGGTGGCGAGCCACTCGGTCTCCGGACCCCAGTAGATGTCGTCCTCGGGGGCCCAGATGTCGGACCGGCCGAACGCGAAGCCGAAGGTCTGGAAGCCCATCGTCTCCATCGCGCGGTTGCCCGCGAAGACGAACAGGTCCGCCCAGGAGATCTTCTCGCCGTACTTCTGCTTGATCGGCCACAGCAGTCGGCGGGCCTTGTCCAGGTTGCCGTTGTCCGGCCAGCTGTTCAGCGGCGCGAAGCGCTGTGCGCCGGTGCCGCCACCGCCGCGACCGTCGGTCTGGCGGTAGGTCCCGGCCGCGTGCCACGACATGCGGATGAAGAACGGCCCGTAGTGGCCCCAGTCCGCGGGCCACCAGTCCTGGGAGTCCGTCATCAACGCGTCCACGTCGGCGGTCAGCGCATCGACGTCGAGCTCGGCGAACGCCTCCGCGTAGACGTAGCCGTCACCGAGCGGGTTGGTCCCCGGGTGCTTCTGATGCAGCACGTTGAGGTTGAGCTGCTCGGGCCACCAGTCGGCGTTGCCGCGGAGGCCGGGCGTGGTACGCGCGCCGTAGTCGGGGCGCAGGGTCTGGTCGTCGGACACGTGGTCCTCCTCGAGGGATGACGGGGGTGAAGGGTCCGGGGCGCGACGGCCGACGTGCTCTCGGGCGGCGCGCGGAGCGGATCAGGATCTAGAATAGTTCAAGTTCAGGAGGAAGACCACATCGAGAGCACCTCCGGAAGCTGGTATCGTTCCAGACGTCCGTGTCCGTTCACGATCCGTTCAGGGGGCTCGAGCCGTGGAACCACTGGTGGTCCGCCTTCGGAACCGAGGCTGGCGCCTGACGGCCCAGCGCCGGGTCATCGTGGAGACGATGACCGGTGATCACGTGCACCTCGCCGCCGACGAGGTGTTCGAGCGTGCGCGCGCCGTGCTGCCCGAGGTGAGCCTCGCGACGGTCTACAACACGCTCAACGAGCTCGTGGACATGGGCGAACTGCTCGAGATCACCCACGTGGACGGCCGCCGGCGCTTCGATCCCAACACCGCGCACCGCCACCAGCACCTCGTCTGTGTCGACTGCGGCCGGATGTTGGACGTGGTCGGGGACGAGCCGGGCCTGCCCGACGAGCAGCGCCACGGCTTCGAACTGCTCGACGTCGAGGTGACCTTCCGCGCCCGGTGCCCCGACTGCATCGGCGCCGTGCGCGCCTGAGCGGCGGCTCGTGCTGCTCGCTCAGTCGGTCGCCAGTCGGCGCAACCTGGCGTCCGTGGCCGCATCCAGCGGGTAGAACAGCTCGAGCGCGAGTTCCGCGACGGTCACATCCGCGGGTGTCCCGAACGTCGTGACGGTCGTGAACATCGCGAGCTCCCCGGATGGATGCCGCAGGCGGAACGGCACGACCACCTCGGCAGCGACCTCGAGGTGTCGCGTCACCCCGGCGACACTGGGGTAGCGCCCCACCTCGGCGAGCAGTCCGGCGAGCCCCGGGTCGCCGGTCACCTCGGCGTCGTGGCGCAGTCGGGACAGCAGGTGATGGCCGACCTCGTCGAGGTTGGCGATGCGCGGTGCGAGCCCGTCCGGATGCAGCGTCAGTCGGTACACGTTCGCGCCCGGGCCGAGCAGCGCGGGGGACACGCCGTCGGTGAGCCGCGTGACCACACGGTTGGCCGTGAGCAGGTTCCAGGCCCGGTCGACGGCGACCGCCGGGTAGGGCTCGTGCCCGGCGAGGACCTGATCGACGGCTCGGTGGACCGTGGCGAGCTCCGGTGCGTCGAAGGCCCGCCGCGGGTAGTGCGCGGCGAAGCCTGCGGCGTGCAGCAGTTCGTTGCGCTCCCGGAGTGGGACGCGTAGCACGTCGGCGAGCCCGAGCACCATGGACCTGCTGGGCTTGGACCGGCCGGTCTCCAGGAAGCTGAGGTGCCGGGCGGAGACCTCGGCGGCCAGGGACAGTTCCTGCTGGGAGAAACGGCGTCGCTCCCGCCAGTTCCGCAGCAGCGTGCCGAACGGCGGCGCATCCGGGCGGGCGGGATCCACGGCGGCCGACGATGCCACGGTGTGCTCCTGGTCGCTGCGATCGGGCGGGTGTGGTGCGGGTGCACCAGGACCGTAACCGTCCGGGGGTGGTCTCGGCCCTTACCTGCGAGGTCATCGACGCCCGTCGGTGTCCCGCGGATGCTGCGATCACGGTCCGCACCCCGGGCCGTGTTCCACCCGATGACGACCCTGAACCGGAGGCCTGCCATGACCGCTCGATCCGTGGACCCGACCCTGCGCGTTGCACCGACCACCGCCGGCAGCGACGTGCCACCCGATGGCGCCCTCGACCGTCCCGCTGGTGCGGTGGGACCGCGGTGGCTGCGACCGCTGCTGGCGATCGATGCGGTCGGGTCCGGGATCATCGGCCTGGGGTTGGTGGGGCTGGCCGGCCCGCTCCATGGGCCCGTCGGACTGGCCTCGGCGACACCTCTCGTCCTGCTCGGTGTGCTGTTCCTCGGCAACGTGTTGGTCAACGCACGCGCCGCCCGGCGACCCGCCCTCGTGACCCTGCGGCCGCCGGTGGTCGTCGACCTGGCGTTCGGGGCAGGCATGTTGGCGCTCGCCTCGCTCGACCCGGTCGGACTGGCACTCTGGGCGCGCTGGGCGGCCGTCGCCATCGGGGTGGTGTCGATCGACCTCGCGGTCGCCAAGGCGATCGGATGGCGCGCGCTCCGGGATGTCGCGGGCCGCGCCTAGCGTCGCGAACACCGACTGGAAGGTGGCGGACGTGGGTGTCGATCCCGGGTTGCACGGCTCCGAGGACGTCAGCCGGACCGGTGACGTCCAGGGTGGTCCCATCTGCGATGAGGACCTGACGTCCGCCGCCTTCGGACCGGATCGGCAGCTGCGTGGAGGCGCGTTCGAGCGGTGTCGGTTGCGCTACGCCGACCTGGCCGGGCTGCGGACCGAGGGTGCGCGCTTCACGGCCTGCGACCTGACCGGCGCGGACCTCAGCGGCTCGGAGCACCTCGGCACCGCGTTCGTGAACTGCCGCTTCGACGGGGCACGCGTGGCGACCGCCACGTTCGTCGACTGCAAGATGACCGGGAGCGACCTGGTCGACGTCGCCACGATGGGTCTGGAGATCCGGCGCGGCGACTGGTCCTACGTCAACCTCGCTGGCCTCGACCTCGCGGGCCGGGACCTGCGGGGGATCCGACTCGCCCACGCGGTGCTCGCCGACGTCGATCTGCGCGGCACGGACCTGCGTGGCGCGGACCTGACGGGCGCGGTCCTGCGCGGTGCGTTGCTCGCCGGTGCGGATCTCACCGACGCGGAGCTGTCCGGGGTCGACCTCGCGGCGGCCCGGCTCACCGGGGTGCGGCTGGATCTGACGGGGGCGGTGCGTCTCGCGGAGGCGCTCGGCGCGGAGGTCGGCGGCTAGCGCCTGACCCCGCGCGGCGGCGCGGCGGCGCTCACCAGCTGGACCACCAGCGGTACCAGTCACCGTCGATCGGCATGACCCGGAGCGACTCGAAGGACCCGGCGATCTCCGGGGTGAGGCCCTCGGGCAGGTAGGCGAACCCGGCGTCGTCGAACACGCCGCCGCCGTCCGGGTGGTGGAAGACCACGGCATCGCCGATCACGATCGGCGGGATGAAGACCCGGTAGAGACCGACCCGCGCGATCGTCGAGGTCCCGCCGGACGCACCGTCCGCCGCGGCCTGCGCGGCGACCTCGAAGCTGTCCTCGCTCGCCGCCCACCGCGCATCGAACGCGAGACCGGAAGCGAGCACCGCCGTCACGAGCACGCCGCCGACCGGGGCCAGCAGGAACCAGCGCCGCCCCGCGCCGTCGCCACCCCACCGCAGCCGCAGCGAGGGCACGGTGGCGCCGACGAGCTTGCAGAGCCACACCAGCGTGGCGAAGGCCAGCAGCCACCCGACCAGCATCAGCGGCACGAACGGGACCCCGGGCCACGTCCCGACCCACAGCAGTGCCACGGTCACGGGGACCAGCGCGAGGTGGAAGGCCACGCGCGGCGGACCGAGCAGCAGGTGCAGGGCGTGTGCGGGCCAGCCGTCGTGCGCCACCGCCGTCATCGGGGCACCTCCCTGGCGGAGCGGTGCCCGCGCGGGGTGCAGTATGCGTCATCCCCGGTCACGGGCGGGTCGTGCGACGCGCGGCGCTTCCGGCGGGTCGTGTCGGGCTCTAGCGTGGTCCCCGTCGAGGAGGTGGGTCATGGCCAGCGAGTACCAGGTCGAGCGACGGACCCGGATCCACGCCCCAGCGAGCGTCGTCCGGTCCCGGATCGTCGATCTGCGCCGGTGGGAGTCGTGGTCGCCCTGGGAAGGGCTCGATCCGGCGCAGGAGCGCACCTACGGTGGGCCGGATGCGGGGGAGGGCGCCTGGTACGCCTGGCGCGGCAACCGCAAAGCCGGTGAGGGTCGGATGGAGGTCACGCACGCGGACGACGAGCGCGTGGACGTCGCCTTGCGGTTCGTGAAGCCGTTCCGCTCCGAGGCCATCAACACCTTCCAGTTCGTCGAGGACGACGACGCCACCGAGGTGGTCTGGTCCATGCGCGGGGAGAACACCACCCTGATGCGCGTCATGGGTGTGTTCATGTCGATGGAGAAGATGCTCGGCGGGCAGTTCGATCAGGGGCTCGCGTCCCTGAAGGCCGAGGCGGAGGCCGACGCGGGCGGCTGAGCGTCGCCGGCGGTCGGGCTGGTGGCGGGCTGCTCAGCCGCCGGCCATGGCCCCCACGACCGCGAACGGCTCGCGTCCCGTCACGACCTCGTCGGGCAGCGGGGTGTCCGGCGGCAGCTGCGAGAGATCCTCCCCGCAGGCGTAGAAGCGCACGAACGCGCGGCGTTGCCGGGTGGTGTGGTCGCGGATCGTGCCGCGCAGGACCGGGTACGCGCCCTCGAGCGCGTCGAGCACCGTCCGGATCGTCGGCGGGTCCCCGGCAGCCTCCACGACGACCTCCCGCCCGGTGCGTGCGAGGGTGCGCAGGTGCGCAGGGAGCGTGACCCGGATCACGGCAGCGTCTGCACCTCGACGGACAGGATGCGGGGCAGGTGGTCGACCACCGCCTCCCAGTTGTCGCCGCCGTCCCTCGAGGCGAACACGGTCCCACCGGTGGTCCCGACGTACACGCCGCACTCGTCCATCGTGTCGACGGCCATCGCGTCGCGCAGCACGTTGACGTAGCAGTGCTCCTGGGGCAGCCCCCGGGTGAGCGGTTCCCACTCGCCGCCCCCGGTCCGGCTGCGGTAGACCCGTAGCGCCCCGTCCGGCGGGTAGTGCTCCGAGTCGCTCAGGATGGGGACCACGTAGACGGTCTCCGGCTCGTGCGCGTGGACGTCGATCGCGAACCCGAAGTCGGTCGGCAGGTCCCCGCTGATCTCGGTCCACTGCCCCCCGCCATCGTCGCTGCGCATGACGTCCCAGTGCTTCTGCATGAACAACGTCTGCGGTCGCGAGGGGTGCTGGGCCAACTTGTGGACGCAGTGCCCGACCTCCGCCTGCTCGCTGGGGATCTCGCCGGACTGCAGTCCGCGGTTCGCGGGGTCGAACGACGCGCCCCCGTCCTCGGTGACGAACACGCCAGCCGCGGAGATCGCCACCGTCAGGCGCCCGGGGTCGGTCGGGTCCTGGACGATGGTGTGCAGACACAGCCCGCCCGCGCCGGGCTGCCACTGCGTGCCGCTCGGGTGCTGACGGAGCCCGGTCAGCTCCCCCCAGCTCGCGCCGGCGTCGTCGGAGCGGAACAGCGCGGCGTCCTCGACGCCGGCGTAGACGACGTCGGCATCGGTCAGCGACGGCGCGAGGTGCCAGACCTTCTGGAACGTCCACGGCTGTGGGGTGCCGTCGTAGAACAGGTGGTCGCCCACCTCGCCGTCGTAGACGAAGGCGTTGTCGACCGGGTTCCAGCTCCGCCCGCCGTCGTCGGAGCGCTGGACGATCTGCCCGAACCAGCCCCCGGCCTGTGAGGCGTAGAGGCGCTCCGGGTCGACCGGGGAGGCGGCGAGGTGGAAGACCTCCCACCCGCCGAACAGCGGGCCCTCGACGGTGAAGTGCTCCCGCCGCTCGTCACCGCGCAGGATGAACCCACCCTTCGCGGTCCCGACGAGGATCCGGACACCGGCCATGGCGGACTCCACGACGTGTTGCGCCGCACCGGTACCCGACGTCCGCTCGTCGGGCCCGGGGCCACGTCGAGTCCGATGCTGCCGGTCCCCTCGGCCGCGGGGAACCGGCTGCCGCGCTGCGCGCACGGTGGCGTGCTGCGACGGCGCATGCGCGGTCCGGGGGTCGTGCGCGTTCGACCACGACCGACGGGCGCTCGTCGCCATCGGGCCACCCACACAGAACGCGCATCGAACGCTCATCGGTGCGCGCTCATCGATCGAGGAGCGGGGGTCTGCGCTCGGGTGACGCTCCGAGCCGCTTCGTAACGTGACCTCGAGCGAGCCGCGACCGGGCGGTCGCCCGAGGTGGAGACAAATCATGCGCACGCGATGGAGCCGCCCGACCAGGGCGTTGGCCACGACCGCGGTGGCGGCCCTGCTCGTCACGGCTTGCGGGGGGAGCGACGACCCGGGCCAGGCCGAGGCCGACGACGACGGGGTCGAAGCGGCCGATCCGGTCGACGACACCGAGGACACCGACGACACGGTCGATGCCGACGAGAGCAGCGACGGGGACGCGGCCGACGATGACCCCGACGCGCCCCTGTTCTCGTCGGTGGGGTCCGACGGTTGGGCGGAACCGGAGACCACCGACCTCCCCCCGCCGGGCACGTTGGAGCTGGAACTCGGCGGCCAGAGCTACACCGTCGACATCGAGTGCCGCGGGTTCGGTGAGGTGCCCGACGAGGTGGACGACGGTGCGGGTATCCCCCGCCCGCTCAACGACTTCATCCCCTTCGCCTTCGAGGTGAGTGCGTTCGGGCAGGACGATGACGGGCGCAACTTCCGCCTGACGGTCGGGCGCTCGATCTTCATCCGGGGCGACCGGGCCATCCAGATCAGGAACAGCGACTGGGGCGGTGACGGGCAGTTCGACATCGTGAGCTTCTCCAACGATGACGGCGTCTCCCGTCAGCAGACCCCCTCGAGCCGGGACCCGGAAGGCAGCGAGCTGCCGCTGGTCCGCGTCAACCCGGAGGGCGCGTTCACTGCCCGTGGAGAGCTACGCCCGGAGTTCGAGGGTGAGGACGACGCACCCGACGGTCCCTTCGAGCTGCGGGGGCAGTGTCAGGAGACCTGGCCCGAGCCCTTCGAGGGCTGACCCCGGACGACGCGCGGCGCCCCAGGCCGCCCCCCCGCGCCCCCC
>JAFIEQ010000163.1 GCA_020832455.1 Nitriliruptoraceae bacterium
GGTGCGGTTGGGGGCGCGCAAGCGGCCTCTGCGGCGGGGCGGCGCCCCGGCGGGGCCGGCGGGGCGGGGCGTGCACCGCGGCCACGGAGGCGCCGAGGTGGCCGGGATCGGCACCGACCTCGTTCACCGCGACGAACCGCGTGTCGCGGTAGAGCACCGTGTCCTCGAGCCCTTTGGCGATGGCCGGACCGGTCAGCTGCTGGAAGCGCGTCACGAACGTGGCGGCCTGCGCGGTCCGGACCGTGCCGTCGAGCAGGCCACGGACCCGCTCGAACGCCGGACCGAGCTCGGGGCGGCGGGCGGTCGCCCGCGCCACGGCACGTCCGATCACGGCCACGTCCTCCGACGGCACCTCCGGGTCGGCGAGGTCGTCGTCGTGGCGCACGTAGGTCCGGTAGACCGGCCACACCACCAGCAGCTCACCGAGCAGCGCGTCGAGGTCGTCGACGGCCGGATCGTCGGCGAGCTCGGGGTCGGCGGCCGCGAGCGCCGCCGCCAGCCGTGCACGCTCCGCGCCGAACAACGTGTCCAGGGCCGTGCGCTTGGCGGCGTCGGCCTGCGCCTCGCGGTCGAACGGCGCCCCGACCAGGCTCGTCTGCAGGTCGTCGAACACCGGACCCGCCGCCGGATCGATGTGCAGGCCCAGGACGCGGTCGGCGAACCCGTACCCGACGGTGCCATCGATGGGCCAGTCGGCCCGGTAGGGCTCGTCGTGTTCGAGGATCTTCTCCACGATCAGCCAGGGTTCCGGGCCGACCGCGGCGCGCAGCCGGCGCAGGTAGCCCACCGGATCGGCGAGGCCGTCCGGGTGGTCGATGCGCAAGCCGTCCAGCGTGCCGTCGGCCAGCAACGGCAGCACCGCGGCGTGCACGTCGGCGAAGACGGCCGGATCCTCGATCCGGACCGCGCCCAACGTGTCGATGTCGAAGAACCGGCGATGGTCGAGCTCGTCGTTCGCTCGCCGCCAGAACCCCAGGCGGTAGTGCTGGTGATCGAGCAGGGCGGCGAGCAGGGTGCGGTCCTCGCGGCAGGCCGTGACGGCGCGTGCCACCTCGGCGTCGTCGGGGTCGAGCTCCGCGACGTCCAACCCGACCGCCGCCAACGAGCCCGGCCGCACCGGCCACTGGTGGTCGTGGTAGACGACGCGCCACGCCGGCACGCGGCCGTCGTCGACGTGGGCGAGCTGCAGCGCATCGCCGGCCAACGCCTGCGGGAGGCGCTCGCCGAGCTCGGGCACGAGCAGCGTCGGCTGGCCGTGCGCACCGGGCTGCCAGAAGACGTCGAGGTGGCGGCCGAACCGGCTATCGGGCCCGTGCGCGAGCGTGTCGAACCACCACGGGTTGACGGGACTGACGAGCCCCACGTGGTTGGGCACGATGTCGAGGATGAGCCCCATCCCGACCTCGTGGGCCCGCGACGCGAGCGCCCGCAGCCCGTCCTCGCCACCCAGCGTGGCCCGGATCCGGGTCGGGTCGGTCACGTCGTAGCCGTGGGTCGACCCGGGCACGGCCTCGAGCGACGGGGACAGGTACAGGTGGCTGATCCCGAGCGCCTGCAACCGCTCGAGTTGCGCGGCGGCGTCGGCGAAGGTGAAGCCGTCGTGCAGCTGCAGGCGGTAGGTCGCGGTCAGCACCCGATCGGCGACCCCGACCCGGAGCGGGCCCGCCGGCCGATCACGGCCGGGTCGTGCAGCGCTCATGCGCGTGCCTCCTCGTCGACCCGCAGCACGACGATGGAACGACCCACGACCTCGCGGTCGTCGCCGCGGGCGAGCGCCTCGCGCTGGGACTCGCGTCGCAGCGTTGGCTCCGCGGTGTCCAGCACGACCACCCAGGGGCCGACCGGCACGTCGTCGGGGATGTGGAAGGTCAGGCCCTCGTGGTGGGCGTTGCACAGCAGCAGGAACGAGGTGTCCTCGACCAGTTGACCGCGGTCGTCGCGCGAGGCGAGCCCGTCACCGTTGAGGAAGATCTGCAGGCTCTTCGCGTAGCCCGACTCCCAGTCCTCGTCGCTCATGAGCTGGCCGTCCGGCGTCAGCCAGGCGATGTCGACGAACTCCACCCCGCGCGCGGCCTTGCCCTCGAAGAAGCGGCGACGGCGGAACACCGGGTGGTCACGGCGCAACGCGATCAGCTGCCGCGTGAAGGTGTGCAGATCGGCGTCGACCGCCTCGTCCGACCAGTCGATCCAGGAGATCTCGTTGTCCTGGCAGTAGGCGTTGTTGTTGCCGCCCTGGCTGCGACCGAGCTCGTCGCCGGCGTTCAGCATCGGCACGCCCTGGCTGAGCAGCAGGGTCACCAGCAGGTTGCGCTGCTGGCGGGAGCGCAGCGCCTGCACCGCCGGGTCGTCGGTCTCACCCTCGACCCCGCAGTTCCACGAGCGGTTGTCGTCGGTGCCGTCGCGGTTGTCCTCGGCGTTGGCCTCGTTGTGCTTGTCGTTGTAGGACACCAGGTCGCGCAGGGTGAAGCCGTCGTGGCAGGTCACGAAGTTGATGCTCGCGCTCGGGCGTCGGCGGTCGGACTGGTACAGGTCGGACGACCCGGTGAACCGCGAGGCGAACTCCGGCAGGGTCTGGTCCGCCCCACGCCAGTAGTCGCGCACGGTGTCGCGGAAGCGCCCGTTCCACTCCGACCACAGCGGCGGGAAGTTGCCCACCTGGTAGCCGCCCTCACCGACGTCCCACGGCTCCGCGATCAGCTTCACCTGGCTGATGACCGGGTCCTGCTGGATCACCTCGAAGAAGGTCGACAGCCGGTCCACGTCGTGCAGCTCGCGCGCCAGGGTCGAGGCGAGGTCGAAGCGGAAGCCATCGACGTGCATCTCGGTGGTCCAGTACCGCAGCGAGTCCATGATGAGCTGCAGCACGTGGGGGTGGCGCATGTTCATGGAGTTGCCGGTCCCCGTGTAGTCCATGTAGTAGCGGGGATCGTCGTCCATCAGGCGGTAGTAGGCCGGGTTGTCGAAGCCCTTGAGGTTGAGCGTGGGCCCGAGGTGGTTGCCCTCCGCGGTGTGGTTGTAGACCACGTCGAGGATGACCTCGATGCCGGCCTCGTGCAGGGTCTTGACCATGCGCTTGAACTCGGGCACGACGCGCTCGCCGCCCACCGAGGCGTACCCATCGTGCGGCGCGAGGTAGGCGATCGAGTTGTAGCCCCAGTAGTCCGTCAGCCCACGCTCGACGAGGTGGTGCTCGGAGACGAACCGGTGCACCGGCATCAGCTCGATGGCGGTGACGCCGAGGTCGATCAGGTGCTGGATCACCGACGGGTGCGCGAGCCCGGAGTAGGTCCCCCGCTCGTGCTCGGGGACGTCCGGGTGGCACATCGTCAGGCCCTTCACGTGGGCCTCGTAGATGACCGTGCGGTTCCAGGGCGTGTGCGGCGGCGCGTCGTTGCCCCAGTCGAAGAACGGCGAGGTGACGACGCTGCGCGGCACGGACCGCGACGAGTTGCGCGTGTTCATCGGCCCGTCGGGATCACCGAACCGGTAGCCGAACACCGTCTCGTTCCAGTCGAGGTCGCCGACCACGGTCTTGGCGTAGGGGTCGAGCAGCAGCTTGTGCGGGTTGCAGCGGAAGCCGTTGGTGGGCTCGTAGGGACCGTGCACCCGGAACCCGTAGCGCTGACCCGGACCGACGTCCGGCAGGTAGCCGTGCCACACGAAGCCGGTGACCTCCGGCAGCGCGATGCGTTCCTCACGCCCACGGGCGTGGAACAGGCACAGTTCCACGCGGTCCGCCGCCTCGGAGAACACGCTGAAGTTGGTGCCGTAGCCGTCGTAGGTGGCCCCCAGCGGGAAGGGGTTGCCGGGCCAGATCTGCGTCATGCGTCGTCCGAGGGGTTGGATCGCGGCGAGGAGGTCTCGTCCGGGGAGGTGGGGCCAGGGGAGGTCGGGCCCGGGGAGGTCGGGCCAGGGGAGGTCGGGCCCGGGGAGATCGAGCCGGCGCGCGCGGGCACCGTGGCGCTCGCGTCGGTCGGTGACGTGGCGGGGTGCGGACCGGTGGCACGCACCAGCACCTGCACGCTGCGGGCGGGCAGGTGCACCCGGCAGCGGCCGTCCTCGGCGACGCTCGGCGCCGGACCGCGGCCCGGACCCCCGAATGCCTCGTCATCGGTGTGGCACGCGGTCTGCCACGGGCCGGCGGCCTGTACGTCGAGTTCGAGGTCGGTCGGCTCCGCGTTGATCGCGATGAGCACCGCCTGCTCGTCCGGGCTGCCCGGGTCCTCACGGTGCAGCACCAGCGCCTGCGCCCCGGGCACGCGCGTGACGGCCGGGTCGGGGGCGTCCGCCCGCCGCAGCAGTGGCACCGCTCGGCGCAGCGCGATGAGTTCGCGGTACAGCGCGAACATCCGGGCGTGGACGGTCCCGTCCTGCGTGGTGCGGCCCACGTCGATACGTGAGCGGGCGAAGGTTGCCTCGTCCTGCGGATCGGGCGCCTCGCCCTGGTGAGCGAAGAAGGCGAACTCCTCACGCCGGCCGGTGCGGACCGCCTCGATCAGGCCCTCGTCGGTGTGGGAGACGAAGTACTGGAACGGGTTCGGTTCGGCGAACTCCTCGCCCATGAACAGCATCGGGACGTAGGGCGAGGTCAGCACGACCCCCGCCGCCAGGCGCAGGCCCGCCTCGTCGGTGAGCGCGGTGAGGCGCTCGCCGAGCATCCGGTTGCCGGTCTGGTCGTGGTTCTGTACGCAGACGACGAACCGGTCGTAGGGCACGTCGCGGGCGGGTCGGCCGATGGTGCGCTCCCGGAACGACGAGTAGCGCCCGGCGTAGACGTAGCGGTCACGCAGCATCCGCTCGAGGTCACCGAGCCCGGTGTGGTCCTGGTAGTAGCCGTCCTGCTCGCCGGTGAGGGCGACGTGCACGGCGTGGTGCAGGTCGTCGGCCCACTGCGCATCGAGGCCGTAGCCACCGGCCTGCGGATCACGCAGCAGCCGCGCGTCGCAGAGGTCGGACTCCGCGATCAGGTGCGCCACCCGTCCGAGCGCCGCTGCCTCGGCGTGGACGGCGGTCGCGAGCTGCTCCAGCAGGTGCGTGGCCGACTGGTCCACGATCCCGTGCACGGCGTCCAACCGGAAGCCGTCGAGGTGCAGGTCGCGCACGAAGGAGGTCAGGTGCTCGGTGACGTAGCGCCGGACCGCGTCGGCACCGTGACCGTCGGCGTTCAGCCCCGGCCCCCACGGCGTCATCCGGTGCTCGGACAGGTACGGCCCGAAGTCGCCGAGGTGGTTGCCCTCGGGGCCGAAGTGGTTGTGCACCACGTCGAGGATCACGGCGATCCCGCGCGCGTGGGCGGCATCGACCAGGCGACGCAGCCCGTCCGGTCCGCCGTAGGTGTCCTGCACCGCGAAGGGCAGCACCCCGTCGTAGCCCCAGTTGCGCCCACCCGGGAACTGCCACACCGGCATGAGCTCGATCGTGGTGATACCGAGCGCGACGAGGTGGTCGAGCTGTCCCACGGCCCCGTCGAAGGTGCCCTGCGGCGAGAAGGTCCCCACGTGCAGTTCGTACATGACCTGGTCCGCCAACGGCGGCGCGCGGAACGCCGCGTCGGTCCACGTGAAGCCCGCGGGGTCGTCCACCGCCGAGGGCCCGTGCACGCCGTCCGGCTGGAACCGTGACGCCGGATCGGCGCGGTCCACCGAGGTCCCGTCGACCCGGTGCAACCGGAAGCGGTAGCGGTCCCCCGCCCGCAAGGTCCCGAGGGGCGCGGCGTGGTACCCCCGGCCGACCTCGTCGAGCGCGATCACCTCGACAGGCTCGTCACCGTGCGCGTCACCGGCGGCCGGATCGACCGGCATCCGGCAGAGCTCGACCCGAGCCGCGCGGGGGGCCCACACCAGCGCGGTCCCCCCGCCGGCACCGTCGAGGTGCACACCGAGTGGCCAGGTCAACGGTGACGAGGTGGAGCGGGTGGTGGGGGTCGGAGCGATGTCGGCGGCAGGGGTGGACGGCACGGAGTTCCTCGACGCGGGAGCAGCGGACGGAGCGCACCTCACAGCGGAGGCGATGGGACGACGCGGGACGCGGCGTCGACGAGCGGTCCCGGATGCTGTCACGTCGGCCCGCCCGATGCGAACGACCGGGCGATGTGACGACCCCTGGTCGCTACCTCGGCGGGCCCTGTGCCTCGGGACCGGGCGGGACCACGCCGACCGAGACGGCCGCACGCCGCAGCTCGTCGAGCCAGCGCCGCGCCTCCTGGTCCCCGCTCACGACCCGCGTCGCCAGCTCCGCCGTGTGGTCACGCAACGTGCGCCACAGCACGTCCTGCGCGGGGGCGAGATCCACCTCGAAGGGCACCAGCTCGACGACCTCCAGCAGGGTCCCGATGAGCGCGACGAGCTGCTCGTGGACCTGCGCGAAGGTCGTGAACCGCTCGTCGTTGGTGGCGAGGTGGCCCGTCACCCGACCCGCGAGGCGGGCGATGGTCCCGGTGAGCGCGTGGGCGTGACCGGCGACGTCGAGGTCGACCCCGAACCGTTCGGCCTCGTCCAGCAGGGCGCGGACCTTGTGCGGTTCCACGTCCGTGCTGGACAGCTCCAGGCGCAGGTCGGCGTTGATCACCGTCTCCGCTGCCCGGACCAGGGCCGGCGGGATCTGCGCGTCGAGGTCGGCGAGGTAGCGCATCAGCGGCGCACGCTCGGTGTAGATCGAGCGGTAACTGGCTTCCACCTCGCCGAGGGTGGTGTGCAGCACCGTGGCGAGGATGCGTCGCTGCTCGTCGAGGAACAGCGTGCGCAACGAGTAGCGGCGGTTGCCGAACCGCTCCCCGATCAGGTGGATGACCCCCGGGAAGTCGGCGATGTCGAACGCGGCGACGAGCTCGGCGGTCACCGCGGCGAGTGCCTCCTCGCCGCCGGTGGCGACCGGGGTCCGCTCCGCGGGCGTCGCGCCCTCGGGTGTCGGGTCCTCGGCATGGCCAGCCACCGGCTGGACACCGCACGTGAAGCTGTGGTCGCCGAAGTGGAACACGGCGTGGACGAAGCTCTCCTGGTGCAGGGTGATCACCGAACGGACCGTCAGGCGACCCACCGCGAGCACCGCACGTCCCGCCTCGAAGCGCTGGTCGGTGTGCTGGGCGACCTCGTACGCGCCGATGCGCTCGGTCTCGCCGTAGCTCCAGCTCAGGCTGGAGATGGCGAAGTGGGCCGCGACCGCCCGCAGGTCGGTCACCGCCGGACGCACCATCTGTTCGTAGACCCCGCGCCCGTCGCCGTAGCGCGCCTCGTTCGACGGGGCCGCCGCCAGGGCGGCGACGAAGCGGTCCTCGAGGTCCGCGCTGCCGTTGGCGCCGTCGGTCAGCCGCTGGGCCAGCTGGATCGCGCGTGCGGCGTAGCGCAGCACCTGCACCGGCTCGGGCCGGGACAGCTCGTCGAAGAACCAGCCGCACGAGGTGAACATCAGCAGGCTGTAGCGCTGCAGTTCGAGCAGCGACATCGCCCGGCGCACCTCGTCAGCGTCGAGCTCTCGCACGGCGTGGGGGGCGCGCGTGGGAGCCCACCCAACGCCCCCCCCCCCCCCCCCCCCCCCC
>JAFIEQ010000164.1 GCA_020832455.1 Nitriliruptoraceae bacterium
GGGCGGGGGGGGGGGGGTGGGGGCGGGGGGGGGCGGGTCGACGGGCCGGTCGGCTCACCGCTCGCGCAGGTCCTCGACGCGCTTGATCTTGCCGACCGAGCGGACCAGCGACATCGGCTCGACGAGGGCCACCTCGGCGTTGATGCCGATCCGGTCCTTGATCCGCCGGCGGACCAGCGCCGCCACCTCGGCGCGACGGTCATCGGTGAGCGTGCCGTCGCGGACCTCCACCTTGACGGTGAGCTCGTCGAGCCGCGCCGGGCGGGTGAGCTCGCAGACGAAGTGCGGCGCGAGCTCACCCACTTCCAGCACGATCTCCTCGATCTGGGTCGGGAAGACGTTGACCCCGCGCAGGATCATCATGTCGTCGCTGCGCCCGGTGACCTTCTCCATGCGTCGCATCGTGCGGGCGGTTCCGGGCAACAACCGGGTGAGGTCGCGGGTGCGGTAGCGCACCACGGGCATCGCCTGCTTGGTCAGCGAGGTGAAGACCAGCTCACCCTCCTCGCCGTCGGGCAGGACCTCCCCGGTGACCGGGTCGATGATCTCCGGGTAGAAGTGGTCCTCCCAGACGTGCAGCCCGTCCTTGGTCTCCACGCACTCGTTGGCGACACCCGGCCCGATGACCTCCGACAGGCCGTAGATGTCGACCGCGTGCATGTCGCAGGTCGCCTCGACCTCCTCGCGCATGGCCTGGGTCCACGGCTCCGCACCGAAGATGCCCACCTGCAGGCTGGTGCCCGACGGGTCGACACCCCGCGCACGCATCTCGTCGATCAGCGCCAGCATGTAGGAGGGCGTGACCATGATCGCGTCGGGTGCGAAGTCCTGGATCAGCTGGATCTGGCGGTCGGTCTGGCCGCCGGAGACCGGGATGACCGTGCAGCCGAGCCGCTCCGCGCCGTAGTGCGCGCCGAGCCCGCCGGTGAACAGCCCGTAGCCGTAGGCGATGTGGACCGTCATCCCGGGCCGCACCCCGGACGCGCGGATCGATCGCGCCACCACCGATGCCCACATGTCCACGTCGTCCTGCGTGTAGCCGACGACCGTGGGCTTGCCCGTGGTCCCGGACGAGGCATGCACGCGCACGACCTGCTCACGCGGCACGGCGAACATCCCGAACGGGTAGTTGTCGCGCAGGTCCTGCTTGGCGGTGAACGGGAACCGGGCGAGGTCCTCGAGCGCGCGGAGATCGTCCGGGTGCACGCCGGCGTCGTCGAACGCCCGCCGGTAGTGCGCGACGTTGGCGTAGGCGTGCCCCAACGACCACCGCAGGCGCTCGAGCTGCAGGGAGCGCAGCTCGTCGATGGACGCCGTCTCGATCGGATCCAACGTGTCCTTCGGCGGGGTCAGATCGCGCATACGACGGCCTCCAACGACGTCGAGGTGGCGCACCACTCCCACGGTGCGCGCCACGCCAGCGTAGAGCGACCGGGGGCCAACGACCGTCCGCGTCGGCGTCAGCTGCGGTCGGCGCTGAGCAGCGGGCGCATCCAGTCGACGAGTTCGGCGAGCGCCTGCGTCGCGGCGGGACACACCCCGGGGATCGACTGGAACCCGTGCGGCACGCCCACGTAGGTGGTCTGACGGGTCGGCACCCCGGCTGCCTGCAGTCGGGCGGCGTAGGCCACCCCCTCGTCGACGAGCGGATCGTGCTCCGCGGTCTGGACCAGGGCGGACGCCAGGCCCGACAGGTCCTCGACCGCCGCCGGGGAGACCCGCGGATCGTCCGGCGCCACCCCACCGGCGAGGTAGAGCGCCACGAACCGGTCGATGTCCGCGCGTGACAGCAGCGGCTCGTGGGTGAGCCGCTGCATCGACGGGGAGCTGCGGGTCAGGTCGGTCGCCGGGTAGATCAGCGCCTGCCCGGCCAGCGGTGGGACCGCGCCGTCGCGGGCGGCGATGGCGACCAGGGCGGCGAGGTTGCCACCCGCGGAGTCGCCGGCGACCACCACGGGCGCGTCCGCACGGGCACCGACCAGCGCCGGCGCAGCCGCGAGCGCCGCGGTGGCGGCGATGGCGTCGTCGACCGCGGCGGGGGCCGGGTCCTCCGGCGCCATGCGGTAGTCGACCGAGGCGACCACGGCACCGAGCGCGTGCGCGAGGTGGCTACACAGCCAGTCGTAGCCGTCCGGGCGACCGAGCACCCACCCGCCGCCGTGCAGGTGCACGATCAGGCCTCGGGTCGCCGGATCGGCCGCGGGGTGGTGCAACCGCAACGGCAGCGGCCCGACGGCACCGGCGACGGTCGCCCGGCTGGTGACGACCTGGGGGTGCGGCCGGCCGAACAGCCACCCGCCGAACGCCTCGACGACGGGACGTACCAGCGGCGCGTCGGGCAGCCGGTCCTCACGTGCCGCGGGGATGTCGGCCAGGTCCATGGTCGCGATCGACCCGCCCGTGCGACGCCGCAACGCGTCGATCGCCTTCACGCGCCAGTCGAGGTCCGCCACGCCGTCCCCCTACGAGGTCGTCGGCCCGAGCTGTTCGGACCGCACGCAGCCGACGCTACCGGGTGGGCTACAGACGCCCCGCGTCGATGATGCGTTGGAGGAACCGGCGGGTCTGGGGCTCCTGGGGGTCGACCAGGAGCTGCTCGGGCAGCCCCTCCTCGATGATGCGGCCGTCCTCGAGGAAGCAGACACGATCGGCGACGTCCTTCGCGAACCCCATCTCGTGGGTCACGATCGCCATGGTCATGCCCTGGTCCTTGAGGTCCCGGATGACGTCGAGCACCCCACCGATGAGCTCCGGGTCCAACGCGGCCGTGACCTCGTCGAGCAACAGCACGTCCGGATCGGTGGCCAGCGCGCGCACGATCGCGACCCGCTGCTGCTGGCCGCCGGAGAGCTGCTCGGGGTACTTGTCGGCGAAGTTCGCCATCTCCAGCAACCCCAGCAGTCGGCGGGCGTTGTCCTCGGCCTCCGCTCGACCGACGCCGTGCACCTTGCGCGGCGCCAGGGTGACGTTCTGCAGCACGTTCATGTGCGGGAACAGGTTGTAGGCCTGGAAGACGATCCCGATGCGCTTGCGCAGCCCGGTCTTGCCGAAGCTCGGGTCGTCGACCGGTACCCCGTCGAGCCGGATGGTCCCGTAGTCGTAGGGCACCAGCTGGTTGATGCAACGCAGCAGCGTCGACTTGCCCGAACCGGACGCGCCGATGAGGCACACCACCTCGTGCTCGTGCACGTCGAGGTAGACCTCGTCGAGCACGAGGGTCTGGCCGTAGTACTTGGTCAGGTCCTCGATGGACACCCGGGGCGCGGGCGGCGGTGGCGTCTCGGGGGCGCTCACAGGGTCCTCTGCAGTCGGCGTTCCTGGTCACGTTTGGTCACCCAGTCGGTGAAGCGCGCCATCGGGATCGTGGCGAGCAGGAACAGCACGGTGGCGACCATGTAGGACGAGAAGTTGAAGGTCCGCGCGGTGAAGATCTGCGCGTTGCGGACCGCCTCCCGGACGCCGATCACCGACAGCAGGGCGACGTCCTTCTGCAGGGCGACGGCGAGGTTGAGCAGGGCCGGGATCACGTTGCGGACGGCCTGCGGCAGGATCGAGTAGCGCAGCGTCTGCCACTGGGTCAGCCCGAGCGCCTTGGCTGCCGCGCGCTGCCCATCGGGCACCGCCTCGATGCCGGAGCGGTAGACCTCCGAGGTGTAGGCGGAGTAACCGAGGACCAACGCGACCGAGCCCCAGAAGGTGTTGCTGCTCGTCACCCCCGGCAGGTTCAGTGCCGGGATCCCCAAGCCGAAGAGCAGCACGAGCAGGATCGACGGCATGCCGCGCAGCAGGTCGATGTAGACGATCGCGAACACCCGCAGCGGTGCCGCCCAGGGGCCCGTCAGCGACCGGAAGATGGCGATGATCACGCCGAAGATGGCGATGAGCACGAGCGCGACCACCCAGATGCGCATGTTCAGGGCGAACCCGCGGAGCACCTCCGGGAACGACGCACGCATGGCCTCGACGTTGAAGAACTGGCGCTCGATCAGGGGCCAGTTCTCCGCCGAGGTGACGACGCGCCAGAGCACCCCGAAGACCACCACGGTCGAGACGATGCTGATCGACGCGGGCAGGTAGCGCTCCCGCGGCGTCAGCGTCGCCTTGACCGGTGGACGGGGACCGGCGCGCCGCGCCCGATCGACTGGCGCGGCGCGCTCGGCACTCACTCGGTGATCTCCACCACGTCCGCGTCCCCGACGAGGTACTCGTCGACGAGCGCGTCGATCACCCCATCGGCGATGATGACATCGAGGGCCTGGTCGATGCAGGACACCAGCTCGTTGCCCTGCTCGAACAGCAGCCCGTGCCCGGTGTCGTTCGGGTCGGCCGGCAGGCTCGCGACGATGTCCGCCTCGGGGATCTGTACGGCCGTCGCGAACAGCGCGGTCGGGAACGCGACCACGGTCGCGTCGATGTTTCCGCCGAGCAGCGCCTGGAAGGTCGTCGCCTGGTCGTCGAAGACGGCGACGTCGGACGCACCGATGATGTCCTCGATGTAGTCGAGGTCGGTGGTGCCGATCGTGGCGCCCCAGTTCGCGTCGGCCAGTTCCGCCAGCGTGGTCGCGCCGACGACGGCGGAATCCGGCAGGGCGAGCAGTGCCTTGTCGGGCTGGTAGTAGACCTGGGAGAAGTCGACGATCTCCTGGCGATCCTCGGTCACGGAGATCTGCTGGATGGCGAAGTCGAAGTTCTTGGCGCCCGGCGCGATCGTCTCCTCGAACGACTGGCCGACCCACGCGACGTCATCGCGATCGAACCCGAGCACGTCGGCGAGTTCGTAGATGATCCCGTTCTCGAAGCCCTCGCCGCCCTCCGGGTCGTCGTCGAGCATCCAGGGCGGGAACACCGGGTCACCGGTGCCGACGGTCAGCTGGCCCGCGTTGAGCAGGGGGAGCTCGTCGGGGGCACAGCCCTCGATCTGGCCCGCGGCACTGACGTCCTCGTCCTCGGTGCCCTCAGCGTCGTCGTCCGGTGCCTCGTCTTCCGGCTCCGCCTCGTCCTCGGGTTCCGACTCGACGTCGGTCTCCTCGGGTTCGGGTTCCGGATCGTCACCGCCGCAGGCGGCGAGGACGAGGGCGGCAGCGAGCAACGACGCGCCGGCCTTCGTGCGCAGGTTGTGCAACATGCTGTTCCTTGTCTCGGGAGCTACCTCGACATCGCGAGGCAGAGGGGGAGAGCGCCGTCCCACCGAACGGCAGCGGAACGCTAACCCGAGGCTGGCGGTACTGCGCGGCAGATGGCGAACCCGCGGGTCCGGTCGCGACGTGCCACCGCCGAGGTCCGCCTCCCGCGCAGGGCATCATGCGTGGTGCACGCGATCGTCCAGCATGCTGGTCACCCACGGTCCATGCGGCCGAACCCCGCCCGACCGAGCCGGGCCAGCCCCGAGGAGCACCGCCGGATGCCGACCGCCCCCGACCACCGACCGGTCACCGAACCCGACCACGTCCGTGCGGTCTACCTCCGCGACCCGTTGGTGCACCCCTACGGCCTCGCCGACGTCAGCCTCTACTGGGATCGCTCCCGCTGGTGGGCACACGCCGCGGACCCCACGGCACTCGTGGGTGTGCTGTAGCTCCCGGGCAGCGCGGAACCGGTGGTCTACGCCGTGACCGCCACGGCGCCGGACGCCACGCTGCGACTACTGGGTGACCTCGCCACGCACGGCGCGCTCGGGTCCCGGTTCGTGATCACGGGGCCACGGGGCCTGACCGAGACGCTCGCCTCGTCCCACCAGCCACGCTGGACGCGCGACTACGTGAAGCTGGCCTGCCGCGTCGCCGACCGCCTCCCCGCGGTCGATCCGCGCGTACAGCCCGTGGGCGCGGCCGACCTCGATCGGCTGCTGCGCCTGTTCGCGGCCGATCCGGCCGCCGGCGACTTCTTCCACCCGGGCCTGCTCGACGACGGGTGGTACCGGGCGATCGCGGGCCCGGATGGCGAACTGCTGTCGGTGGCCGGTACCCACGTCGTCGACCCCCACACGGGTACCGCCGCGATCGGCAACGTCGCCACCCACCCGAGCGCCCGCCGGCGCGGGCTGGCCCGCGCGACCGTCAGCACCCTCACGCGACAACTGCTGCGGTCCGGGGCGCCCGTCGGACTCAACGTGACGGTCGACAACGACGGCGCTCGCGCCCTGTACACCTCGATGGGGTTCGACGAGGTCCACGCCTACGAGGAGGCGGAGCTCGTCGCACGCTCGGCGGGCTCGGACCGGGTGCCCCGGTAGGGACGACGAGCGCCGTTCGGTCAGATCTGCTGCATCGACCAGGTCACGGTGTCCAGCCACCACTGCCAGTTCGGTGGGCAGTAGGTCTGCGCGAAGTCGACGTCCACGTCGTCGGTGTCGTAGAGCGCACCGAGGCGCTCGGTGTAGGTGTCGATCGACTCCTCCCAGGAGCCCCAGGCTGCCAGACCGTGCGGGCCGCTGCCGCTCCAGCCCCAGGCGTTGTACGTCCCGCTCGGCAGCCGGTCCCCGCCGTTGGACTCCGCGATGGCGATCCCGACGACCACGCGCGGGTCGACGTCGTGGCGGACCCCGGCGGCGACGATGGTCTCCGCGTGGTCGGCCAGGGTGGCGTCGCGGCTGCCGAGGAAGTCCTCGATGCGCTCGGCGGTGATCTCCTCGCCATCGGTACCGACGTACACGGCCGGGCCCTCGTCGTGCACCTCGTCGTCGGCCACCTCGACGGTGTCGTCGGAGCCAGCGGCGGCGTCGGCGTCGTCCCGTTCGTCATCGGCGGTGACGAGCGGCTCGCGCACCGCGGTCCGCTCGATCTCGCCTGGCGTGGGGGCGTCGTGCCAGATCAGCTCGACGTCGTGCACCTGCGTGAGGTCGACGTCGTCGAGGGTGTGGTCGTCGGCCGCGTCGGCGTCGGCGCCGAGCAGCGGCAGACCGAACGGCTCCTCGAAGGGGTCCGCGACCGCGACCGCGGACCCGACCCCGATCACGCCTCCGGCGGTGAGACCGAGCACGCCGAGACGACGGGCGGTGCGACGGGACAGGGTGGGCAACGTGGACAGGGTGGAGCGCATGCGGACCTCGTGATCGGGCCCGTCCGTGCACCACGGTGGGTGCGGACGCACGCACCGGAACGGTGCCTGCGGGCGACATCGGGTCGCGCATCGACGCTGGCGTGTGTCCGCCGGCGACGTCGAGGACGGGGCCCCCCGCACCGGCGGAGGAACCGCGCGGACGGTCGGGGGGGGGCCGGACAGCGTGACAGGCGCGCTGCATCCGGGGGCGGATCCGGCTGACCGATGGGCCACCCGGTCATGCGGCCACCGGCATCGGCCCTTGACCCGAGCGCTCACTTCTGCAAGCGAGCCTCGGGCCAGCGGCCGCGTCGCTCACGAGCGGCCGTGCCGGGCCGACGACCGACGCGACCCCGACTGCGGTCCAGGCCCCGGGACTCGCGGCCCTGGCCGAGGGGCTCGACGACGACGAGGACGACGCTTCGCGCTGATCGGTGTGGTGCGCACCCGGCCGGCTG
>JAFIEQ010000011.1 GCA_020832455.1 Nitriliruptoraceae bacterium
TCGCGCCACGCACCTCGCGAGCAATCGACGCCGCCGTCGGTGAACGCACCGACGGGCCACTCCTGGCTCGAGTAAACGGCAGCCGATTGGACCGACACGCGGCCGGACGGATCGTGCGCCGGCTGGCGAAGCGCGCCGGGATCGACAAGGCCATCTCGCCGCACTCGCTACGGCACGCCGCCATCACCGCTGCGCTTGACGCCGGGTGCAGCCTGCGCGACGTCCAGGACTTCGCGCGGCATGCCGATCCTCGCCAGACCCGCCGCTACGACCGCTCCCGCGGCGCACTCGACCGCAACCCCACCTACATCGTCGCGACCTACCTCGCCGGAGCCACCGGCGCCCGATAGCGCACCCATCGCCACTCACGGCTGTCGAGGCCCCACTCGGCAGCCGTGATTTCGTGTGACCGTGAGTCCCGAGGTTGGTGCAGGAGAGCAGACGACCGTGAGATTTCGAGTGGCCAGCTGGAACTACCCAAGCGCCCATAGTGGGCAATAGGGGCTGTCCCAAGGCACTGACGCGGGCAGCGACTACTGTCGAGGCATGCGCTTCTCACAACGCCAGGTTACCGACCGGCCAGAGCCGCCATCCAGGTTGACGGTGTCGACGGCGAACTGCGTACTGCGATCTGGAACGTTCTCACTCTTCATATCTGGGAGAAGGATGGGCGCGACGAGCGCCGCATCAAGCACACGCCGGGGATGAGTGTTTTCGTCCACCTCGCGTACGCTGACGTCTTCAATCTCCCGCTTGATCGGACACCTACTTGGGTATCCGATGCAAAGAAGGACGTCTACCAGTTACTAGATGCCCGCGAATGGTTCTGGATCTACGACTTCATCGAGTTCTGCGTCGAGACGCTTCCGGCAGCGTTTCGCCAGTCGCCTGAGGACCTGATTGGCCACATGAACCGAGTGCTTGAACGTCAAGGCTCCGGTTATCGAATCGTCCAAGGTGAGTTGGCTCCCATCACCACCGACTACGAGATCGCAGCCGTGGAGGAGGCGATCTCAACATCTAGCACCGCTGGGTTGCACGCAGTCAGGGAGCATCTGCAAGCGGCGCTCCGCTTGCTGTCGGACAAGACTGATGCCGATCACCGCAACTCGGTAAAGGAATCGATCAGCGCAGTCGAGTCGCTAGTGAATTTGCTCGTCGGGGGCAGGAAGGCCACGTTGGGCGATGCATTGAAGAACGTCGATCCCTCTGGCGGCGTGCATCCGGCGCTAATCAAGGCGTTCTCTGCCATCTACGGCTACACGAGCGACGCTGGCGGCATCAGGCATGCGATGCTCGATGAGGACAGCGTGGGCCAGGAAGACGCGCTGTACATGCTGGTCAGCTGCTCCGCGTTCGTGAACTACGTCGTTGCAAAGGCGGCGAAGTCCGGCGTCGGGTTCGGCGGAGATACCTGACGCCCACAAGCGGCATTGTGGGCGCTTCCGTGCGCTTCGTTGCGTTGGCCGTGAACCGCCGGCTGACTTGAAGGCGCCAGCGCTGAGGCGCACGAAGCGCGGACTTCAGAGCGAGCGTCGTGCCGGGCTGCGAGGGCCCACACGATGGTTGGGCCGGCGGCCACGTCCGGCAGTGCCTCACCCGCAGAGTGGCTTGCTTCCAGCGTCCGGACGGTCGGTCGCAGCGTTGGTTCGTCAGCCGAACCGACCTCCGGCTCGCTCGTCTCGGAGGCGGGCCAGCCGCTCCGCGACATCGGCACGCCGGGCGTCGGTCAGCTGCTGATCGATCCCACCGATAACCAGCGCGTCCCCTTCGCTCGTGACCGTGATCACGTCGCCATCGCCAGCGCCCTCGGGCAGCTGGGACGCGTCGCACTCGTGTTCGTCGCCGGCGGGGCCGACGAGCAGGACGGCGATGCCCTCGGTGATGCGGTCGATCACGGCCCGATCCACGGGCACCTCAGCAGCCACAGGTGGTCCGTTCGCTCAGGAAGTCGTCACTGTGTGTCGGGTCCGACCGGGTCGGGTCCAGGCATCTCCGACACAGTAGGGAACCGGCGCGTCGCACGGTGAACAGGTCCGGTTCGAGCAGTTGGACTGTCGGCGATCCGGCACGACGGTGTCGGCCGATGGTCGCCGTGGCCAGCTTCAGGTGGCCACCTCGATCTGGATCCGGCAGTGGTCGCTCGGACCCCAGTCGTCCACCTCGTTCAGCGCGTGGACGCGCACGCGGTCGGCGAGCTCGTCGGAGACGAACACGAAGTCGAGCTGGCGGGTCGCCCCCGCAGGACCCTGCTGGCGGGTGTGGTAGGTCGGTACGTCCAGGGACGCTTCGGGCAGCTCGTCCGGTCGTGGGTCCGCCTGCCGACCGTTCGGCGCCTGCGGCCCGACGAAGCGCAGCCCCATCGACTCCGCGCGGTCGAACACCGTGGCGTAGCGCGCCGCCCAGTAGGGGTCGCCGTGCTCGCCGTAGCGGTGCAGCACGTTGAGATCACCGGCGGCGATGAGCCGGTGCCCGCGCGGGCCGGTGACCATCGAGGCGAGGTCGGACAGCAGCCGGTGCACGGCCGCGTCCGCGTAGATCGTGCGTCGCGGATCGGCGGAGCGGTCCCAGCCGCCATACATCGACGCGACCGTCACCGCCGCATCGCCTGCATGGATGTCGGCGACGGCCAGCGTGCCCGGTCGGCTCACCGGCACGGCGACCGCGTCGAGGTCACCGACGGCCGCGTGGTCACGAGGCTCCACCCGGACCGCATCGGAGACCTGCACGACCGCGGTGCGGCGGCTCCAGCGGCCCGTCCGCCATCCGGCGGTCGCCCATCCCTCGGCCGGGTCGGGGACGACCGGGTGCGGCCAGTCCGCGGGTGGGGCGGGCACCTCCTGCAACAGCGCGACATCGACGCCGGAGGAGGCCAGTTCGTCCCACGGTCGCAGGCCGTTGACGTTCCACGTCCACAGCGTCACCACGGTCCGATCTTCCTCCCTATCGGTGCGGCGCACGCTAGCCCTGCAGGTGCCCGGCGCCGTTGGAGTGTCGGGCGTGGAACTCCTGCGCGCCGGCGCGTGGGTGCACCCGAGACGAGGTCCCCCCGTCACGATCCCAGGGGTCGTCCGCGGCGATGGTCGGCGGGCGGATGAGCCCGTCACGGGTGCCCAGCAGCAGCGGTGCGGTGGACAGCAGCTCTGCCTGACTCTCGGCGCGCCACCGGGCCACGCCCTCCGCGTCGGCGCCCACGAAGGCGGTGCCGTCCATCCAGATCACCGTCGAGCCGACGACCGCACGCGGCGCCCAGCCGACGTCCCCCGGCCGGGTGATGCGCAGCCGCACCGCACCGGTGGTGGGGTCGACGATCCAGGCGCCCTCGGCCTGCGGATCGCCCGGGAACAGCGCGATCACGTCGCCATCGGCGGTCGGACGCAGCTCCACGTGGCAGCAGGCCGGTGGGGGACCGGGGACACGCCAGCGTGCGATGCCGTCGATGCCGTAGCCGACCAGGGTGCTGCCGGCGTCCTGATCGTCCCAGACCGCCGCGACCACCTGGCCGCGGGAGGTCCGGGTGACTGCGGTCGGGGTGTCGAACCCGACCAGCTCCTCGCCGGTGGACGCGTCGAGCACGGCCGCATCCCGGCCGGTGAGCACCACCGGCCCGTGGTTGGGCGGGTGCTCGCCGGCGGGGAACCGCGCGGCAGGCGCCACCGGTCGGCCCCACCGCGGAGCCGGATCGTCGGGTCCGAAGACCTGGAGCTCTCGGTCGTGGATGACGGCGACGCCGGACGCCAGCGGCAGCACGTCCTGGAAGGGTCCGGGGCGGTGCCAGCGCAACGAGCCATCCCCGGCGTCGAGGGCGACGATCGCGGCCGAGGTCACCGCGACGACCGTGTCGTCGACGACCCACCCCCGCCACGGGCTCCCGTCGTCGTAACCGCCGAGGTCCGCGGCCCACCGCTGCTGACCGCTGACGCTGTCGAACACGTGGAGGTGGCTCGGGGTGCCGAGCAGCAACGTCGTGCCCGTCCGTTCCAGACGGGTGGGCGTGGGCTCGCCGGCGGGCGCGGTCGCGGGAGGGTCCGTGACCGATGCCTCGGTGGTCCACCGCACCTGCGACCGGTCCGCGACCATCTGCAGACGGTGCAGCGTCAGCGAGGTGTCGACGACGACCGCGCCGAAGACGACCGGCACCGCGCTGATCAGATCGGCACGGTCGAGCAGCGGTTCCGCGCACGTCTCCCGGCCCCCGACCAGACACGGCGGCGGGCGCAGCGCCCGCTGCTCCGCGGCGCGGCTGCGCAGGTCCGCGACCTCGCCGCCGGCGGGTTGCGTGGCCGGCGTGCCGGGACGTGCCACCTCGACCGTGTCTCTGCGATCGTCGTCGGCCCGAACGTCGGTGAGATCGGCGCGCGGATCGAACTCCGAGATGAGGAAGAACGTGGCGACCACGGCTGCCGCGATGCCGATGCCCCACCCGGCTCGCGGGGTAGGCACCGTGCGGGTGCGGCCGGATCGGGCCCGGCCTGGATGGCGGTCGGAGCGGGCTCGCGTGACTGGCTCGCCGCAGCCCGGGCAGAAGCGCGCCGACCGCGGGAGCTCGCTCCCGCAGCCCGCGCAGTGCCGTGATCGGGCCTTCATGCCTCGACGGTAGCCCCCATCGCACGCTCGGTATGCGCGGTCCGCGCGTGCGGTTCGGTCATGCAGGAACGGGCACGGTGATGTCGATGATCGGGCTCCGACCCTTCACGGGCACCGGGTTCGTCGTTAGCGTCGACGACGTTCGGTCGGGTGACCGCCAGGAGATGCTGGGCGGCCCGGAGACCGGATGGTCGGGGGACACATGCCGGGGGATGGATGGGGGGCTTGGCGGCTCGTGCTCGCCTACGGGCAGCCCGAGACCGATGACGGTCCCTTCGTGGAGTTGGTCGAGAAGCTCCCGGTGACCAAGCCCACGTGGAGCGACGACCTCGACCTCGACGAGTTCGAAGGGACGTTGCTCGACGTGCGCGACGACCAGGATCGGCTGCGGTTCCGCACGGTCGTGCCCGGCATGTTCCCCCTCACGCGGCACGGGCCGATCACCGAGGATGCAGACATCCCCGAGTCGTTCGTGCTCGATGAACCAGAAGCCGGCATCTTCACGGTGGTCGTGCCGGATCTCGATGCCGCCCATGAGATCGTGCTGCTCGGGACGCCGAGTGTGATCAACCCATCGGTGATCGGGTGGAGCGGTATCGACCCCAGCGGTGGGATGCAGGAGTTGGCTCGTCTGCTGTGGGGAGGAGCCGCGTATGTCTAGCGTCCACGTCCTTGGCTGGCCAGGCCCTGCACTCTCGATCCGCGCCATCCTGGACGCGTGGCGATCCTCCGAGCCTGACCAACCGTCCTGGCAGGAGAAGGTCGCAGCCCGCGGTGGCTCGGTGGGGGATCCCCAGTTGATCTTCCCCGCGCCGATGGATGACTCAGATGAGGTGATGCCCCATCACGGTGCCTACAACATCGTGGTCGTGGGTGACGGGTACGCGGAGGACGAGCAGCAGAGTTTCGAGTCCGCGGCGATGAACGTCGTGGTCGGTCTCATCGAACGGGCGCCGTTCAACGGACCCCTTGGGGAGCGCATCAACGTCTGGAGTGTGCCCTCGGTATCCGCGGAGAGCGGCATCCAGGACGACGAGGAGGACATCGATCGCATCACGCCGTTCGGCCTGCGTCGGACGCGAAGCGTGTGGATGCAGTGGGACAGCATCATCGTGCAGCAGTGCATCGCCGAACTGATCCCGGACTACGACGCCATCCTGCTGGTGGGCAACACCGACGCCCATTGCGGAACGGCTCGGCACGCCGAGAAGATCGCGGCACTCGGACAGGGTTCTAACAGCTGGTCGGCGCGGGAAACGGCGATCCACGAGCTCGGGCACCTCTTCGGGTTGAAGGACGAGTACATCCTGCCGACGCCGGCGTGGAACGACCTCAGGGCGCACCGCGAGGTCCACAGGCGCGAGATGGCGCGCGTCCGGCGCCGGGATGCGAGGCCGAACGGGTTCTACACCTACCAGTACACGGGAGCCCAGGCATCGTTCGCGCCGTGGTTCGAGTCCCACGGGGCTCGAGAGGAGGGGTTCCCCATCGTCTCCCGGGAGCTGCTCGGCTGCCTGAAGCAAGACACCAGGTCGCTCTCCGACCTCAAGGATCGGGCGGGCAACCCGATCGAACGGCCCGATGTCATCGGCGCGTTCGAGGGTGCGTTGTACCTGCGCTGCCAGGCCTGGAGGCCTTCGCCCCACTGTCTCATGGGGGGTCGGCAGTACAACCGGGACGATGACGGCCAACCGATCTTCTTCACCAGGCCGTTCTGCGCGGTCTGTCACGACCACATCGCGGAACAGTTGCAGCGCTACGCGTCGCCGCCGGCGAACTGATGGCAACCTCGACCGCGCAGCGTCTCGCCCACGAACTCTCCTCCAGTCTGCAGCTCCTGCTCCCACGGCTCGGGGACCCGATCGGGCTGTTGCACCTGCTCCACGACCTCGGGGTGCCCTTCGAGGACACCGCAGGGTGGCTCGGGGTCGATGTCGACGAGCTCGTCGACCTCGATGCCCTGGACGATGACGAGGAGCCACCCCCGGCGGATATGCCGTCGGTGATCGACGACGTGTACGACGCCGTCACGTTGCTGGTCGGACTCGTCCCCGACGACGAGGAAGAGGGGTTCGAAGCGCTGGAGGTGCTCGACGCCGTCGACGCGGTGCTGCAGGCGGCCGAGGGCATCGTCGGCCAGCTCGACGGGCTCATCGCAGGGGCCGCCCAACTCGTCGACGGTGATGCGCTCGAGACGCTGCCGCGGCGGTTGTTGGAGTGGCTGGTCGTCGAACGCCTCGAGACGACCCGCCCGCTGGCGACGCTGGTGCTCGAGATCGCCGGCGTCGTGGAGCGCTGGACCGTGCCAGGTGTGCCGAGCACGGAGACCACGCCAGGCACGCCCGCCGCCTACCGCAAGCGGTTCCACGTCGCCCAGCTGGCTGCGCTCGCCCAGGACCCCGGGCATGCGCTCACCGACGCCCACGGGTGGGGTGATCCGGACGAGCCACTCGACACGCTGCCGTTCGCGCGGCTGTTCGCGCGGATCCTGCGTGCCAGCCGCGTCCCCGTCGCGGTCGACGGCGTGACCGGGGAGCTCGCCGGGCCGATGTTCCGCGCCGGGCCGACCGATCAGCTGCCCACCGCGATCGAGGTCGTGCTCGAACTCGACGGAGGGCAAGCGCTCACCGATGGGACGACGCTGCGGAACCTGCCCTCGGGCGCATCGGTCGTCTTGGAGGCCTCCGGGGACCTGTCGCTGGAGGCGGGGCTGCGCGTTGAGCCACCGTTCCGGGTCGGGCCGACCGAACCGGGCGCCGAGCTGGCGGGACGCGTCGGGCTCACGATCCACGCGGCCGGCGGCGACGAGCCGGTGATCCTGTTCGGGGACGCGGGTGGCACGCGCCTCGAAGCCGCCGCGTGGCGGGTCGGTGCCGGTCTCGACGCCGCCGCGGATCTGGACGGCGCCGGCTGGGGCTTCGTCGTCGGTGCCAGGATCGATGACGGATCGCTCGTCATCGACCTGGGTTCCGGTGACGGCTTCATCGCCTCGGTGCTGCCGCCCGAGCTCCGCGTGCCCTTCGACCTCGATCTCACCTTCGATCGCGGCGGCCTGCGCATCTCCGGCCAGGCCGGTCTGGAGGCGTCGTGGTCGCCCGGCGTCGCGCTCGGACCGTTGGCGCTGGACCGGCTCGCGTTCGAAGTGCTCGTCGCCGGGGACGGGATCGGGATCGCGGGCCGGGCGGTGGTCGGTCTCGGGCTGGGTCCCTTCCAGGCCACGGTCAGCGGGGTCGGGGCCGCCATCCAAGTGGGGGTCGGGTCGGAGCAGAGCGGCTCGGACGATGGTGCGTCCGTCGAGGTGCGCGGCGAGTTCCTCCCACCGACGGGGATCGGCCTGCGGCTCGACGCGAGCGTGATCACCGGCGGCGGCATGATCGACCGCAGCCCGGACGGCACCCGCTACAGCGGCGCGCTGGAGCTCGAGCTGGCCGGCATCGGCATCCACGCGATCGGGCTGCTCGACACGCAGCTGCCCGACGGCAGCGACGGCTACTCCCTGCTCGTGGTGATCCAGGCGTCGTTCCCGCCGATCGCGCTGCCGTTCGGGTTCACCCTGACCGGGGTGGGCGGCATCGTCGGGCTCAACCGCTCGATCGACGTCGACGGCCTGCGCGAACGGTTCGCCAGCGGGACCGTCGGTCGGATCCTGGCCCCGGAGGACCCGGTCGGTAACGCCCCGGCGCTGATCGAGGAGCTCGGCGAGGTGTTCCCCGCCACGGCGGGCACGGTCGTCGTCGGGCCGACGCTGCAGCTCGGCTGGAGCGCGTTCGTGCGCTTCGACCTCGGCGTGTTCATCGAGCTGCCCGGCCCCACCCGGGTCGTGCTGCTCGGCTCCGTGCGGGCCGTGATCGCGGACCCGAGTGGGCGGCCGGTGCTGAAGCTGCGGCTCGACGTGATCGGCGAGCTCGACCTGGTGAAGCGGTCGCTGAAGTTCGACGCGGTCCTGGTCGACTCCCAGCTGCTGGAGGTGTTCGAGCTGACCGGCGGCGCGGCCTTCCGGCTGTACTGGGGCGACACCCCCAACGTCGTGCTCAGCGTCGGCGGCTTCCACCCGCGCTTCGATCCGGCGCCGCTGTCGTTCCCGCCGAGCCTGCAGCGCGTCGCGATGACCCGTGGCCGGCGCGCGGACCGCTTCTACCTGCGCTTCGAGGGCTACCTCGCCGTCACCACCAACAGCCTGCAGTTCGGCGCCGCCGCGGAGGTCGTGCTGCGCGCATCCCGGTTCGTCGCGGAGGGCTCGTTCGCGTTCGACGTGCTGATCCGCACCGACCCGTTCCGCTTCGAGCTCGACCTCGAGGCGAGCCTGCGGATCAGCTACCGGGGTCGCACGCTCGCCGGGGTCAAGATCAGCGGGGCGCTCAGCGGCCCCGGGCCGGTCGACTTCACGGGTCGGCTCGAGTTCAAGATCCTGTTCGTCACCATCTCGTGGCGCGGCAGCTTCCAGCTCGGCGACTCCAGCCCACCCGCCGTCCAGGCCATCGACGACCTCGTGGCCGAGCTGCTGCCGGAGCTCGAGGATCCCGCCAACCTCAGCGCCGCCGGCTCGGACCCGAGCGTCACCATCGAACCCGACGACGCGCCGGCCGGCGTCGCCTTCGTGCTCCCCAATTCCCGGCTCACCTGGCAGCAGCGCCGCGCCCCGCTGCACCTGCGGCTCGAACGGCTCGACGGTGCCCCGCTCACCCGACCGACCCTCGCCTGGGTGACCGCGGCCCCCAAGGGCGTCGAGCCCGCGACCGTCGAGGTGACCGACTGGTTCGCGCCCGGTCGCTACCTGGAGCTCAGCGACGCGGAACGCGTCGACCGCGAGGCCTACGAGCTCGCGGACGCCGGCATCGCGGTCGAGCTCGGCGGCGCCATCGAGGCCGCCGAGCACGAGGTCGACCGTGCACCGACGGAGCTCTTCCTCCCGCCGCCCGACGACGGCAAGGTCCTCGCGGTGCAGGGCGAGATCCGGACCTTCGAGGTGTGGGTCCAGGACGCCGCCTGCGGGCGCATCCCGGTCCCCTCGCGACCCGCGCCGGCCATCGGGGTCCGCCGGCTGACCACGCAGGTCCGCGACGAGCGCGACGCCTCCGTGCTGGCCACTGCCTCGACCGTGGCGCAGGCCCACCAGCACGTCCGCTACGAGCACGCCGGCGCCGTCGTCGTGCTGGCGGACGACCTGCGCCCCACGCCCGAGCTCTGAGGAGGGTCGATGTCCGGTCAGGTGGTGTTCCGTGCGTGGTCACGCGACGCGTTGTCGGCGCTGATCGACGGCGAGGACGCGGGGCGCTCGATCGCGTCGCTGCCGCTCGCGCTGCACACGGAGCGCTCCGGTAGCGAGCAGGTCGACGGGGCGAGCGTGTCCTTCGTGCTGGCCGGCCCGCGCGACGTCGCGGCGTTGGCCGCCGGCTCGATCGTCCGCCGGTCACCGGAACCCGACACGCCGGACGCCGAGGTGGAGATGCAGCCCTTCGTCGTCTTCGACGACCCCGGGTTGCCGTGGCGCTACACCCCCGGCGCGAACCCGGAGCCGAGCGAGGGTCTACGGCCGTGGCTCGCGCTGGTGGTCGGCCCGGAGGACGAGGTCGTCCCGAAGCGTGATCGGGTCACCATCGAGGCGGCGACGATCGACGCCCACCCGCTGGGCGCCGCCGGCACCGACGCCCACGTGCAGGAAGCCGACGGGACCACCATCTCCCGGCTGCTCTCCCGCCGGAAGCTCGAACCGGACACGCACTACGTCGCCGTCGTCGTGCCGACGACCACGATCGACGGCGGCGGTGAGCTCGTCGACGCCTGGGAGCCGGGGCAGGGGTCGGTGACCCTGCCGTGCTTCGACCGGTGGACCTTCCGCACCGGCCCGGCGGGCGACTTCCTCAGCCTGGCCAAGCGGCTGGAGCCCTACGCCTCGCCGTCCATCGGTCGGGCGGCCATCACCTACCACCCGGTCCCCGAAGCCCCGGAGCTGTCCATCCGCGGCGCGCTGGCGCCGGTCGGCAGCTCCGACGAGCCGCTCCCCGACGAGGTCGCCGACCACCTCGCCGCGCTGCACACGGAGGCCACCGACGACGACGAGCCCGACGGTGCCGGTCGGCCCGTGGTCGGCCTGCCCCGCTACGGCCGCGCCTGGACCCGGTTCGGTGGCCGCCCCTGGAACCGCTCGATCGACGACGACCCCCGCCACCGCGGTGTCGCCGGGATCGGTGCGCGGCTGGAGCAGGACGCCTCCGAGGACCTCGACGCCGAGGTGGCACGCCAGAGCGGTGCGCTGGACGCCGCGAGCCAGCGTGTCCGCGACCTCGCCATCGGGCTCACCGCCAGCACCTCGCTGTGGGACCGACGGTTGCCCGACGACCCGGCGGGCCGCCTGCAGATCCTGGGCCCGGCGCTGCGCCGGGTGATGACCAGCAGCGGATCGCTGCGTGCGCTGGCCACGGCGGACGACCGCCCGCTGCCGTCGGCGTGGTTCTCCACCGCCCTGCGACGTGCGCTGCGCCCGGGTCCCGCCCGCACCGCGCTGGCCGCGGACGGGGCGATCGCCCCGGCGGCGCTGCTCGCGGCGGCCAACACCTGCCCCGCCCCGCCCGCCATCACCGAGGTCGGGCTGCCGAGCTTCGACGACCTCGGCGCGGTGCCGTTCGGTGAGGCCGTCGGTGCGCTCGACCCCCGGGGCGACCGGCCCCCGCCCGAGGGGTGGCCGCCGACCTCCGGTGGCGGTGGCGATCCGACCCACGGCGGGTTCCCGCCGGGTGGCCAGAACCTGCTCCCGAAGCGGCCTCAGGTCGGTGCGGACCATGCCCGGTCACTGCTCAGCGCGATCGACGGCACCGTCGTCGGTGGGACGACCATGTTCCAGCTCGGACAGCGGATCGACGCTGCCGTCGACGCAGGCCGGGCGTTGCCGATGACCAAGCTCGTCGGCCTCGTCGTCGACAGCGCTCGCCTCGCCGACGAACCCGGGTTGGCCTCCGACATCGACCAACGCTGCACCGACCTGCTCGCCGAACTGTCCGCGCCGCTGGAGACCGCGGAGGATCAACCTCCACCTGAGGTCGAGGATCCGCAGGCGCTGCTCGACCTCGCCGCCTCGATGGACGACGAGGCCCCGCAGCCCGCCCCGTGCGACCCGGTCGACACCGACGCGCTCGCCGGTGCGGCCGTGGACGCGTTCGACCCGCGGCGTGACGACGGGCTCGCGCGCCGCCGCGTGTCCGAGCGGTTCCCCGGGCTCGACGAGGACCACCTGCTGGACCCGCCGGCGCTGTGTCCGGGCCTGGACGTCCCCGTCTGGAAGCTGCTGCGCGAGCACCAGCCGGAGTGGCTGCTGCCGGGGCTGGGGACGGTGCCGGACGACCGGGTGCTCGCGGTGCAGACCAACGCCGTGTTCACCGACGCGCTGCTCGTCGGGCTCAACACCTCCCTGGTCGCACGGCTACGCCGGGCGAACGTGGCCATGGCCCCGGGCTGCACGCCCGTGCGCACGTTCTGGTCCCGCGTGATCGACGTTGACGAGAAGGGCAACCCGATCGACCCACGTCGGCTCGACGACATCATCGGGGTCCGCGGTTGGACCACCGGCGACCTCGGCGATCCGGCGCACCGTCCGCGCCAGGCCCGTGACGACGACCTGGTCATCGTGATCCGTGGCGCCCTGCTCGAGCGCTACCCGGACACGCTCGTCTACCTGCTCCCGCAGGAGGTCGAGGCCACGGACACCGCCTCCGAGCCGGCCCCGGACCCATCACTGCTGCCCCGCTTCCGCGGCTCACTCGGGCCCGGGATCACCTACCTCGGCTTCCCGGGTGTCGACCCCGACGTGCTCGAGGACCACGACGTGGTGCTCGAGGAACCACCGACCGGTTTCCGGTTCCGGCTGAAGGACGCGCCGGGACCGGACGCCGACGGTGGGGAGCACGCCGCCGCGACCTTCGCGACCCCGGTGCGGGTCCGCATCCACGGCCAGTCGTTGATCCCGCCGGAGGAGGACTCGTGAGCGAACGCACCCGCCGTCACGCCCTGCACGAGGAGCTCGTCGAGCTCGAGTCGCGGGTCGACACGGACCGCGCGGTCGCGTCCCGGCTGCGCGGCAACGAGCCACGCGTCGGTCGGGGATCGCGCCCGGACGTGACCGCGCGCGACTTCCTGGACGGCCACCGGACCGACCTCACGCGCATCCGTGAGTTGGCCGGGCAGTTGCGTCGCATCGACCTGAAGTACCCGATGGACCGGTGCGAGCGCCTGGTCCTCGCCCGCCTCCGTCGGATCAAGGCGCCGCGGGAGCTGCTCACCCTGCTGCGTGAGGCCGAGAGCAAGGGCGGGAGGACAGGGACCTTCGCCGGCGTGTCGCGCCCACCGGGCGGTGTCGGTGGACTGGCCGGGCGACTCGGCGACATCGGGGCCGTGTCCGGCCGGATCGATGCCGCTGGTGACTTGTCCGCTCGGTTGGACGACGTCCGTCTGCAGCGGGTGTCCCAGGACCAGATCGCGCGGCTGCTGACGGTCCCCGACGACCCACGCGTGGAACGCCGCCAGCTCGAGATCGCCGCGAGCATCCTGGCGGCGGTCCAGGGGCGGGGCGACGTCACGATCGAGCGGCTCGACGACCTGCTGCTCCTCGAGCACGTGGAGAGGCAGCTCATCGACGCGCTGCGCGCCGCGATCTGTGAGCCCAGGATCGGCTCCGGGCCGATCCCGCCGCCCGATGACGGTCCCGGTGACGACGACGATGCGGATGACGACGATCCCGATGACGATGACGACCCCGACGATGATCCCGGCGACGGGGACCCCCCGGGGCTGGACCCCTGGACCCAACAGATCGGGGTGCTGCTGCCGGTCCGCCTGGAGACGCGCTTCGCCCAGGACGACGCCGGGCACCTGCTGAAGCTGCGGATCGTGCCCGACGAGGTCTGGCTCGCCCGGCACGACCCCCTGCCGAACCGGCAGGAGATCCGCGAGCTGGAGGCCTACCTGCGCGCCGATCGGGCGGACGACGCGCCGGAGCGCGACGCCAGCTGGGCGGCGCTCGTCCGCCACCACGGCGGCGGCCGGGCCGTCTGGCTCGTGCGGACGTTCGCGCCGCTCGCGGACGATGACGGGAGCCTCGATCCCGAGGCGGCCGACATCGCGCTGCGGGAGGAGCCGTTCTTCCCCCGGCTCGAGGGCCTGCCCCCGCAGTTGGAGGTCTGGCTGGCGCGGGGTGGCGCCGCCCCGGAACGCGTCGCCGTGCTGGACGTCGACGAGGAGCAACTCACCCTCGACCTGCCCGTCCCCGAGGATGCCGACGCCGACGCAGCCGACAACGCCGGCGCGCCCGACGAGGACGCCGACGGACCCGTCCCACCCGACCCCGAGCTGCTCCCGCGTTGGTGGGAGTCCTGGGAGCTGGCGCAGCAGGTCGGGCTCGGGACCACGATCGCCCTGGGTGACCGCGCCGACGACATCGACGTGCTCTACGTCGTCGGTGTCGGGGGCGGTGACCCCGCCACGCTGTTCACCGACCACCGCGACACGGGCCAGCTGAGCCTGCTGGCGGCCGGGACCCCCACCGCCACTGTCGACGGCGCGGACGCGGTCGACCTGGAACCACCACCCGAGGTGTGGGACGAGGCCCGTCAGCGCACGCTCGAGGTCCTCACCGATCCCGTCGAGCAGCACCTCGGGCGCGCACTGACCGGTGATGCCTCGACGCTGACGGGGATGCCAGGCGACGCGGCCTCCATCGAACAGCCGATGGTCGCCGCGCTGTGGCCGGCGCTGTGGGGCCACCACCTGCGCGATGTGTTGGGCATCGGTGCCGGGGTTGACGCGGCGGGGGACTGGGCCGCGGGACATCTGGCACCCCGGGGCCCGTTCCCGACGTTGCGCGTCGGCGCCCAGCCCTACGGCGTGCTGCCCGTGACCGCGCTGTCGCGGTGGCAGCCGGCCACGGGCGACCCGGACATCGAAGCCGCGATGCTGCCGAGCCTCGCGACCCTGACCGCGACCTGGGCGCAGGCCGCGGAGTCGGGCGGCACGGCCGTGGATGCGGACGCCGCCGACCTGCTGCGGCTGCTGTCGGCGACCCCGAGCAGTCAGGGCCTGTACAGCAGCACCCTGTGGCCGTTGGAGACCTGGCTGCTGGGGTTCGCCACGACCCAGGGGTCGGGCTTCACGATCGGTCCGGACGGGCTGAGCTGGGAGGGGCTCAACGCCGCATGGGACGACGACCACCCGCTGCTGGCCGAGCTGGGGGTCGACCCGCAGCGACGCTACGCCATGCGCGGGTACCGCCACGAGGTGACGCTGACCCTGGCGGGACCCGACGACGACAGCATGCAGATCCGCCCGGCGCTCGAGGACCTGGCCGATCTGGCCGAGGGTGTCGGTGAGGGCCCCGGTGCCCTGACCGATACGTGGGGCCTGGTGCAACGCCTGCGTCAGGACCACGGCGAGGTGGCCGACACCCTGCTCGTGCGGCTGGTCATCCGCTCGTTGCAGCTCGCGGTGGCCGACACCGCCGGTGACGTGGCCGATGCGGCGGGCCGTCGTCCGCTCGACGAGTGGGCGCCGCCCGCGGGGGAGCGCGACGTGGTCGCGCAGCGGATCCTGCAGGTCGTCGCCGACGGTCCGGGCGACGACGCACGGGCGACGGCGCTGCAACGCACCATCGATGCGGTCCGCGCGGTCGCGGTCCGCACCGCGGCGTCCATCCACGCGGAGCTGCTCGCGACACTGGACTGCGCCACGCACCGCATCGACGCCTGGGCGACCGGCATCGCGACCCGCCGGCTGGAGGACGCGCTCGACCACGCGGACCTCGACGGGCCACCGCTGGCGCTCGGGGTGTACGGCTGGGTGGAGGCGCCCCGTCCGGCAGGGGCCGGGTCGGTCCCGACCGGCGCCGGGATCCTGCACGCGCCGTCCGAGGACCAGGCCACCACGGCCGCGATCCTGCGTGACCGGTCGCGCCACGACCCCGACCCCGACCGCTGGCAGCTTGGCCTGGACTCACGCTCCGCGCGGACCGCCGACCGGCTCGCCTCGCAGGTCCGCAACGGCCGCCACCTCGGCGAGGTGCTGGGTGCGGAGGTCGAGCAGCTCATCGACGACGGGGACACCCTCGACGCCGTGCGCGCCGCGTTCCCCGGTGCCGACGAGGCGGAGGGCGGCCGCTGTGACGGGCTCGCCGTGCTCGAGGGCGAGCTCGGCTCGCTGGAGCTCGGTGGTGAGGTCCTCGGCGGGATCGCGGATCTGCGCCGGGCCGTCGACGCGTACGGCGACCTGCTCGTCGCCACCGCCGTCCACGACGTGGTGCGGGGCCGGCCCGACCACGCCGGGGCCACGTTGGACGCCGCCGCGGGACTCGCACGTCCCCCGACCCTCGACGTGTTGCACACCGAACGGGAGGGCACCGCCCTGCGGACCCGCTGCCTCAGTGTCCTGACCGACCTCGTCGGATCCGCCGCCGCCGACGGCCCGGACCACGCCCGCTCACCGGGCCGGATCGTCGATCCGGCGGTCGCCGCGCTGTTGGCGTCCCAGATCGGCGCGGCGCAGGACTGGACCTGGCAGCTCGAGGGTCCGTCGGGTTCGACCGAGCTCACCCTTTCGGACCTCGCGCTCGAGCCGGTCGATGCGGTGGCCATGTCCCGGGGGGACCTGGAACGGCTGGTGCGCCGCCACGCGCCCGACGACGGCGAGGGGACGTTCACCGACCGGGTCGGCAGCGACCGTCACGATCGTTCGCTGACGCTGCTGGCGGCACTGGCCGGCGAGCCCGCGCTCGCCCGCCACCTCGACGACGACGCCGACGGGACGGCTCCCGATCCGACGCTGGTGTCGCTGCGCGACCGGTTCGCGCAGCTACGTGCGACCGGTGATGCGCTCGTCGCCCACCTCGAGCAGCTGCGTGGCGTGGGAGACGACGACGCGCTCGACACGGCGCTGGAGGCCGCCTGGCGGTGGGGGATCATCGCGGACACGGCCACGCGGGAGCCAGCTGCGGACCCCGATGCGGACGCCCCCACGCCCGCCGAGCAGCGGGCGACAACCGTGATCGCGCGGCTGCAGGCCCGGCTCGACCGGGCACCCGGCGGCCCCGACCGAGCGGACCCCGACGACCTCGACGCCTCCGATCTGGCCCGCGCCATGCAGGAGCTGGCCGGCGCCACCGGTGCGCACGTCGCGCTCGGGCGGCTGCCGGTCGGTGCGCTGCCGCCAGGCCTGACCCTCGACACCGGCGTGGTCCGTGACGACTGGCTGCCGACGGTGGCCGCGGTCCGCGAACCGCTGGCGCGCATCGACGGCATGCAACTCGCCGAGGAGCTCGACGCGGCCGCGCCGTTCGCGATCCACACCGACCGACCCGACGACGTGTGGCAGACGGCCGTCGCGACGGCCGATCCCAGCGATCCCGGCGCCGACAGCGGGCCGTTGCACGTGCTGCTGGTCGCCGGCGAGCTCCCGACCGGCGATGTGGCGAGCGGCGACCCGGCGACCGGCGACCCCGCGGCCGGCGGTCCGGAGAGCCCCGCCTCCTCCGATGGCCAGCTGGTCGCGGTCGGACTCGTCGACCGCTGGTCGGAGACCGTCCCGGGGACCCACCACAGCACGGGTGCCGCGTTCGGGTTCGACGCGCCGGCGTCCCGACCGCCCCAGGCGATCCTGCTCGCCGTCCCGCCCGACCCCGACGCGCCGCTCGACGGGGCCGTGGTCACCGACATGCTCGCCGAGACCCGCCAGCTGCTGCGGGCGCGCGCCGCCGGCCCCGACGAGCTGGCCGCGATCGGTGGGTCGATGAGCGGCGTGCTGCTGCCGCAGGCCGGGTCGACCCGGGTCACGCTTGCGCCGACCGCCGGAGACGACACATGAGCACCGTCACGACCATGAGCGTGACCCTCTACATGCAGTGGTACGACCATGTCGTCCGCATCGAGGCGGACGGCGCCAGGACCGACCTGACCCGGGGGCTCTCCGCCGAGGTCGGCGATCCGCTGTGGATGCTCGCGCGGCAGTGGCAGCTGGGCGAGTTCGCCGGCGAGGACGCCGCGTCGCCCGTGCGCGTGCACTTCACCGAGCACCTCACCCCGATGACGCTCGTCGCTCCCGGCGGTGCCGCGACCGACCCGGACGGTCCGGGCGGCCCGGACGGCGTGGACGACTCCTACGGGCCGCCGACCGACGCCGAGCTCGATCTGCGCGCGACCCCTGCGGAGGTGCCGATCGAAGCCGACCCGGCGAGGTGGTGGACCCCCGGCCGACGGATCCGTATCGGCCGTGCCGTGGCCGAGGCGGCAGGGGCGCTGCCCGACGATCCCGAGCTGTTGCTGGGTGACCTCCCGTCCGCCTACGCGTCGTTGGAGGGCCGGGGCTACGACGGCCGGGCGCTGTGGGAGGCGCGCGACAGCCTGGAGCTCGAGGCGGAACTGTTCGATCCGCGGCCGCCGTCCGAGGTCGACCGCTGGGACGCGACGCAGCTCGCCTACCACGCGGACATCGACGCCGGTGGGGCCACGTTGCACCTCGACCGGCACGACGGAGGCCCCCTCGACTGGTTCTCCGTCGATGCCGACGGGCCCATCGCCCTGGGCGACGACGGGGTCCGCCGCTCCACGTTGTGCTCGTGGCTGCGTCACCCCGGCGCGCCGACCGAGCGCTTCTGGGAGATCGACGAGGCCGGGATGGACCTCGGCAGCGAGCCGCCGGACCGGGCCCACCTCGCGACCACGCTGCTGCTCGACCTGCTGTCCGCCCACAGCGACGACTGGTTCACCTTCAGCGTGGACGCGGCACCCGGGTACGTGGTGACGCTCGAGGACCTCGAGGTGACCGACTCGTTCGGGGACACGTGGACGCTGGCGCCTCCGGACGATGGCTGGTCGATGTTCCAGGTCGCCGGTCTCGCACCCGGGTCGCTCGCCCTGTGGCCGGCGGCCACGGGCCCGCTGGTCGGTCCGGTGATCGACGAGGTGGTGTTCGCCGTCGACGAGGCGGAGGAACGCGTCTGGGCCGTGGAGCGACGGATCGACGGACGCGCCATCGCAACCGACCCCGGCACCGACGAGGCGCCGCCGGGGGATGCGACCCCGCCACGGCGTTTCCGCTACCGGCCGGCGACCGCCGCGCCGGAACACTGGCACCCCTACGTGCGCGACGCCACACCGTTGGCGCCGGCCGGACGCACGCTGCAGGGGCGGCTCGCGGACCTCACCGACGCCGCGCGGGCACTGACCCCGGCGCCGCGCAGCGACCTGCTCGCCGACGCAGCTCGCGGCGCGGACGATCCGTTCCACGCGCTGCGGCCCACCGCCGTGCCGCTGACCGGTCTGCGCCTCGAGCGTCGCTACCGCCTGGCCCGGGGCACGGACGGCGCCCCGCTGCTGTGGTCGGAACGCCGCCGCAGCGAGGGGGTCGATGCGCCGACCCTGCTGCTCGCGCACGACGTGATCGACGAGGCGACCGGCAGCGACTGAGGGTCCGGTCCCGGCGTCCGGTCCCGCCGTCCGGTCCCGCCGTCTGCGCCTGCTGCGCCCGCGATGCATATCTTGTATACGCAGCAGCCATGGGTGGTGACGGGCTCGACCGTCACGGGCGCCACGGGTCGGACATGGGCGGAGGCAGCAGATGGGTCGTGAACTCGACGGACAGGTCGCGGTGGTGACCGGCGGCTCGCGGGGCATCGGTCGTGCGATCGCGCTGGCGCTCGCCGAGGCAGGTGCGGACGTGGTCACCCTGAGCCGGCAGGTGCCCGAGGGGCTGTCGGCACAGCTGTCGTCGCACGGCAGCGCGGCGCTCTGTCTGGCGACCGACGTCACCGACGATGCCGACGTCGCGGCGGCCCGCGACGAGGTCCTCGAGCGCTTCGGTCGGGTCGACGCGCTGGTCAACAACGCCGGCGGGCTGTTCGCGCCGCGGCGGCCGTTCTGGGAGTACGGGCCGACGGAGTTCGACGACGTCATCGCCCTCAACCTGCGGTCCGCGTTCGTGTGTGCCGCGGCGTTCTCCGAACCGATGCGGGCGGCGCGCTCCGGGCGCATCGTCAACATCGGGTCGGACGCGGTGGGGGCGGGGCTGCCTTCGTTGACCCACTACCTCGCGGCGAAGGCGGGCATGCTCGGGCTGACCCGGGGGCTGGCCAGCGACCTCGGCCCGTTCGGCATCGGGGTCAACACGGTCTCGCCCGGGCTGGTGGTCACCGAGCACATCGGCGACGCCCTGCCCGAGGAGGCCCGCCAGCGGGCCATCGACACCCAGGTCCTGGCCCGCTCGCTGGTCCCGACCGACATCGCAGCCGCGGTGGTGTTCCTGTGCTCACCCGGCGCGCAGATGATCACCGGCCAGACGCTGCAGGTGAACGGCGGGGCGACGGTGGGAGCGGGCTGAGGCCGGCGTCACCGGACCGGGCGCGGCGAGCGACCGGCGGCTCGCGCCGGACCGGGCGCCGTGGACCGCCGGCGTCACCGCTTGATCATGAACCCGCCGTCGACGAAGTGGTTCGTGCCGGTCACGAACGACGCCCGTCGTTCCGAGGCGAGGTAGAGCACGCCCTGGGCGATCTCCTCCGGACGGGCCATGCGGCCGAGCACGTGGGAACCGATCGCGGCCTGCTCCACCTCGGCGCGGACGGCCTCGTCGGTGAACATGTGGTGGGTGAAGCCCGCATCGACCCAGCCGGGGCAGATGGCGTTGACGCGGATGCCGCGGGGCGCGAGCTCCTGGGCGAGCCCGAAGGTCATCGAGGAGACCGCCCCCTTGGTCATCGTGTACGCCCAGCTGCCGTCGGAGCCGACGAACCCGGCGACGGAGCCGAAGTTGACGATGGCCGAGCCGGCGGGCATGAGATCGACCAGGTGCTTGATGAGCAGGTACGGGCCGCGCACGTTGACCCCGACGATCGCGTCGAAGTCCTCGGGGCTCATGTCGACGACGCGGTACTGGCGCAGCACCCCGACGGCGTTGACCAGCACGTCCACACCGCCGAGGTCGTCCGCGATCCGTGTGGCGAGCGCGGCCACCGACCCGGGGTCGCGCACGTCCGTGGCGACGGCGGTCGCGGGCACGCCCGCCTCGGCGAAGGCCGCGGCGAGCTCGTCGAGCGGGTCGCCGGGCAGGTCCGCGAGGACCAGGGTGGCGCCCTCCTCGGCGAAGGTGCGGGCCACCGCCGACCCGATCCCGCCCGCCGCACCCGCGATGACGATCCTGCGCCCCTCGAACTCCATGTCGCGCTCCCTCGACGGTGTTGGATTGTGCGTATAAGCATACTAGTTTGCGATGTGGTGACGGAGTGAGGGAACCGTGTCGAGTCTGCCCGTGGATCGGTTCGTGGAGATCGGTCTCGAGTGGTTCCACCCCACCGACCCCGGACCCCAGGCCGAGGTGCTGCACACCCGGCTCGCGCCACTGTGGTCGTCCGCCGGCGGCCGGCACGGCCTGGTCATCAACGCGGGATGGGTCGTCGACATCATCACGGAGTGGAGCGGTGATCCTGCCCAGCCGCTGCCCTTCCGCAGCCGCCGACTCGCGCACTGGCACGACGCCACCTACGCCGACCTGCAGGCGTTGATCGCGGCGCTGCGTGCGCGGGCCCCGCGTCCCGACGTCGCCATCGGGATCATGGTCGTCGGCTGGGGCAACTTCGTGTGGCCGCCGGACACGCGGATCTACGACTTCGACTCCCACTGGTACGACCGGCACCCGGAGCTCTACCCGCACGCCCGCTCGATGGTCGGGATGCCCGACCTCGACCCCCGGGTGCCCCTGCTCGCCGACGACCACCGCTACGCCGCGTTCCCCGACGGGATCGAGGCGGGCACCCTGTTCCCCGCCTTCCTCGGCGCGCAGTGGGGCGAGCTGGCGGGCTCCCTCGACCTGGACGTCATCCACCTGCGCGACGCGTGCTTCGGCCCGATGGTCTACAGCCGGATCGGCCCCACCGGCACCAGCGCTCCCGACGACCTCGAGGAGATCCGCAGCTGGACGACCGCGGTGTCGTCGCTGTTCCGGGCCGTGAAGGACGCCGCGCCCGACGCGCTCGTGTTCGGCTACTCCAGCGCCATCAGCGCCGTCGCGGAACGCCGCGTCGGCCTGGTCGACCTCGAGCAGGTCGTGGCCGACGGTGGCATCGACGTGTGGATCGACCAGAGCTGGGGTGGGGCGTGGCAGGACTGGTGGGACCACCACTGGAAGGGCTGGACCTTCCAGGTCGCCAACCTGCTCGTGCACGCGGCGATCCTCGCCGCCGGCAACCGCCGGCGGCGTCCCGACGCGGCGCCGTGCGTGCACTACAACCTGATCGAGACCTGGGACTCCTGGGAGCCCTGGGACACCCTGCACCGCACGCCCGGCAAGCTGCGGTGGGGGATCTGGGCGTTGTCCCACGCGGCGCTGCTGACCGACGACGGACCGCAGGTGGTCGGCGGGTCCTACATCTCCTGGGCGAACTACCGGGACGGGCGCCTCATGTCCGAGCAGGACGTCGCCTTCGTGGCCGGCCACCTCGATGCCGCACAGCGCAGCGCCACCGCGCTCGAGGCGGTCCACGGCCCGACCGCGGTGTTCGACGGGGACGCGCTCGAGCTGCTGGAACAGCGATCGGCGTCCGGCAACCACAGCGAGTGGCTCGACGACCAGGTCGCCATGCTGATGAAGTTCGCCCTGCCGGTGCTGTCCGTGGCAGCGCCGGGCACCGTCGACGACCGCGTCGACGGCACCGTCCACGCCGCGCCCCGGCGCGTGGCCGACACCGACGCTCCGACGCTCGTCGCCGCCCGCGCGGACGTGCTGCCCGACGGGTTCGCGGCGCGCGTCGGCATCGTCGCCGACGGGCCACGCCGGGCAGCGGACTTCGTCGACGGGCACGCGGTCGGCCACCCCGACCTGCCCGACGCCGAGGTGGTCCACCTGCCCGAACACCAGCCGGTCACCGCCGACGCCGCCGACGAGCTCGCCTACGACAGCGCCGCCGGGCCGCTGGTCGTGCGCGCTGGCGCCACGACCTGGTGGCAACCGCCCGACTGGTCCGCGCCACCCCAACCGCTGCTGCCCCGCAGCCAGCTCGGGACCGCGGCGGTCCACGCGGTCGCCGCTCGGACGCTGGCCCGCCAGGTCGCGGCCGCGGGCGGCAACCACGCCGACCCCGTCGCGCTGCACGAACCCGTCACCTGGCACCTGTGGCGCAGCGCCGGCACCGTGCACGTGCTGGTCGGCAACCTGGAGTCCGGGTGGCTCGGCGACGCGCGCCACCCCCGTCGGGTGCGGATCGTGCTCGACGCCGAGGGTCTCGGGCTGGATCCGGACACCGCCTACCAGCTGTCGCCCGCCACCCCCGACGACGGCGACCCCGTGCCCGGTGCGGGGCTCGCCTTCGTCGTCGACGTCCCGCCGGAAGGCTGCCGGATGCTGCACCTCGCCGAGGTCCCCGCATGACCCCGCCCGTGCGACCAACGTGCGGCACCCGACGGACTCCACGACCGGGAGGGTGTCCGTGGACCGGGTGATCGAGGTCGACGCCGACAGCTTCGGGACCCCGCCGACCCGCGACGGGATCCGTCGCTTCCTCGACCGTGTCGCCCCGCTGTGGGAGGCGTGCGGTCCCGACGACGTCCGCGGGGTGGTCCTCAACCTCGGCTGGGTGATGGACATCGTCACCGAGTGGTCGGGCGATCCGGAGCAGCTCCTGCCCATCCGCTCGCGCCGGATGGCGGGCTGGGCCGAGCTGCGGTACGCGGACCTGGCCGCGTTCCTCGAGATGCTGGTCGACGAGGCCGAGCGGGCCGGGGTCGGTCCGGTGCGCGTCGGGCCCATGTTCATCGGGGTGGGGGAGTTCGCCACGGAGATCGTGCGCGCACCCGACCCCGACGAGGACGTCGCCAGCGCGGCGCTCTACGCGGAGCGCAGCGGCTGGTACGAACGGCACCCGGAAGCGTTCCCCAAGCCCATCGCGGTGACCCTGCACGGCCCGGGTATCGACCCCGGCGCCCGGCTGCACGCCGACACCCACCGCTACGCGACCCGGCCCGACGGGCTGCGCGAGGGCGAGTCGTTCGCGGCGTTCCTCGGCGACCAGTGGCGCTCGCTCACCGAGGTGGTGGGCTTCACGTTGATCCACCTGCGCGACGAGTTCACCACCCCGATGCACGCCGGGCGCATGGACCACGACGGGGGCACCACCCCCGCGAGCGCGGCACAGATCACCGCCTGGACCGACGGGGTGATCGACCTGGTGCGTGCGGTGAAGCAGGCGCGGCCCGAGGCGCTGGTGCTGCTGTACTCCAGCGGCCTGGCGCCCACGGCCGAGTGGCGCTTCGGCCGGCTCGACACCCACCGGCTCGTCGCCGCCGGTGACGTCGACGTGTGGATCGAACAGACCTGGGGCGGGGCGTGGCAGGACTGGTGGGACGCCGGGTGGGCCGGGTGGACCTTCCAGCTGGCGTACCTGCTGCAGCGCGGCGCGGTCATCGCGGATGCGAACCGGGAACGCGCCACGCCGTGCAAGCGCTACAAGCTCGTGCAGGCGCTCGACGGGTGGGAGCCCTACGACACCTTCCACGACTACCCCGGCAAGCTGCGGTGGGGGATCTGGGCGTTCTCCCACGCCGCGGCGCTCGCCGACGGGCGGGCGATCGTGCCCGACGGGTCCTACGTGGCGGTGCTCAACGACCGGACGCGCACGCTCATGGACGAGCGCGACGTGCGCTGGCTCGCGACCGAACTGGACGCCGCGGAGGCCAGCGCCGCCGCCCTGGAGCGCATCCACGGCCCGGTGGTGGTCCACGACCGGGCCAGCGTGCAGCGCCTGGTCGACGACCACACCGACCAGCACGCGGGGGAGTGGATCGAGGAGCAGCTCGGGTTCCTGCTCAAGTGGGGGCTGCCCGTGCTGGCGGCCACGACCGCGGACCGGCTCGCCGCGCTCGACGTCGACGGCGTGGTCCTGCAGGTACCCGTCGCCGCGGACCCCGAGCGCGACGCGACCGTCGCCGCGGTGCCCGCGTTGGTGGTCGGCCGAGCGGACCTGCTCAGCACGCCCATCGCCCGGCTCGCCGGGGTGACGCCGGCCGACCGGCAGATCGAGCCCGGCTACGCGCTCGTGCACACCGCCAGCCCCGACCTGCGTCCGCGGGGCTGGATCTCCATGCCACCCCACGTCGTCGTGGACCTCGCCGACGACGTCGAGGTGCTGCAACGCACCGACGACACCGCGCTGCTGACCCGCCGCGGGACGCTGCTGGCGTGGCAGCCACCCGACTGGGCCAACCCCGCCAACCGGCAGCTGCCCCACTACCAGATCGGTGGCGTCGAGCCGCACATCGAGGCGGTGCGGGCGTTGCAGACCTCGTTGCGGGCCGCGGGCCACCTCGGCGTCGACCCTCTGCCGGTCCACGGCCCCGCGTGCGTCCACGCCTGGCGCAGCGGCGGGGTGCTCCACCTGCTGTTCGGCAACGTGGAATCCGGCTGGATCGGGGACTCCCGCCACCCCCGCGCGGTCGTCGTGCACGTCCCGGACGCACTGATCGTCGACCGGACCGACCCCGTGCTGGTCACGGTGCCCGACGGGGAGGTCCTCGACCCGACCCCGGCGACGCCGGGCCAGGCACACCACACCTTCGAGGTACGCGTGCCCCCCGAGGGGTGCGTCGTCGCCCGCCTGGAGCGACGTCCGCCGGCGCAGGACCCGACCACGAGGAGCACCCCATGACCGACGAGCCGGCGGTGGGCGCCGACCGCTTCCTGGAGATCGGGCTGGAGTGGTTCGACCCGGACCGCATCGACGAGCAGGTCGCGCTGCTGCACGAGCGGTTCGCGCCGCTCTGGACGGCGACGCAGGGGCGGTGCGGCGTGGTCATCAACGTCGGCTGGGTGGTCGACGTCGTCACGGAGTGGACCGGCGACCCCGACCAGCGGCTACCGCTGCAGGGCCGGCGACGGACCATCTGGGCGCAGCGCTCCTACGCGGACCTGCGGGCGTTGGTGGCGCGGCTGCGGGCCGGTGCACCCCACGACCGCTTCCACGTCGGGCTGTTCGCGGTCGGCTGGGGCGAGGTGGTCTTCCCGCCCGACGAGACCATGTACGACGTGCGCTCGAGCTGGTACGAGCGCCACCCGGAGCTCTACCCGCTCAGCGTCACCACGGTGGCCGGCGCGCCCATGCCCGACCTCGACCCGCGCGTGGGGCTGCAGGCCGACGCGTACCCCTACGCCGCCTTCCCCGACGGGTTGCCCGCGGGCATCAGCTACGGCCAGGCGCTCGGGGCGCAGTGGCGTGAGGTCTCCACGTTCCTGGACATGGACGTGCTGCACCTGCGCGACGGGTTCCTCGGGCCGATGGTCTACGCCCGCTCCGGCCCGGCCGGCTCGCTCGGACCGACCGACCCGGGTGAGGCGCAGAGCTGGACCGATGCGGTGGCCCGGCTGTTCGTCGAGCTGAAGCAGGCGCGACCCGACGCGCTGATCATGGCCTACTCCAGCGCCATCAGCCCCGTCGCGGAGCTGCGGGTGGGGTGCGTCGACCTCGAGGAGGTCATCGCCCGCGGCGGCATCGACATCTTCATCGACCAGTCGTGGGGTGGTGCGTGGCAGGACTGGTGGGACAACCAGCGCTCCGGCTGGACCCACCAGCTGGCCTACATCCTGACCCACGCGGCGATGATCGCCGCGGGCAACCGGCGTCGCCCGGCCTGGCTCGCCCCCTGCACCCACCACGTGCTGATCGAGACGTGGGACGCCGAGGAGCTGTGGGACACGCTGCACCGGGTCCCCGGCAAACTGCGGTGGGCCATCTGGGCCTACACGCACGCGGCGACGCACACCGCGGGCGCCGTCACCCCGACCGGTGGGGTGTACGTCTCCTGGGCGAACTCCTACTTCGGCGGGCTGCTCGGCGACGACGAGGTGGCGTTCCTCGCGCGGGAACTCGACGCCGCCCAGGCGGACGCGGCCGGTCTGGAGTCCGTCCACGGGCCCGTGCTGGTGCTCGACCGGGAGCAGCTCGACCGCGTCGCCGTCGAGCAGCCGGGCGAGAACCTGGCCGAGTGGGTCGACGACCACGCCGGGTTCCTGCTGAAGTTCGGCGTGCCGTTGCTGGCCAGCGCCGAGCGGCGCCAGCTGCCGGACACCGGCATCGACGGGGGCGTGTTCGGGCTGCCCGCGACCGCGCTGCCCCCGGAGCTGCCGGCGGTGGTCACCGGCCGGGCCGACCAGCTCGGCGACGACGTGCACACGGCGGCCGGCATCGTCGCGGTCGGGCAGGTACAGGCCCAGGGGTGGTACGAGGCCGGCCCGCCGAGCGCCCCACGGCTGGCCGACGCGATGCACCTGCCGGCCCACGCCGAGGTGGTCGTCGCCGACGACGTGACCGTGCACTACACCGCCAGGACCGCACCGCTGTTGACCTCGCGCGGTGCGGTCACCTGGTGGCAACCACCGGACTGGTCCTCGCCGGCGGAGCTGGCCATGCCGCCGTTCTCCCTGGGCTCGCTCGAGCCGCACGTGACCGCGGCCGCGCAGCTCAACCGCGCCGTCCGGGCCGCGGGTGGCAACGCGGCCGAGGCGGTCGCGATCCACCAGCCGGTCACCTGGCACGTGTGGCGCAGCCGCGGTCGGGTGCAGCTGCTGTTCGGCAACCTGGAGACCGGCTGGGTCGGCGACGCGCGCACGCCGCGGGTGATCACGATCCACCTCGACGCCGCCTCGCTCGGGCTGGACCCGGCGTGCGTCCACCGGCTGGTGCCGGTCAGCGACCTGGACGGCCCGCCGATCGACGGGGTCGACCTGCGCTTCGAGGTGGCGGTCCCCCCGGAGGGCTGTCGCGTCCTGCGCGTGGAGCCGGTGCGCTGATCGGGCGCGGCGCCCGGTCGGACGCGGGTCCGTGACCGCGTCGGGTGACCGGGCGCCGCGACCCTGCTACGCGTCGGCGGACGCGGAGTCGAAGTGCCCGAGGGCGAGCCTGGCCGTGCCGGACACGGTGTCGCCGGCGACGAGCTGCCGTCGGACCGGGTCGGTGTGGTTGGCCCGCGCCAGGATCGGCTCGCTGCCCCCACTGGTGTAGGACGCGGCGAGCAGGCGGAGCACGTCGCCGTGGACCCACGCCCGCCCGTCGGTGGGCCCGACGGGGACCAGCCCGACGCCGACGCCCTCGGCGTCGTGGAGCCCGAAGCTCGTCATGTCGTGGCGGGTCGCACGGAAGTCGGCGCTGCCGAGCGCGGTGCGGTCCTGCGACCACGGATGCTGGGGACGCAGCCCGGCCCGTCCGGCGGGCCCGGCGGCCGCCGGGGCGCGGCCGGCGAGCCGGCCGATGTGGTCGTCGGGGTAGACCGACCACTGTCCCGTGCGGGTCCACGCCAACGTGTCGTAGAAGGGCAGCACGTCGAACGCGATGCCGACCTGCCGCAGGTCGATGTCCCGGGTCAGCACCGCCCGGTAGTCGACGGTCAGGGTGCCGTCGGGGGCGACCAGGAACGTGAAGGACGCCTCGGCCTGCGCGTAGGTCACCTCCGTGCGCATCGTGAAGCCATCCGGCCCCTGCGAGCCGGTGACGCTGCCGATCGTCCGATCGCTGCACAGCTCGTTGAAGGGCTCGATCGCCCAGCGGTGGTGCGGGCCCACGTGCTGGGTGGCGGTGCTGGGCAGCAGCAGCAGGTGCGGGCCACCGGTCACGATCGTGGCCCTGCCCAGACGGCCCGCCCGGATGACGCCCTCCTCCTGGTCGAGCAGCCAGCTCGACTCCCCGCTGCGCGCGAGCCACGCGTCGTACTCCGGCAGGTTGGGCGCGAACACCTTCGCCCGCTGCTGGACGCTGACCTCGACCGGGGCGTCGCCGGCGGGGGTCGGTCGGGGCCGGTGCTCGACCTCGCCGACGGGCAGACGCACCTCGTTGACCACGCGGCCGTCGGGGTCGATGAGCGACACGTGGAGCTCGTCGCCCGGCTCGAGCGGTCGCGGCGGTGTGATCGTGACGCTGCCGCGGGTGTGCGGCGCGCCGCTGCAGGCGGTCTCGCCCTGCTCGTCGCCGAGGCGCCACCGGGCGGAGACGCGCTCCAGGGGCGTGAAGTCGTAGCGGTTGTCGAGCTCGATGGTCACCGGGCCGTCGGTGGCGTCCAGGCCGGTGGTCAGCACCTTGACGGGGGTGTAGACCATCTTCATGTGCCACCACTCGGGCTTGGGGCGCCGCCACGTGTCGACGATGCCCCACTGGCCGTAGCCGATCATCGTGGACTCGTCGAGGTGGAACTCGTCGTCGCTCCAGGCCCAGATCTGCCCGCCGAGGATCTGCGGGTCGGCGTACATGACCTCCCACATCTGTTCGAACCCGGTACCCCACCAGTCGCGCACGCCGGGGTCGGTGAAGGCCTCACGTCGGTTGTAACAGTTGACGTGGTAGTACTGATCGAAGGTCACCGGGGCCGTGACCCCCGCGATGCGCGGCGCGTAGTCCGGCGGCGGGTAGTGCCGGCTCGCGACGTCCAGGCTGCTGGGCCCGCCGATGTCGAAGGAGAACATCATCGGCGTGGTCAGGCCCTGCTGGCGCAGCCACAGCACGAGCCGCCAGAAGTTGTGCCCCCACACGCACTCGTCACCCAACATCCACACCACGATGGACGGGCGGCTCCAGTCGCGCTCGATCATCTCCAGGATGGGGGTGCACAGCGCCAGGAACGCGTCCGGGTCGTCGGCGACCTCGGCGGTGACCCACACGGTCGGCGACTCGTCGATGACCCACAGGCCCCGCTCGTCACACAGCTCGAGGAACCCGTCCGGGTGGGGGTAGTGGCAGGTGAACACGTTGTTGACGTTGGCGCCCTTCATGAGCTCCACGTCCTCGGCCCACAGCGCCGGCTCGGTCGAGCGACCGCGCAGCGGGTCCTGCTCGTGCCGCTCGACGCCACGGAGCCGGATCGCCCGGCCGTTGACCTGCAGTTCGTGGCCGTCGATGGCGACCTCGCGGAACCCGAAGTCGCGCGCTGCGCGGGGGCCGTCATCGCCGAGGGTGGCGACCGCGCGGTAGCGCACGGGCGACTCCGCCGTCCAGGCAGCGGGCTCGGTGACCGCGATCTCCACCGAGTAGCGCGGGCGGGCCGCGGTGACGGTGGTCTGGCCGCTGGCCACCACGACCTCGTCGATGTCGAGGATGGTGAGCTCGACGCTGACCGGCTCCTCGCCGGTGAGGCCGGCCACCTCGCCGAACACGCGCGCGATGGCGTCGGGGCCGCCGTCGACCATGCGGGTGTCGACGTGCAGGCGGGCGAGGTGGACCTCGGGGGTCTCGAGCAGCCGCACGCTGCGGGTGATCCCGCCGAGCGCGTGCGCGGCGTAGTCCGAGGCGGCGGACACCACGTCGCTGATGCTGTCGCTCTGGACCAGCACGGCGATCACGTTGGTCCCGTCGACGGCGACGTCGGTGATGTCGACCTCGAAGGGCGTGAACCCGCCCTCGTGGGTCCGCGCGTGCGTGCCGTTGACGAACACCCGGGCGTGCGCGTACACCGCGTCGAACCGCAGGATCGTGCGGACCCCGGCCCGGGGCGTGAGCGTCACCTCACGGCGGTAGCAGGCGTGCGTGCCGGCCGCGACGTCGAACCCCTCCTGGACCCACTGGGCGGGCACGTTGATCGGGGCCCAGTCGGCGTCGTCGAAGGCTGCCTCGGTGCAGTCCTGTGCGGGGGAGGGGTCGAAGCGCCAGGTGCCGTCCAGCGACACGGCCGAGGTGTTGTCGAAGCCGGACACCGGCGGGACGGTCAACGCCGGCCAGGTCGAGTGGAACGTCGCGTCGGTGGTGAGCTCCAGACGTGTGGCGGTGTCGCCGGCGCCGGACTCGACCACGATGCGGGTGCCGGGGGCCACCTCACGTGCCCGCTCGGCCAGGATCAGGCAGGCGTCGCCCTGCGCATCGGTCTCGAGCTCGGCGTCGATGTCGGCGTCCGGGATCGTGACCCGGACGGGCGCACCGGCCACCGGTCGCAGCTCGGGCACGGTCCGCAGCGCGATCGCGACCCCGCCGTCGGGCAGCGTGTCCGCGTCGAGGGTCACCGACCCCGGCTCCCGGTCGACGAGGAGCGAGACCCGCGTGAACATCGGGGGCTCGCCGACCTCCTCGACCCGTCCCGCGAGCTCCGGCGGGGCGTGGGCGACGAACTCGATGGCCAGCCGCCCGTCCGCGCTCGGTCGCTGCTCGAGGTCGAAGGTGAAGGTCTCCACCCGTCCGACGGGCAGCACCCGCGGCGGGTCGACCTCCTGGCCGGCGACCACGATGGACTGCATGCGTGGCTCGCTCGCCGAGGTGCCGTAGGCCACCTCGAGGCGGTAGCTGGCGTCCGGATCCAGACCGCGGTAGGCCGTGGACAGCCCGATGAAGCTCTCCGCGGCGGTCAGGTCGCTGCCCTCACCGGCCATCTGCTCCGGGGAGCAGGTGGTGTTGGAGGTGGACCGGACGTTGGGTTGCCGGCCGGGGGCCCCTCCATCGTCGAAGCGGACGAGGTACCAGGTCGGTTCCGTGACGGCGTCCAACACCTGCTCCTTGCACGGTGGCACACGCCACCGTGGATCGGTCGTTCGTGGATGGGGCGGGCTACTTCACCGCGCCGAGGCTCAAGCCGCTCTTCCAGTACCGCTGCAGCGCGATGAACATCGCGATGAGCGGCACGATCGCGATCAGCGACCCCGTGATGACGATGGGGAACAGCAGACGCGAGCCGCCGCCCGCGGCGGCGTTGGCGTTCCAGGACGCCAGACCGACCGTGAGGGGGTAGAGCTTCGGGTCGCTGAACACGACCAGGGGCAGGAAGTAGTTGTTCCAGCTCGCGACGAGGCTGAACAGGAAGACGGTCACGAACCCGGGCAGCAGCAGCCGGGAGGCGACGGTCAGCAGGATGCGCAGCTCGCCCGCCCCGTCGACCCGGGCGGCCTCGATCAGCTCGTCGGGGACCGCGCCCTGGGCGAACACGCGCATCAGGTAGACGCTGAACGGCGCGACCAGCGACGGCAGGATGAACGCCCACGGGGTGTTGACCAGGCCCACCTGGACCATGATCAGGAACAGCGGGATGACCAGCGCTGTCAGAGGCACCATGATCGATCCGAGCACCACGGAGAAGAGGAACTCCCGGCCGCGGAAGCGGTACTTGGCGAACGCGTAGCCGGCGAGCGAGGCGATGAGCGACGAGCCGAGCGCGCTGGTGAACGAGTACAGCGCCGTGTTGCGCAGCCAGAGCAGGTAGACGCCGTTCTGGTAGGTGAAGGTCTCGCGCACGTTGTCGAAGAAGTCCGTCGGATCGTCGAACCAGAGCCCGAAGGTCGTGAACAGACTGCCGCCCGACTTCGTCGACGCGATGAACAGCCAGTACAGCGGGAACAACGTGTAGGCCACCGTGACCATGAGCACGACCATGGAGACGGGGCTGATCCGGTCGGCACCGACGCGGCCGGTGGGGGTCGTGGCAGCCATCACTGGTTCCGCTTCTGCGTCACGGCCATGAACACGTAGGACGAGATGAACGCGGCCGCACCGAGCACGAAGGACACGGCGGCCGAGTACGGGAAGTCCTGGTTCACGAACGCCAGGCTGTAGGCGTACAGGTTCGGGGTGTAGGCCGGATCGATGACCTGCGGAGCGATCGCGCTCAGGACCTGCGGCTCGTTGAACAGCTGCAACGCCCCGATGATCGAGAAGAAGACCGACAGGATGATCGCCGGCCTGATCAGCGGCAGCTTGATGTGCCACGCGATCTGCAGGCGGGTCGCGCCGTCGACGTCGGCTGCCTCGTTGACCTCGTGGGGGACCGCCTGCAGCGCGGTGTAGAAGATGATCATGTTGTAGCCGACCCAGGTCCACACCCCGATGTTCACCAGTGACGGGATCATGGCGCGCGAGGACAGCAGGTTGGGGGCGTCGAAGCCGGCGAGCCGGGCGACATCGGCGATCGGGCCGAAGTTGCGGCTGTAGATGTAGCCCCACATCAGCGCCGCGACGGCGCTCGGGACCGCGTACGGCAGGAACATCGACAGCCGGAAGAACCGCTTGAAGCGGACCGTGCCGCTGTCGAGCAGCAGGGCGGCCGTGAGGGCGATGACCAGCATCACCGCGAGGTAGAGCAGGCCGTACACCGTGATCCGGGCGAGGCCCGTGTAGAACGTGGCGTCGCGGAACACGCGGGCGTAGTTCTCGAGCCCGACGAACGTGTCCCCACCGATCAGCCGCTGACGGTAGAGACTGATGTTGAGGGCGTAGACCAGCGGGGCGAAGAAGAACAGCAGGTACGCGACCATGAACGGCGCGATGAAGAGGAACGGCGCCGTGCGTTGGCTGTGCAGGCGCCAGCGTCGCCGTGGTGGCGGTGGCGCCTCAGCGGCGGCCGTCGGTGGCACGCCCGTGTCGACCGTGGATGTCATTCCCCGCCGCCCTCCCGTCGTGGATGATCACGGCCCAGGCACCGCCCGGACCGGGGGTCATGCGACGTGGGGGGGGGGGGGGGCGCCCCCCCCCCCCCCCCCCCCCCCCCCCCCACGTCCAGGGTCACTCGACGGTGAACCCCTGGTCTTCCGCGTGCTGGACGATCTGGTTCTGGGCACGCTCGAGGGCGCCCATCAGATCGGCCTGGTCGGCACCCTGGGCCAACTCGGTGTTCAGGGTGACGTCGACGAAGCCCTGGATGGGGCTCCACTGCCAGGAGTTGTCGACGCCGAGCTCCATCTCCGCGAAGATCTGGTTGACCGCCTGCCCGCCGTAGAACTCGTAGGGCTGATCACGCCACTCCGGGTCCTCGAGGATGCTCGTGAGCGTCGGGAACAGGAAGTTGTAGTTGCGTGCCGACTCCTCCTCGTTGAGCAGGAACCGGACCAACTCGGCGGCTTCCGCCGGGTGCTCGGACTGCTGCAGCACGGAGATCGTCGACCCGCCCCAGTACGCGGAGGCATTGGCGCCGGCTTCCCACTGGGGGAGCGGTGCGGCACGCCACAGGCCGGCGGAGTCCTCCGCGGCGCCCTGCAGCAGACCCGGGCCCCAGGACGGGGCGATCCAGGCGGCGTAGCGACCGCTGGCCAGGCTGCTGAACCACTCGGTGGTGAAGGCGGGATCGGTGGCGAGCACGCCCTCCTCGAGCAGCGGCTCCCAGAAGTCGACGAGGTCCTGCGCGACGTCGTTGGTCAGGTTGAACCCGACGGTGTCACCCTCGACGGAGAAGCTGTTGTTGCCGAGCTGCCAGTTCAGCGCGAGCCACATCTCCGCGATGACGCCGGGGAACTGCGCCAGGAAGATGTCGGGGTTCTGCGCGTTGAGGTCGCGTGCCGCTTCCGCGAAGTCGTCCCAGGTCTCGGGGACCTCGAGGCCGTACTCCTCGAAGATGTCCTCGCGGTAGAGGAAGGCCAGCGGGCCGGTGTCCCAGGGCAGACCGTAGAGCCCGTCCTCGAAGGTGAGCGCGCCCCAGGCGCCGGGCGCGTAGTCGCCCTCGACGGCGTCGAGACCGAACTCGGTCAGATCGACGAGCGCGTCACGGAGCACGAACTCGGCCAGGTTCGCCGTGGCGAAGTGGGCGATGTCCGGTGCGCCGCTGCCGGCGGTCAACGCCGTGCGGATCCGCTCGTACTGTTCGGTGCCCTGTCCCGCGTTGACGATCTCCACGGTGATGTTGGGATAGGCCTCCTCGAACAGGGCCACGGAGGCCTCGTTGTCCGGTCCCCAGGTCCACCAGGTGAGGGTGATCTCCTCGGTGGTCAGTTCCGGCGCGGCGACCTCGTCGGACGCGTCGGACTCCTCCGCCGCGTCGCTGTCGTCGGTTTCGCTGGCAGGATCCGCGGAGGTGTCGTCACCGCCTCCGCATGCTGCGAGGAGCAGCCCGACACAGGCGAGTGCCGCGATCGTTCTCGAGCGCCGGGTCGGCGTGCCGTGGCGGCGCGGGCGGGCAGAGCGCATTTCAACCTCCCATGGTTGGACGGATGGCTCCCAATGGACACTGTACGTGCGAGTTATCATAATACTAAATATACGAACGCCCGCAAGCGTTGATCCCGGTCCCTGCCTCGTGCCGGCTCGGACCGGGGAGCTGCGCGCCCCGGGAACGTGCGACCGCGGGCTCGCGCGCCGCGGCGTGCTGCTGGTGGATCCCCCACCGGTGAGGTTCGCATACGCGCGCGCTCGCTGGCCCCCCGTCGTTCCCTGGTCGACGTCCGGAAGCGTGTCCCCGACGCGCTTGCGGGGCGTTCGGAGCAACTCGCGGGTGGATGCCCGTCCCGCGGCGACCGTCGCCGGATCGCTGCTGGGACGGCTCCCCGGGGGCGCACCGGATCGCGCCCCAACCCGTCGACAGGTGCGTCGCACGGGCGACTTCGGCACCATCGGGCTCGAGGTGGACCGGGCCGTCGGGTTGGCGACCGCCGCGCGGCCCGCCTCACTCTGCGCTCATGACGGGCACGTTGCCGTGTCGCGGCCAGCGGCCTGCGGGAACGTTGCCGGACCGTTGCGGGCTCGCTGAGGACGGACGCCGATGGACTGACTCGTATGATTGTATATATGATTATCGAGTGCTCCCGAGATGGAGGAGGAACCGGTGCAGGTCGAGGTCGTGGTCGATGTGGGCGCGGAGTTGGCGGAGGGGCCCGTCTGGCACGACGGCGCGCTGCTCTGGGTGGACATCATGCGTGGTCACATCCACCGCACGGACGTCGCGCGCGGGCAGGACACGGTGCTGGCGGCGATGCCCGGATCCGTGGGGGCCGTCGCCGCGCACCGGGACGGCGGCTACCTCGCCGCGACCGATCTCGGGTTCGTCGAGCTGCACGAGGACGGCTCGCCCCGCCGGTCGATCGCCGTGGAGGCGGACATCCCCGACAACCGGATGAACGACGGCAAGTGCGATCCGGCCGGTCGGTTCTGGGCGGGGACCATGGCCCTCGACGCCTCACCGGGACGCGGCTCGCTCTACGTGCTCGGGCCGGACGGAGACGTACGGGTCGCCATGCGCGATCTCACCATCTCCAACGGGCTCGGCTGGTCCCCCGATGCGCGCACGATGTACCTCGTCGACAGCGGTCAGGGCACGTTGGCGTCCCACGCGTTCGACCTCGACGGTGGTGTGCTCGGTCCGCGCAACGGGCTCGTCGAGGTCGCCGAGGGGGACGCCGTCCCCGACGGGTTGACCGTCGATGCCGATGGCGGGATCTGGGTGGCGTTGTGGGGCGGCGGGCGGGTGCACCGCTACGCGCCGAACGGCGGACTCGACCAGGTCATCGAGCTGCCGGTCTCGCAGGTCACGAGCTGCGCGTTCGGCGGACCCGATCTGCGGACGCTGTTCATCACCACGGCTGCCTACGAGCTCGACGAGGCGCAGTCGCGCGCCGAGCCCCTGGCCGGTGCCGTCTTCGCCGTGGAACTCCCGGTCGGGGGGCTCGCCCCCGTGGCGTACGCGCCGGCCCAGGCATGAGCGCCGTCGACGGCACCGCGACCATGGCCGCCGCCCGGTGGTTCGCCCGCGACGAGGTGCGCGTGGTCGAGGTGGACGTCCCCCGCGCGGGCGCGGCGCAGGTCCTGGTCCGTGTGGAGGCGGTCGGCATCTGCGGCACCGACCTCGAGGAGTACCGGGAGGGGCCGATCTCCGTCGTCCTGCCGCGGGAGGGCGATGCGGGGTCCACCGCGGGCGGTCGCACGCTCGGGCACGAGGTCGTGGGCACCGTGATCGACAGCCCGGGCGACCCGACGCTCGTCGGGCAACGGGTCATCCCCGACGTCGTCGTCGGCTGCGGCGACTGCTGGTGGTGCCGCCGGCACGAGGAGGGGCTGTGCCCCGACCTGCAGGTGCGCGGCATGCACCTCGACGGCGGGCTCGCGACGTTCATGCTCGCCGATGTGGCCACGTGTGTGCCCGTCCCGGACCACGTCGGGCCGGACGTCGCCGTGTTCGCGGAGCCGCTCGCCGTCGCCGTGCGGGCGCTCGCGAAGGCCGGCCCGCTGCACGGCGCGACGGTGGCCGTGACGGGGCTCGGCACCATCGGGCTCCTCGTGGGCCAGCTCGCGCTCCGGCAGGGAGCAGCCCACGTGGTCGCCTCCGATCCCTCCGAACGCAAGCGATCGCTGGCCGCCGGCTGGGGGATGGCCGCCACCCACCCGGAGGGGCTCGAGACGTTGCTCCGCGCCCGCTCCGGCGGGCGCGGCGCCGCCGGCCGGGGCGAGGGGTCCGGGGCCCCGGCCGTGGCCGCGCAGGCGCTGGCGCGGGGCCGCTCCGGGGGCGCGGTCGTGATCGTCGGCTTCAAGCCGGTCGGTAGCGAGGTGGCGTTGCTCGACCTGGTCCTGGGGGAGAAGCGCATCCTCGGCAGCGCCGCCCACCTGTGGGACTCGGACGTCGCGGCCGCCGTCGGTCTGCTGGCCAGCGGGTCGATCGAGACGACCCCGCTGGTCAGCGACGTCATCGGGCTGCACGACATCGTCACCGCCGGGTTCGAGCGGTTGGCCGACGACCCGGACGTGCTGAAGGTCGTGGTGCGCCCGGACGGCGACGTCGGTGGGCACGGTCCGTGAGCGCCCACGACGAGGTCCTGGCGGCCCTCGGACACCACGGGGTGCTGCCCGTGGCCGTCGTGGACGGCGCGCAGGACGCGGCCGCGCTCGGGCAGGGTTTGGCGGACGGTGGCCTGCCCGTCGTCGAGGTCACCCTGCGCACCCCCGGGGCCGCCGAGGCGATCCGGCGGCTGGCCGCGACCGACCTGCTCGTCGGCGCCGGCACGGTCGTGTCCGCCGCGCAGGTGCATCAGGTGGTCGATCTCGGCGCCGCGTTCGTGGTCAGCCCCGGCCTGTCGCTCCCGGTCGTCGAGGCCTGCGCCGCGCTCGGGGTCCCGCTGGTCCCGGGGGTCGCCACCGCCTCGGAGGTGATGGCCGCCCTGGCCGCGGACCTGCGCGTGCTGAAGTTCTTCCCCGCCGAGCAGGCCGGCGGGTTGCCGATGCTGCGCGCGCTCGCGGGGCCCTTCCCCGGGGTGCGCTTCATCCCCACCGGGGGGATCGACGCGACCAACGCCCCCGCGTACCTGCAGCACCACGCCGTCCACGCCGTCGGCGGGACCTGGATCCTGCCGGGGACCGGCGGCGGCCCGCAGCGATCCGCGGCGGTGACGCGCGCCGCGGGCGACGCGGTCGCCCTGGTCGCCGCAGCCCGGTCGCCACGTCCACGTTGAGCACGTCCCCGTCGAGCCCGTCCACGTTGCGCCCGTCCACATCCAGCACGAAGAGTGGGGATCCCTCCATGAAGATCGTCGACATCGAGACCTTCCGTCCGAGCGGGCACGCCAACGTCCTGCTGCTGCGGCTGCGGGGCGAGGACGCCTCGCTCGTCGGCCACGGAGAGACCTTCTACGCGGCCAGCAGCGTCGAGGCCTACATCCACGACGTGGTGGCCCCGATCCTGTTCTCGCTGGAGTCGGCCGACCCGACCAGCGCCGTCGCGGCACTCACGCCGTACGTGGGCTACCTGGGCAGCGGCGTCGAGACCCGCGCGATCTCCGCGGTGGACATCGCGTTGTGGGACCTGCACGCGCGGTCGCTGGGTCGGTCGGTCTCCCAGGTGCTCGGTGGCGCGGTCCGCGACGACATCGAGATCTACAACACCTGTGCCGGCACGGGCTACGTGCAGGGCCCCGGGGGCCAGTCGGTCGCGAACTGGGGGTTGGCGCAGGGCGCGCCCGGACCCTACGAGGACCTGCACGCCTTCATGACGCGTCCGGGTGAGCTCGCCGAGGAGCTCGTCGAGGCGGGGATCGGCGGCATGAAGGTCTGGCCCTTCGATCCCTACGCCGAACGCCACGGCGGACGTCGCATCGATCGTGACGAGCTGGCGCGCGGGGTCGGGGTGGTGGAGGCGATCCGTGCCGCCGTCGGCGATCGGATCGACGTCATGGTGGAGCTGCACGGTCTGTGGGACCTGCCGACGGCCCGGCGGATCGTGAGCGCGCTGGACGGGCTGGATGTGAGCTGGATCGAGGACCCCATCCGGGCCGACCACCTCGAGGCCCTCGCCGCGCTCACGGCCGACAGCCCGATCCCCATCGCGGGCGGCGAGACCGTGGCCGGGGCGGCGTCCTACCGCCGGTTGCTCGCGGCCGACGCGCTGGACATCCCCATCGTCGATCCGACGTGGACCGGCGGGCTGTCCGAGGCGGTCCGTGTGGCCCGGGTCGCCAAGGACCACGGCCGGCCCGTCGCGGCGCACGACTGCACGGGCCCGGTCTCCCTCGCCGTGTGCACCCACCTGTCGCTGACCCAACCGAACGCCCTCGTGCAGGAGACGGTGCGCGCCCATTACCACGGCTGGTACGCGGACCTGGTCACCGAGCTCCCGCCCATCGCCGCGGGCCGGATCTCGGCGCCCCCCGGCGTCGGGCTCGGCCTGGAGTTCGTCCCGGACCTCGCCGCCCGCCCCGACGTGTCCGTCCGGGTCTCGCAGCGCCCGGGACCACGATCGGTGGCGTGACGGGGTTGCATCGCGCCACCCTAATAATGCTATTGTATGAATCATCCAGGGAGGAGCGGGAATGGGTCGCGGGGTCCTGTCGCTGACGGGGATGTGGGACTACGAGCCGATCGCCCGTGTGGTCGTCGACGGGCAGGGTGCGTGGCGAGAGGATCGTCAGGACCTGCCGCCTGCCGGCGAGATGCCGGTGCCGAGCCACTGGACCGACCACGGCCTGCCGGATTTCCACGGCAGGGTGCGCTACTCCCGCCGGTTCGAGCTCGAAACGCGGCCCGAACCGGGCGAGGTCGTCCAGGTCGTCTTCGCAGGCGTCGACTACGCGGCGACGGTCGTCTTGAACGACCACGTCGTCGGCACGCACGAGGGCTACTTCCAGCCGTTCCGCTTCGAGGTGACCGAACTGCTGCGCGAGGGGACCAACCACCTCGTGGTGGAGGTCACCTGCCCCCGGGAGGAACCGGGTCCGGTGTGGCCGAACGCCAAGCGGCTGCTCAAGGGGGTCCTGAGCCACTGGGACGCCCGGCCGGGCGGGTGGAACGAAGATCACGGTCAGGACCGGCCGACCGGCGGCATCTGGAACGACGTCTCTCTCGAGACGCTGCCGGCGGCGCACCTCGGCCACATCCGGGTCGCGACCCGGATCCTGCCGCAGGACCTCCCGGGCGGCTACCGGATCCGTGACGCGGTCCTGCAGGAGCACGACGCGCTCCAAGCGGTGGTCACCCTCGACATCGAGGTGTTCGCGCCGCCTGGTTCGTACGCGATCTCCGCCAGCCTCGGCAGCTCCGGCACGGTCGAACAGCGCGTGCAGGTCCGGCACTACCCGGAACGGGTGTCGATGGTCCTGCAGATCCAGGATCCGCGCCTGTGGTGGACCTGGGACCTCGGCGAACCCCACCTCGAGACGTGTCGGGTCGAGCTCGTCGACGAGGCAGGGACCACGCACACCAAGCAGATCCTGACCGGTCTACGCGAGATCGGCTTCGACCCCGCGACCGGGCAGTGGTTCCTCAACGGTCGGCGGGTGTTCCTCCGCGGCACCAACGTCATCCCGAGCCTCTGGCTCGCCGACTACGACGCGGCGCAGGTCGAGCGCGACATCGAGCTGTTGCGTGACGCGAACGTCAACGGCGTGCGCGTCTGCGTCCACGTGACCCGTCCGGAGTTCTACGAGGCCTGCGACCGGGCCGGGATCCTGATCTGGCAGGACTTCGCCCTGCAGTGGGGCTACGCCACCGATCGGGACGTGATGCAGGACGCGGTCCGCCAGGTCCGCGACATGGTCCGCGCGTTGGTGAACCACCCCTCGATCGCGCTGTGGTGCTGCCAGAACGAGTCGTCGTTCCACAACAAGAACATCCTGGATCCCGTGCTCGCCTGGGCGGCGAGCACGGAGGACCCGAGCCGCCACGTCCGGGCGACCTCGGAGTTCACCGAGCACACCTACCCGGGCTGGTACCACGGCCACTACCGGGACTTCGCCGCCCTGCCGGCGACCCCGGTGCTCACGGAGTTCGGGGGGCAGGCGCTGCCGAGCATCGAGACGATCCGCGAGATCGATCCCGAGCTCTCCTGGCCGCCGGACTGGGCGCTGCTCGCCCACCACAACTTCCAGTTCGAGGAGACCTTCGACGTCGCCGGTGTGGAGCTCGGTGCCGACTGGCACGAGTTCATCGCCAACTCGCAGCTGCACCAGGCGGACCTGCTGCAGTACGGCATCGAGCAGTACCGCCGGGCGAAGTACGCCGCGCTCGGCGGGATGTTCCAGTTCATGTTCTTCGACGTGTGGCCCGCCGTCACCTGGTCGGTCCTCGACCACGCCCGCCGCCCGAAGCTGGGCTACGAGATCACCAAGCGGGCCTACCAACCCGTCCTGGTCGGCGCGGAACTCGACCGCACGGTGCGCTCGCTGCGGCGCCTGGACACCGGCGACCCGATCCCCTTCGAGGTCCGTCCGTGGGTCGTCAACGACCTGCACCGGCCCCTGACGGCGTGTCGCGCCTCGGTGCGGATCGTGGCCGCGGACGGCGCGTCCGTGCTCGAGGTCGAGGGCACCTCGAGCTTCGACGTCCCGAGCGACGGCGTCGTCTCCGAGGTGGATGCCATCGCGATCGAACTGCCCACGAGCCTGCCACCGGGCCCCTACGTCCTCGAGCTGCGCCTGCACGAGGGGGACGAGGTGGCAAGCGTGAACGAGTACCGGTTCGCCGTCCCGCCCGAGCGCGGCGCCCGCTGACCTGATCCCCCCACGGCCCCGGCCGAGCACCTGCCGGGACGAACACGATCGGCACCGACGTTGGAACACCGACACGCCACGACCGCGCCCGACCAGCACAGCGGCGCTCTCGCCGGGCTGGTCGTCCTCGACGCGACCCAGATGCTGGCGGGCCCCATGGCCGGCATGCGTCTGGGTGATCTGGGCGCCGACGTGATCAAGATCGAGGGTCCCTCGGGGGAGTTCAACCGCACCCACGGCTTCGAGGACCTCACGGTCGAGGGGCAGATGACCACCTTCCTGGCGATGAACCGCAACAAGCGGTCCGTCACCATCGACCTCAAGCACCCCGATGGGCTGGCAACGTTCCTGGCGCTGGCGGCCGAGGCGGACGTGTTCATCCAGAACTTCCGGCACGGCACCGCCGAGCGGCTCGGCGTGGGCTACGAGCAGCTGCACGCGATCAACCCGGGGCTCGTGTACTGCTCGATCTCGGGCTACGGGTCCAGCGGGCCCTACCGCGATCGCCCGGGCCAGGACCTGGTCCTGCAGGGCTACTCCGGGTCGATGTTCTCGGTCGGCAAGGCGGGCGACCCCCCGGCGCCGAGCGCCTTGTGGGCCGCCGACGTCATGAGCGGCTACCAGGCCGTGATCGGCATCCTCGGTGCCGTCATCGCACGCGGCCGCAGCGGTGAGGGCCAGCTGGTCGAGGTCGACATGCTGTCGGTCGTCCTCGACTCGCAGGCCCAGGAGCTCGTCACGTACCTGAACACCGGCCGCAGCCCGCAGCGGACCGAGGAGGACGGCGCCCACGCCTCTATCCCGGCGCCCTACGGCTGCTACCGCACCGCCGACGGCTGGCTGACGCTCGCGATGTGCAACCTGTCCGACCTGGGTGAGGCACTGGACGACGACTGGTTGCGCACGCTCGATCACTACAACGACGGGCACGTGCACCGCGACGAGGTCTACCGCCACATCCGGGACCTGTTCCTCGACCGCACCACCGAGCAGTGGCTGCCGATCCTCGACGCCCAGGGCGTGTGGGCCGGTCCGGTCTACGACTACGCCGCGCTCGAGCGCGACCCGCACGTCGAGGCGCTCGGCATGTTCGCGGAGCAGCCGCAGGACTGGGGGCCGGTGCGCACGGTCCGGGTCCCCGTCCAGCTCTCGGAGACCCCCACCGCGATCCGCCGGGGTGCCCCGATGCTCGCGGCACACACCCGCGAGGTGCTGCGCGAGCTCCTCGGCTACGACGACGAGCGGATCGATGCGCTGCGCGACGCGGGCGCGGTGACCGTGGCGTCCGACGAACGGGCCGCCACGCGCGTGTAGGCCACGCGATCCACGGCGCGTCGACCGACGCGACCGATGCAACGGGGAGCGCCGACGACGGCGAGGGAGCGACGACGATGACGACGGGCGGCGAGGTGCGGCTGACGCGTGACGGCCACGTGGGCACGATCACGATCGATCGGCCCGACAAGCTCAACGCGATGACCGTGGCCATGGACCGCGAGATGAACGCGCTCGTGTACGAGGTCAACAACGACGACGCGATCCGTTGCCTGGTGCTGACCGGCACCGGCGGTCGCGCGTTCTCCGCGGGGAGCGACCTCACCGACCTCGACGAGTACGGCACCAACTGGCAGTACCGCAACCGGACCTCGCGCCACGAGGACTACGCGCTCGGGGTGTGGCGTATCCGCAAGCCCATCGTCGCCGCCATCGACGGCTACTGCATCGGTGGGGGCCTGGAGATGGCCTGCGCCTCCGACATCCGGCTCGCGTCCCCGAACTCGAGCTTCGCCGCCGGGGAGATCAAGTGGGGCTGGCACGGCGGGTCGGGCGCGACCCAGCACCTGACCCGCGCGGTCGGTCCCGGCCACGCCTCCTTGCTGCTGCTCACCGGGGACCGCATCGACGCCGAGGAGGCGCTGCGGATCGGGCTGGTCCAGCAGCTCCACCCCGCCGAACAGGTCCGGGAGCGCGCCCACGAGCTGGCCACGACCATCGCCTCGCGGTCACCGATCGCGACGCAGTCGGTCAAGAACCTGGTGCGCGTGGCGCAGTCGGGCCACGTCGAGACCGGCCTGGCCTACGAGAACGACATGTTCTCGTACCTGATGATGACCGAGGACGCGGCCGAGGGGCAGCGCGCCTTCAGCGAGAAGCGCGACCCGATCTTCAAGGGGCGGTGAGATGGAAGTCGCCGAGGGACTGCACCGGATCGACACCGAGCTCGGGACCCGGGTCAGCAGCCTGTACCTGTTCGTGGGTGCCCACGCGTGTCTGCTGTTCGACGTGGGGGTGGACGGCACCGCGCAGCGCGATCTGGCGCCCTACCTCGCCTCCATCGACGTCGACCCGGCCCGCGTGCGGTGGGCCGTCATCTCGCACGCGGACGTCGACCACTTCGGTGGCTCGGCCTCCCTGCGCGAGCTGATCCCCACGGTCACGCTCGCCTGCCACCGGATGGACGCGCCGCTTATCGCGGACTACGGCGTGTTCGAGACCGAACGCGCCCGGGGCTTCGTGCAGCCGTGGTCGTTCGACGAGGACCCGGCGGCGCTCGCCTGGACCCGTGAGGTCACCCGTGAGCACGTCCCCGACCTCACGCTCAGCGGCGGCGAGCGGGTACGCCTCGACGAGGACTGGGAGGTCGAGCTGCTGCACGTGCCCGGACACAGCCGCGGGCACCTGGCCGTGTTCGACCCACGCAGCGACAGCCTGGTCGTGTCCGACGCGGTGCTCGGCGACGCGGTCCTGCACGCCGACGGATCTCCGGCGTTCCCCCCGACCTACCGGTTCGTGGACGACTACCTCGCCACCATCGCCCGGTTCGAGTCGATGGCCCCCCAGCGGCTGCTGACCGCCCACTACCCGACGATGGACGCCGAGCAGGCGCTCGCCTTCCTCGCCGCGAGCCGCAACTTCGCCGCGTCGCTCGATCACGCGATCCTCGAGGCGGTCGCTGCGGCCGGACCGACCGGGTGCACGCTCGCGGCACTGATCGAGCAACTCAACCCCCGTGTGGGCCGCTGGCCCGAGCAGGGCACCGCGACCGCGCTGGCCTTCCCGGTCGTCGGTCACCTGGAGCGCGCCCTGCAGACCGCCGCCATCGAGTTCGTGCCGTCGGACACCGGTCCGGCCCGCATCAGGAGCACGTCGTGACCACCGTCGACACCCCCACCGCCACCGCCGACGCGCCCGACCTGGACGTCGCGACCCTGACCGAGCGGCTGCGTGCCGTCGCCGACACCCTGCCGGGCCTCGGCTACACCGGCTGGGGGTTCGGCGACTCCGTCGCCTTCGAGGGGATGATCGAGGCTTCGAAGGTCCTCGGCGACGAGACCTGGCGCAGCTTCGCGCGGGGGTTCATCCGCGCGTGGGCGCTCGAGGCGAGCCCCTACGAACGGCTCGACTGCACCGCCGCCGGCCTGGCCATGGTCCGCATCGGGGAGGTCATCGGCGATGCGCGGGTGACGGAGGCCGCGATCGGCCTGGCCGACTACCTCGTCGCCCGCCCGCGGATCGGCGCGCTGTTCGCCACCTGGGAGCACTCGCCGCTGCAGCACGCCTACGGCCCCGACTCGCTCCCGCCGGACGAGGTCGCACTGCTCGCCTCCCCGCCGCCGGGGGTCTTCATCGACTGCCTGCACTTCGACCCCCCCTTCCTGGTCGCCCTCGGTCTGCTGGTCGGCCGCGACGACCTGGTCGAGGAGGGCGTGCGTCAGGCCCGCGGGTACGTCGAGGTCCTGCAGCAGGACGACGGCACGTTCGACCACTTCGTCCTGGAGGGCTCCGAGCGGACCTACGGCGCCGGGTGGGGCCGTGGTCAGGGCTGGGCGCTGCTCGGCCTGCTCGACGTGCTCGAGGACCTGCCCGAGGGTCACGAGGCCACCGCGGACCTGACCCGGGCGACGGTGCGGCTCATCGAGGCCATGCTGCGCACCCAACGCGACGACGGCCACTGGTACGCCGTCGTCCACGACCCGGCGTCGGGGGACGAGACCTCCACGGCCGCGTTCATGGCCGACGGGTTCCTGCGGGCACTGCGCCTCGGGGTGGTCGGGGACGGGTCCGACGCGGACCGGATCGAGGCCGCCGCGGACGCCGCGCTGCGGGCGGCCCTGCACGACACCGACGAGGGCGGCAACCTCGCCGGTGTCTCGGCCGCCGTCAACGCCTGCACCCTGCAGTCGCATTACGCTCACGTGCCGCGGGGGTTCATCGTGCCGTGGGGCCAGGGTCCCCTGGCGACCGCCCTCGCCGAGCGGCTCCGACGGGTCCGGGGCGGGGACGTCGCCCCAGCTGGGGCCGGGAGCATCGGGTGACCAACGCGTTCGAGGGCCGGGTCGCGCTGGTGACCGGCGCGGGTTCCGGCATCGGTGCCGCCACCGCGCGTCTGCTGGCCGAACGGGGCGCGACCGTGGTGGTGACCGACCTCGACGGCGCACGTGCCCGGCAGGTCGCCGCCGACATCGAACAGGCCGGTGGCCTCGCCTGGTCCGAGGTCCTCGACGTCGCCGACGGTGCGGCCTGGGCCGCGCTGGCGGCCACGATCGACGAGCGCGCGGGCCGGATCGACGTGGTGGTCAACAACGCGTTCACCCTCACCGTGGCGCCGGCGCACGAGCAGGACGAGGCGACCTGGCACCGCCAACTCGACGTCGACCTCACCAGCGTCTACCGCTCCGTGCGGACCTTCATCGGCGCGCTGCGGGCCAGCCGCGGCAACGTGGTCAACGTCTCCTCGGTGCACGCGACGGTGGCCTTCCCCGGCCACCCCGCCTACGCCGCCGCCAAGGGCGGGATGCTCGCGCTGACCCGGCAGCTCGCGGTGGAGTACGGCCCGCAGGTCCGGGTCAACACGGTCCTGCCCGGGCCCATCCACACGCCCGTGTGGGACGGCGCGGACGAGGCCTACCTCGATCTGACCCGGCGGTCGGTCCCGGCGGCGCGACTGGGGACGGCGCGCGAGGTGGCCACCGCGATCGCCTTCCTGGCTGGCGACGATGCCAGCTACATCTCGGGGGCCTCGTTGGTGGTGGACGGCGGCTTCACCGCGCAGAAGGACCCGAGGTGAGGCCATCCGGGCGTGCCAGGGGTCCCCGCCGCCGGGGCGGCAACCGCTATCGTTCCTGAGTTCCCACCCACATGAATCGGCGCCGGTGACCACCTACTCCAACCGCGGCCTCCACGGCCAGCTCGTCGAGTCGCTCGGACGACGCATCGTCCAGGGCGAGATCGAACCTGGAGAGATCATCGACCTCAACCGCCTGGGTGCGGAGCTCGAGGTCAGCCGCACGGTGGTGCGTGAGGCGGTGAAGGTGCTGCTGGGCAAGGGCCTGCTCGACGCCAGGCCCAAGCACGGGACCTACGTGCGTGAACGCGCGGCCTGGAACCTGCTCGACCCGGACGTCATGAACTGGCGGGAGACGGACGGGCCGGACCGGGTGCTGCTGCGCGAGCTCGAGGAGGTCCGCCAGATGCTCGAACCGGTGGCGGCACGCTTCGCCGCGGAGCGTCGCACCGACACGCACCTCGAGGCCATGGCCGAGGCACTGGCGCAGATGGGGGAGCACAGCACCGACATCAGCGTGCACATCGATGCCGACCTCGCGTTCCACCGATCCATGGCGGCGGCCGGCGGCAACGAGCTGCTCGAGCGTCTCTCGGGCATCCTCGCGCCCGCGCAACGGTCCCGGGACCTGCTGGTCTACGCCTCCGGACGCGATCACGACCGGCGGTTCGTCGGCGCCCACCGGGCGGTGTTCGAGGCCATCGTGGCGCAGGACCCCGACGAGGCGGAGGCCGCGATGAAGCGGCTGCTGCTCGAAGCCGCCGCGGACACGGAAGCGGTCGCCGCGCAGGCCGCTCTGCAGGGCGAGCGCGACTGACCGCTCGGGTCGCCCTGCGGCGGTCGTGACGGGCCTCCTGACGTGCACCGTGCGGTCGGTATAAGATATTAGGAGTGACCGAACGGGTCGCTCCCGAACGACCGAACACCGAGCTGGAGCAGGGCCCGTGACCTCGCGCTTCGCTGGCATCGTCCCCGTCCTGGCGGTGCCGTTCACCGCCGACGATGCGGTCGATCTCGACGGGTTCCGGGCCGTCGCCGCCCACGTGCTGGCCACCGGGGTCTCCGCGGTCACGCTGTTCGGCCTGGCCTCGGAGTTCCACAAGCTCGGCGACGACGAGCGCGTGCAGTTGCGCCGGGTCCTGCTTGAGCTGACCCGTGACCGCCCGGAGATCACGGCCATCGTGTCGATCACCGAACACGCCACGGCGCGCGCAGTGGCGGTGGCCCGCGCCGCGGTCGACGACGGCGCGGACGCCCTCAACGTCCTGCCGCCGCACTTCCTCGGTCCGTCGGCCCGTGCGGTGGAACACCACCTCGACGCGATCCTCGACGCCGTCGACGTGCCCGTCGTGGTGCAGTACGCGCCGGCACAGACGGGCACCGCCCTGGCCCCCGACACGATGCGACGGCTGCGGGCGCGCCACCCCAACCTGGGGGCCATCAAGGTCGAGACCCAGCCCCCCGGCCGCTACGTCGAGCTGATGGTGGGCGGGGAGCCGGCCATCGACTGCATGGTCGGCTACGCCGGGGTCCAGATGCCGGATGCGTTGCGCCGCGGGGCGGTGGGCATCCAACCGGGCTGCTCGTTCACCGAGCTGTACGTGGAGCTGTGGGCCCGTCATGCCGCCGGCGACCTGGAGGGGTTCCACGCCCTGCACCGCGCGATGCTGCCGTGGATCACCTACTGGATGCAGCACGTGGAGCTGATCATCCAGGCCGAGAAGACGATCCTCGCCGCCCGGGGTCTGATCGCCACCGAGCGTTGTCGTGCGCCGGGGTGGGACCTCGACGCGGAGGAGCGACGCATGATCGACGCCTTCCTCGAGCAGTTCGAGCCGTGGCTGGCACCGGCGTGAGCACCGGTCCGGACCTGGTCACGCTGGGTGAGTCCATGGTGCTGCTGCTGAGCGCCTCCGACCGGCCACTGCGTCGCGCGACGACCTTCGAACGCTCGCTCGCCGGCGCGGAGTCCAACGTCGCCATCGGCGTCGCCCGGCTCGGCCACGACGTCCGGTGGATCGGCCGCGTCGGCGCGGACGCGTTCGGTGACGTCGTGCGTGACACGCTGCGCGCCGAGGGCGTCGAGGTGGCCCTGCACGTCGACCCCGACGCCCCGACGGGGGTGCTCGTGCGTGACCGTCATGCCGAGCGGCCGATCGAGGTGCTCTACCACCGCCGGGACTCGGCCGGCTCCCGGCTCCGTCCCGACGACGTGGCAGGGGCGGTCGGCGGCGCCCGCATCCTGCACCTCACCGGCATCACTCCGCTGCTGTCCGCGACCGCAGCCGCGGCGGTGGAGGCGGCCCTCACGCAGGCGCGGAGCTCCGGGGCGACCGTCACGTTCGATCCCAACGTGCGGCTGCGCCTGGCCGGCCCGGCCGAGGCGGCCGCCACGCTCGGACCGCTCGCCCGCCGCTGCGACGTGGTCCTCGCCGGTGTCGAGGAGGCGATGCTGCTCTCCGGGTGCGACGACGACCGCGCGGCCGCCGAGTGGTTCCTCGAGGGCGAGCCGCGTCTGGTGGTCATCAAGGACGGCTCCCGGGGCGTGTGGGCCACCGACGGGGACCGCGCCTGGACGCAGCCCGCCTTCGCGGTGACCGCGGCGGATCCGGTCGGTGCCGGGGATGCCTTCGCCGCCGGGTTCATCGCCGCCACGTTGCGGGGCCTGGGCACGGGGGAGGCGCTCACCCTGGGCGCGGCCACCGCGGCATCGGTCGTGCAGGTCGCGGGGGACATCGACGGGCTCCCGACGGAGCACGAGGTGCAGGGGCTGCTGCGGGGCGAGCACGAGGCGCGTCGATGATGGGGTGCAGGTGCGGACGGACCGATCAGCGCGGACCGATGAGCGCGGACCGATCAGCGCGGACCGATGAAGGCGGACCGATGAGGACGCACCGATGAAGATCTGGGAGCCGGTCGCGGCCATCGTCGCGCAACGCGTCGTCGCGGTCGTGCGCACCGACGACGCCGGGACGGCCCACGCGGCGGTGAGCCAGCTGTTCGCGGCCGGGTTGCGTGCGGTCGAGATCTCGTTGACCACCCCGGATGCGTTGGCGGTCATCGCCGAGTCGGCGGTCCCGTCGGAGGCGTTCCTCGGTGCCGGCACCGTGCTCGACGAGGCCTCCGCGATCGCCGCGCGGCGTGCCGGCGCCAGCTTCCTCGTCACCCCCACCCTCGATCCCGCCGTGATCGCCGCCGGTCGTCGTCACGGCATCCCCACGGTCCCCGGGGTGGCCAGCCCGACCGAGGCGCTACGGGCGCTCGAAGCCGGCGCCGACCTCGTCAAGCTGTTCCCCGGCTCGGCCTGGACGCCGGCGTCGCTGCGTGACGTCCTGGCCGCGTTGCCGCAGCTCTCGCTGGTCCCGACCGGTGGGATCGCGCTGACCGAGGCCGCTCGCTACCTCGACGCTGGGGCGGTCGCCGTCGGGCTCGGCAGCGGGCTGACCCGGGGGGATCCGGCCGACATCGCGCCGCGTGTGGCGAGCCTGCTCGCGCAGCTCGCGGACCGGTGAGCGCGCGGCACGTCGAGCCGATGCGGTGGGTGCGCAGCGGTGCCTGCGAGCTCGGGGTGCTGCCCGGTCGTGGCGGCCGCATCGGGTCGCTGCGCGATCTGCGGACCGACCGGGAGTGGCTCGTGCAGCCCACGGTGCGGCGGGAGCTGCGCTACGGCGGGGTGTTCACCGACGCGGACATGGCCGGCTGGGACGAGATGGTTCCGACCATCACGGCCTGTCCGCTGCCCGGGGATCCGGCCCGGCAGCTGCCCGATCACGGCGAGGTCTGGGCGGTCCCGTGGGACGTCGAGGAGGCCGACGACCACCACCTGCGCATGTCGGTCCGGGGCACGGTGACGGGCTACCGGTTCACACGGACCATCACGGTGCAGGACCCCTCGACGTTCGTGTGGCACTACGAGCTGGAACGGACCGATCCCCGGCCCGCACCGCTGCTGTGGGCGGCACACCCGCAGCTGCGCTGGGAACCGGGGAGCCGGGTCGTGCTCGACCCGGGCGTCGACGAGGTCGTCGACGTCACCGCCGCGGGGGCACCGCGCGTCGCATGGGACGCCGACGCGGCGTCCTGGCTCGACCACGCGACGACGGGGACCTCACGCAAGTTCTGGCTCGACCCGGCCGCGCGCCCCGAACGCGTCGGGCTGGTGGGGCCGTCCGGATCGTTGTGGCTCGCGTGGTCGGCGTCGGCCGTGCCCTACCTCGGCATCTGGTTCGACGCCGCGCACTTCGCGGGCGAGCGCGCCGTCGCGCTGGAGCCGTCCACCGGCTACCGAGACGACCTCGCGTTCGCGGCCGCGAACGGCACCGCGCCGGTCCTCGAGCCCGGCGAGCGACGGTCGTGGTCGCTGACGGTGTCCCTGGATCCGCTGCCCGGGTGACGGGTGGCCACCGGGCGCGGCGCGGGTGCGGGCCGGGTGCGGCCCGGCCGCGACCCTCGTCGCGGGCCCGGGCGTGCGCGGGCCCGCCGCGCAGCGGCGCCGGCCGCCGGTGGCGCCGCCCGGCGCGGCCCGGGGGGGGGCCGCCGTGGGGGGGGGCGGGGCGG
>JAFIEQ010000165.1 GCA_020832455.1 Nitriliruptoraceae bacterium
CCACGGGGCCCCCCGTGCACGCCTCGCACCGGGCGCCCGGTGGCGCGCCACGCCGCTGGGGGCCGCGCTGGGGCTGGGGGCCTGCGGCGGGCCGTCGCTCGATCCCATCGGTGAGGGGCCGAGCTCCGGCGCGCAGACGACCGACGGCGGCGAGGTGGCCTGGGAGCACCTCGGCGTGGTGGAGGGCGTGCTCGACGAGCAGCGCGCCGCCGCGGTGCTCACCTCGGACGCCGAGGTCGAGGAGGCCTGGGGACGGTTGGGTTTCGAGGGGGACGCGCCGACCCTCCGCGACGATCGGGTCCTGCTGCTGCTCGGCCGACCCGATGACGCCTGCCCGGACGACCTGGTCGAGCTCGGCGTCGACGACGACCGTCTGACGACCGGATGGCAGGAGCCGCCCGGGGGCTGTGAGCAGCCGTTGATCCTGTGGCTCCACGCCGTCGACGTGCACCGGGCGGTGCTCGCGCCCGGCTTCACCTACGGGCCGGACGAGCCGTTCGTCGGCGAACTCGACGAGGTCACGATCGAGGTCGAAGCGGCGTCGGGGGACGCGCCACCCGCACCGGAACCGGACCAGGCGATGAGCGACGAGGAGGTGGCGGCCGTGTTCGCCGATCACCCCGTCCGACCCTGCGGACCGGAGCACGACCCGATCGCCGCGGCGTTCGGGGACCCCGATCGCGCCATCGACGACGACGTGCTGACCGAGGACAACGCCGCCGAGGGGGCTGCGATCGAGGGGGTCGAGGCGGCGCTGACGCTGCTCGAGGGCCAGGGGTGGGAGCCCGACCTGCAGGTCACCGGCCTGGTCGATCGCTCCGAGGGCGACGCCCGGGCGGCCGTCGTGGTGTACGAGGCGGATGCGGACGAGGTCCAGGCACTGCTCGACCGGGAACTCGGCGCCGGCACCGTGACGGTCTGGGCGGATCCCTGGGACCCCGAACAGGTCCGTGCCGCGCAGCGTGAACTCACGTCCCTGATGGACGCCGACGGCGGGCCCGGCGCGATCGTGTCCGCCAGCGGAGCGCCGGGACCGGTCGCACTGGGGATGATCGACCCGACCCGGGAGGCACTCGACGAGGTCGCTGCGGTCGCCGATCCGGCGCTGGTCTGCATCGAGGTGCTGCGCAGCGGCCAGCAGCCGGAGCCGCTGTCCTGATCAGCTGACCAGATCAGCTGACCAGGACCAGGTCGCGCTGCCGGAACCGGACGAGCGCCAGCGCCCCCAGGGCGGCCGCGACCGCCAGCATGGTGAGCATCGGCGTCGCGGTGATGGGGTCGATGGGCACGTTCGGGGCGTGGGTGAACGGGGAGAGGTTCAGCACCGCCTGCGGGAGCTCGAACAACGCACCGAGCTGCCCGAAGACCACGCTGAGCGCGAACGCCGCCCAGCCGAGCGCCGCGGCGGCCCGCGGGACCCAGGCGACGAACACCGCCACCAGCGCGATCAGCACCAGCGCCGCCGGGATCCGTACCAGCGACGCCAGGAGCATGCCCTCGACCCCGAGCGACCAGTCCCCGGTCACCACGCCGAACCCGACGAGCCCTCCGAGCCCGAGGCCGAGCAGCACCAGGCTCGTCCCGACCCCCGCGACGAGCAGGTGCGCCCCGAACCAACGTCCGCGTGCCGTCGCGGTGGCCAGGACCGCCTCCGCGTGCCCCCCGAGCTCCTCCTGGCGGGCACGCAGCACCGCCTGGACCCCGGCCCCCGCCGCGGCCAGGGAGAGCAGGCCGACCGTGAAGGCGAGGAAGAGCTCCACCGGACCGCCACCGTCACCGAGCGCCTCCACGGCCGCCGCGAGCTCGTCGCTGAGACCCAGCAACTCGTCCGCGCTGTCCCCGACGAACCCGAACGCCGTCCCGACGACCGTCAGGGCCACCACCCAGGCCAGCACCATGCCGCGCTGCAGTCGGACCGCGAGACCCAGCGGGGTGCGCAGCAGCCGGCCCCCACGTGCCGGACCGGGACGTTGCGGCAGGAGCCCCGCGCCCAGGTCGCGGCCGGCCGCCAAGCGTGCCGCGACCAGCACCAGCAGCGCGGTCAGCCCGAGGTGGAGCCCGAGCACCCACCAACGCGGGTCCGCGTAGGCCTGGGCCTGGTGCACCCAGCCGATCGGGGACAGCCACGAGGGCCAGGCGCTGACGACACGCACCCCGTCGTCGCTGACGGTGCCGAGCGCGTCCCCGACGGCACGGGCGAGGAAGGCCGCCCCGAGCGCGGCCGCCACGATGCCGTTCGCGGCACGCGCCGTCGTGGCCAGTTGCGCCGCGACCCCGGCGACCGCCGCGAAGACGAGCCCGTTGCCGACCAACGTGCCCGCAGCGAGCACGGAGCCGGCCACGGGCAACCCCGCGACCAGCAGCGCGGCGGTGACGCCGATCCCCAACAGCAGCGCGAGCAGCGTCGCGACGCCGGCCGCGGCGATCAGCCGGGCCCCCCGACCGACGGCGCCCGCACCGATGAGCTCCGCGCGACCGTGCTCCTCGTCGCCTCGGGTGTGACGGACGACGACCTGGGCGCACGCCAGACCGCAGAGCACGGCCAGCAGCCAGGCACCCTCCATCAGCACCAGCGACCCCGGCTCCGTGCCGGCGGCGGGGCCGTCGAACACCCGGGTGACCACGTTGGAGGCGGAGAACGTCGCCGCCGCGATGCGATCCTGTTCCGTGGTGTAGAGCCCGACGACCGATCCCGCGATCGCTCCCGTCAGCGCGGTGACGACCGCGACCCAGATGCCGATGAGTCGGCGGTCCCGTCGGACTCCCAGCCGCAGCAGCCGCGTCGTGTTGGTGAGCGCGCTCATGCCCGGCTCCCGGTGCTGGAGGCGTGCGAGGTGGTCGTCGACGGACCATCGCGACCCGGCGCGCGCGCCGCGCCGACCTCGTAGTGGCGCAGGAACAGCTCCTCGAGCGAGGGTGGCGAGCAGGTCAGCGCGCCGACGCCGGCGCGGCTGAGCCGCGCGACGACCTCGTCCAGCGCTGCGGGCTCCACCTCGGCACGGACGTGGCGGCCCTCGTCGGCGAGTTCCAGCGTGTGCACGCCGTCGATCTCCTCCAGTCCGGCGACCGGGCGGGTCGTGCGCGCATCCACGTGGGTGCGCGTGAGGTGCCGCAGCTCATCGAGGGTCCCGGAGACGACGATGCGTCCGTCCCGGATGATGCTCACCCGGTCACCGAGCGCCTCCACCTCCGCCAACACGTGGCTGGAGAGCAACACGGTGCGTCCCGCGTCGCGCACCTCGTGGACCACCTCCTGGAAGGTGCGCAGCATCAGCGGATCGAGCCCGCTGGTCGGCTCGTCGAGCAGGTAGAGGTCCACGTCCGAGGCGAACCCGGCGACCAGCGCCACCTTCTGACGGTTGCCCTTCGAGTAGGTCCCGCACCGCTTGGTGGGGTCGAGGGCGAACCGCTCGATCAGCTGGTCGCGCCGTGCCGGATCGAGACCACCACGCAGCGATCCGAACAGGTCGATGGCCTCACCGCCGGTCAGGCTCGGCCACAGGTGGACGTCGCCGGGGACGTAGGCGAGCCGGCGGTGCAGCGCGACCGCATCCCGCCACGGGTCCCCACCGAGCACCCGTGCGGTGCCGCCATCCGCGCGGAGCAGGCCGAGCAGGACACGGATGGTGGTCGACTTGCCTGCACCGTTGGGGCCGAGGAACCCGTGCACCTCCCCGCGGCGCACCTCGAGGTCCACCCCGTCGAGGGCTCGGGTGCGGCCGAAGGTCTTGACGAGGCCATCGACCTCGAGCGCGGTCTCCACGATCGCTCCATCCGTCGCGTGCCCCGCGTCCGACCGCCACCGAGGGCGATCGTTGCGAAGTCACTTCCATCTGAGAGTCACTGTCCAAAGAAGCTGACATAACTGACGGTGACTGTCAACTGACAGCGACCCTCAGCGCGTAGGATGCGCGACGACACCCGCGATCGGGCGCCGTGAGCGCGGCGGACCGACCGTGACGCCGTCCCCTGCGCCCGTCCCCCGCCGAGGCCCTCCATGGATGCCAGCGAGCACGAGCCATCGCCGGACACCGACCCCGGCGGGCCCGATGCCACCTCGACGCTGTCGTTGCGGGAGCGCAAGCGGCTGACGGCGATGCGCCGGATCCAGCGGGTGGCGCTGGCGCTCTTCGACACGGAGGGGTTCGACCAGGTCACGGTCGAGCGCATCGCCCAGGACGCCGAGGTGTCGGCGAGCTCCGTCTACCGCTGGTTCGGCACCAAGGAGATGCTCGTCATCTGGGACGAGTACGACCCGGCCGCGCTCGTCACCTTCCAGCAACGGCTCGCCACCTCGCCACCGATGGACGCGCTGCGCGAGGTCGTGCGTTGGAGCGTGGGCGCTGCGGCCGGGGACGACCTCGACCAGGTCCACCAGCGGCTCCGGCTGGCGTTCACCCACCCCAGTATCGAGGCCGCGTCGATCCTGCAGGCCCACGAGATGGGTGAGGCCATCGCCGGCATCATCGCCCGTGCGCTCGGCGGGGAGGCCACCGACCTGGAGACCCAGGTGACGACCCACGCCTTCGTGGGGGCGCTGTTCGGCGCTCTGCGCCACTACGAGGCCAGCGGGTTCACCACCCCCCTGGAGGAGATCGTCGAGCGGCCCCTGCGGATCATCGACGCGGCGCAGGCCGTGAGCACCCACGGGGTCGGCCCACCGGACGACCCGTCCTGAGCGGGGCCGGAGCGGCCGCGACCACGGACCCGAGCGGCCCGACACGCGGACGACCGATCGATCAGCCGAGCTCGCGTCGTGCGGCCTCGACCGCGGCGCTGACCTGCTGATCGTCCGCGCCGAGCTGTCGCGCGCGCACGGCGAGCGCACGGGCCACCTCGAGCAGTTCCTCGGCCACCTCCTCGGCAGCCAGCACACCGGCCGGTGGGGCCACGACGGTGCCGCGCCGACCGGCCGCTTCGACGACGCCGTCGCGCAACAACGACTCGTAGGCCCGGGCGACCGTCCCCTTCGCCAGCTGCAGATCGAGCGCGAGCTGGCGGATCGTGGGGAGCTGCGCGCCCGGCTGCAGCGTCCCCGCCGCGACCATGCGCGCGATCTGCTGACGGATCTGCTGGTAGGCGGGCGTCGGATCCGACGGATCCACCGCGACGATCATCGCGCCGGTCCCGCGGCAGGCCCGGCCGGGAGGTCCGTGATCGAACCCCCCGCGTCTGCGGGGTGCGTGACGCTCCCGCTCTCGGCGAGCGCCCCTGCGAGCAGCCGGTCGGGATGGCTCTGCCGCCACCAGACCACGGCGACCACGACGGCGACCCAGGGAACGGCCACGAGCAGCATCGCCGCGACCCCACCCGGCGCCACCTCCGCCGAGAGGCCGCCGAGCTGCCAACCCGTGAGCAACACGACCGCGCTGACGCCGGCCGCGTGGACGCTGGCGGTCGCCAGCCGCCGGACCAGTTCGTCCGCGGCGCGCAGGGGTCCAGGCAGCGCCGGCCGCGCCCGTCGTGCGATCGAGCGGGTGACGACGGGGACCGCTCCACCGATCACCAGGGCGACGAGGGCCAACCAGGGCACCCGACCCGCGACCGCCGTCGCCGCACCGACGACGGCGCAGCTCCCCACCACCAGCGCCAACCGACGCGGCGCGTGGACGCCGTGGTAGCGGTCGACGGTGCGGACCTCGAGTGCGGCGGTCCGGGTCGCCGCCGCCGGGGACCGGTCGCGCCGCAGGTGGTGCAACTCCGCGCCGATGGTCCCGAGGAAGACGGCGAGGACCCCGAGCAGCAGCGGGTCGGCCCAGGCGGGATGCGGGTCGGACCCGACCCCCACCCCGACGTCGATGCCCCCGCGCAGCACCACGCTCAGCACCAGGACCACGACGACCGTCGGGCCCGCGGTGCCCGCGCGCCAGCGGGCGGAGCGGTCACGCCAGCGCCCCAGGAGCCGTGCTGCCTCGACGTCCCCGATCGCGTCGAGCGACGTCACGTCTGCCCGGCCGGCGATCGGACGCCAGGCGAGCGCGAGACCCACCGCGGCCACGACCATCGACAACGCCGCGACGGCGACGAGGGAACCGAGCATGGGGTCTCCGATGTGGGCGATGCCCACGGACCGTGGGCTGCGGGGACGCACGAGGGCGCGTGACTCGTTCGTCATAGTGTACTGTGACAATAGGACAGACGGGCGCACAAGGCGACCCGCGCCTCAGGAGGCCCCGTGGGACGCCCCACCTCGACCAGTGACCCCCTCGACGCGCTGATCCCCGCACCCTGGAGCCCACGCCGTCGCGCGCTGGGCGCGGTCGCGATGGTCGCGATCCTGGCGGTGGCCATCGCCCTGGTCACCGCCGGTGTACTCGGACCACAGCTCCGGCACGGCCACACCTGGGGCTCGGGGACCCAGGACCTCGGCGCGGCGATCGAGGCCGATCGCATCGTCCCGATCCGCAACACCGGACGGTTGCCCGTCGAGGTGATCCGCTTCGCACCACCGGCGCTCGACGACGTGACGTGGACATCGGTCGAGGGGCTCCCCGCGACGCTGCAACCAGGCGAGACCATCGAGGTTCGGGTGAGGTTCCGCACCGAGGGCTGCGCGATCGATGCCCGCGGGTTCGACGCCTTCCCCTTCGAGGCACGAGGTGGCGTGGCCCCAGCACGGCAGATCGAGATCCGGGGGATGTCACCCAGCGCTCCCCCGGCGACGTTCGACGGCATCGACTCGGCCGCCGGACTCGATCGCACCCAGGCCGGGAGCTGGCTCGTCGAGGTGATCGATGTGGTGTGTCTCGAACGCGCCGGCCTCCTCGACGGCTGAGGACGCTCTCAGCTCCTGCCTACCGGGGCTTCAGGTCCGGGCGGCATCGTGATCCTCGACACCGACACACCCGTGTGTGCCCCCGACGAGGAGTCCCGATCATGAAGCACCTCAACGACCTCCGACGCGGCCCGATCGCCGCGGCCACCGCTGCGGTCGCGCTGGGCGCGTTCGGCATCGCCGGCGCCTCCGGCGCCTTCTCCGGCTCGACGCCGGATCCGATCGAGATCACCACGGTCGCCGACGCCGAGCTCGAACGGGTCGAACCGCCCGTGGTGGTCGAGTCGATCGATTCCGTGGACTCCGTCCCGAGCCCGGTCTCCGAGGTGAGCCCGGTGTCCGCTGCCAGCCCGGCCTCACCGATCTCCGTCGCCTCGCCGATGTCCAACGACTCCCCCGACGCACCCGCCGTGCGCCAGCGGTCACGCGACACCAGCACCACGACCGCACCACGGCAGGCCTCACCCGACAGCCCCGACTCACCTGACTCGCCCGACAGCCCCGACTCGCCCGACAGCCCCGACTCGCCCGACAGCCCCG
>JAFIEQ010000166.1 GCA_020832455.1 Nitriliruptoraceae bacterium
GCCCGCCGCCGTGGGCCCGGGCCCCCCGGGGGGGGCCCGCGGGCGCGCACCCCGTCAGTGCGCCGGCCCCCACCCGCCCGCTGACGCCGGGGGCGAGCCGCCGGCGCAGGCGGATCGGGTCGGTGGTCGCGGGCGGACCCAGATCGACGAGCGCGTCCCCGACGTGTGGCCCCTGCAACCTCGTGCGGGCCTCGTCCTGGACGTAGCGGAGCTCGATCGGACCGAGCGGCCCGTCGTAGCGCACCCGCGAGCTCGGGCCCTGCGCTTCACCCGGGCCGAACCCGACGACCCCCACCGGCGCGGTCACCTCGGCGCCGCCGACGCGCTCGCTGGCACGTCCGGCGTCGGTGATGGTGAACGGGACGGTGCGGGACATGCACCGAGTCTGCCGGACGCGCCCGCGCGATGCGTCGCCGGTCGCCGCCCGAGCGGTCGGGTCCACGCCGCGGCCGGTCCGCGGGACCGCACCACGCTCAGCCGGGGTGGACGCCGACCCGGGCGGTGACCATCCCGATGCGCTCCTCGGGGACGAGCACGTAGTCGTCCTCCCCGTCGACCACGCCCGCGAGCCGCTCCAACCGCCCGCGCACGTAGCGGAACGGGCGGTACCCGGCGTCGACGACCGTCCCCACGACGTCCGCGGCACACCGGTCGTAGCGGGCCTGGTGCAGGTCGTCGGCCTCCAGCAGCACGACGGGACGGTGGTGGGCCAGCACGCTGGCGGCGCCGGCCAGCACCTCCCCCTCCGCTCCCTCGACGTCGCACTTCAGCACGTCGATGCGGGTCAACCCGGCGAGGCGGACGACGTCGTCGAGTCGGCGGGTGGGCACGTCGATGCGGGCCGCCGGCAGCCCCGGGAACGCGGCCGCCGCATCCCGACGGTCGCTGGAGCCCAGCAGGTGCGCCCGCGTCGGCACCAACGGGACACGCAACGTCAACCACCCCGTGTCCGCCGCCAACGCGACCTGGTGGATCTCCACCCGCGCACGCCCCGCCGCGATCCCGGCGATGGCGCTCAGCACGCGCGCCGAGCCCGGACGCGCCTCGACCCCGAGCACGCGACCCGTCCGGCCGACCCGGCGGGCCATGACCAACAGGTGCGCACCACCGGCGGCGCCGACATCCAGGCACACGTCCCCCGGGCGGACCAGCCGCCGCAGCAGGAACAGCTCCTTCTCCAGGAACGGGATCCGGTCGACGAGCCGCTCCAGCGGGCCGGGGACCCGGGGCGGGGCGTCGAGCAGCATCGTCATCGCAGCGCAGCCAGCGCCTCACCGATCGGTGTGGTGCCGCTGACGAACTCGAAGCTCGCCCCGATCGTGCCGTCGTCGCCGAGGCAGCCGGCGATGACGGCGGCGACGTCCCCGCGCGGCACGGAACCGTGCGCCTCGAGCCGCGGGACGCCGATCTCGATGTGACCGGTTGGATCGTCGTCCGTCAGCCCCCCGGGGCGCACGATCGTCGCCGCGAGCCCACTGTCGGTCAGGATCCGATCCCGGGCGTGCATGGCGGCGAGGTAGTGGCGGATGCCCTCGGCGCCGCGCAGGGGATCGTCGGCGGCGATGGACGACAGCTGCACGTACCGCCCGACACCCGCGTCGAGGCAGTGGTCGATGGCGCGGACCGCACCGTGCAGGTCGACCCGCAGCGTCGCGTCCGGTCCGGTCGACGAGCCCGATCCGGCGCAGAACGCGACGGCGTCCAACGCACCCTCGAACGCGGCACCCAGGTCGCCCTCGAGGTCGCCGAGGACCGGGGTCGCACCGGCCTCGGCGAGCGCGTCGGCCTGCTCCTGGCGTCGGACCAGCGCCCGGACGTCGTGGCCGTCGGCGAGCAGACGGTCGACCAGCAGGCGGCCGGTACCTCGGGTCGAGCCGATCACGAGCACGTGCACGGTAGGTCCCTTCGTCGGTAGCGCGCCATCGCGCCACCGACGACGCTAGGGCCTGGTGCCGGTGGTCGGACACCGATGGATGCCGACGGACGGCCGAGGTGTTCCCTCCGACAGGGGGCCGCCTGCGACGACGCAGGGCCGGGCTCGGTGTCCATCCGGACGACGCCCCGGTGCCGGATGCCGGCGGGGGCAGCGGCGGCGGCGCACCGGGGCCGACGTACCGGGTGCACGCCCAGCACCATCCGAAGATCGAGTGCGGAGGACGAACCTGATGGCACGTGCGGACCTGCTCATCGTCGGCGGCGGTACCGCTGGACTCGTCGCGGCGGTCGGCGCCGCGAGCCAGGGGGCGCGGGTCACCCTGATCGAGCGCGCCCGGACCGGTGGCGACTGTCTGTGGACCGGGTGCGTGCCCTCGAAGGCGCTGATCACGGCGGCGGCGGCGGCGCACACGGCGCGGCACTCCGACCACCTGGGGGTGCACGCTGCCGGGGTCGAGGTGGACATGGCCGCGGTCATGGCCCACGTGAAGCAGGCCATCGCCACGATCGAACCGCACGACTCGCCGGAACGGTTGCGCAGCGAGGGCGTGGAGGTCGTCGAGGCGGGCGCACGCTTCACCGCGCCGGACACGGTCACCCTCGACGACGGCTCGACCCGAGCCTTCCGCCACGCGCTGATCGCCACCGGATCCGAGCCGGTGCTCCCTCCGGTCGAGGGTCTCGCGGACGCCGACCCGCTCACCAACGAGACGCTGTGGGATCTCACCGAACTCCCCGACCGGCTCGTGGTGCTCGGCGGCGGACCCATCGGCTGTGAGCTCGGCCAGGCGTTCCAGCGGCTCGGCACGCAGGTCACCATCGTCGAACTCGAGGACCGGCTCCTCCCCCGCGAGGAGCCCGAGGCCAGCGCGGTGGTCGGTGCGCGGCTGCGGGCCGAGGGTGTCGACGTACGGACCGCGACCCGGGCCGCGCGGGTGGAGCCGGCCGGGGACGGCACGTCGACGGTCGTCGTCACCGGCGATGCCGGCGAGGAGTCGATCTCCGCGGACCGGATCCTCGTCGCGGCCGGACGACGCCCACGCACCGAGGGGCTCGGCCTCGACACGGCCGAGGTGGTGCTCGACGAGCGCGGCGCCGTCGCCGTCGACGACCGCCTGCAGACCTCCAACCCGAAGATCTACGCGGCCGGCGACGTCACCATGAAGCTGCCGTTCACGCACGTCGCTGCCGCCCACGGGGCGACGGTCGTCCAGAACGCGCTGTTCGGCCTCCGGGCCCAGGTCGACCACGAGCGGATCCCGTGGGTGACCTTCACCAGCCCCGAGGTCGCCCGGGTGGGGCTGAGCGTGGCGCAGGCGCGGGAGCGGTTCGGCGACGAGGTCACCGTTCGACGCGCCGACCACACGGACGTCGATCGGGCGGTCGCCACGGGCACGACCGACGGGTTCGCCATGCTGGTCGGCGATCCGAAGGGCTGCCTCGTCGGCGCCACCGTCGTCGGCCCCCGTGCAGGCGAGACGATCGGCGAGGTCGTCGCCTGGATCACCAACGGGGCCAAGGTGTCCGCCATCGCGCGGTCCTCGACCCACGCCTACCCGACGTGGAGCGACGACGTGTCCGCTGCCTCACTCGAGGCGCTACGCGACGCGCTCGGCGCCCTCAAGCCCGCGTCGAAGGTCCTGCTCGGTGCTCGGCGCGCGCTGCGGCGCTGATCCCCCGCGCGGCTGGGCCGGGATGCTGGGGCCGCTACCGGTCGTGCCGTGCGCTCGCTCCGGGCGAGCCTGGCGTGGGCTGCGCGGCGGCACGTCGCGGCTGAGGTGCCGCCTCCGCGGTGCGCTGCCCCTCCCACTCGACCGCGGCGGTCGTCTCGCGGTGTCGCGGTGCGCGGCCCCGCAACGTGCGTCGCGCGAGCGCGACGCGCTGGATGATCGTGGCGAGCACCAGGGCGCTGAACCCCCAGGCGATCGGCGCCATCGCGGACGGCACGAGCACCAGCAGGCTGTGCACCACGATGGTCTCCGTCCCCTCCGCCAGCGACCGGGTGAAGTGGAAGGTCCGCGTGTCGGGGCGCGCCACCCCACGGGCGTCCGCTGCCGCGGAGTAGGCCAGCAGCGACGAGCCGTTGACGTAGTAGGTCGCGAGCAGCACCAGCAGCGCGACCCGGGCGTCGGGCTGCCCGATGGCGCAGCCGACGACGAACGCGCCGTAGACGGTGAAGTCCGCCATCAGGTCGGCCCACCCGCCGAACGCGGAGACCCGCCCGCCTCGTCTCGCGACCGGGCCATCGAGCCCATCGGCGAGGCGCGAGACGAGCCACAACCCCAGCGCCGCCCACCACCAGGTGAAGGCCGCAGCCGTCGCCGCCGCCAACCCGAGCACCAGCCCGACCACGGTCAGGGCGAGCGGGGTCACACCGACACGGACGAGCGGATCCGCGAGCCGGTCCAGGACCGGACCGAGCCGACGACGCACGGCGAGGTCCAACATCAGGGGTGCTCGATCGTGTCGCTCGCGGGGTCGTCGGTCGGCCGCAGCCGGCGGGCCGCCACCCCACCGACGACGACCAGCAGGACGAAGCCTGCCACGCTGCCGAGGAACAGGGGGGACGTCGGATCCTCGATCGAGCCGCCGGAGACGGCGAGCAGCACGGTGCCGGGCACGATCCCGATCGCGGTGCCCAGGACGTAGGGGGTCAGCCGGAGCGCCGTCACCCCGGCCACCAGGTTGACGAGGTTGAACGGGAACAGCGGCACGAGCCGCACCAACAGCACGGACGCGAAGCCACGCTCGCTCAGGAAGCGGTCCATGGCCTGGATCCGCCGGCCGGCCAGGCTCGCCACCGCACCACGCCCGATGCCACGCCCGACGAGGAACGACGCGGTGGCACCGAGCGTGGCACCCACCAGTGCCGTCAGCGCCCCCACGACCGGGCCGAACAGCACCCCGGCCCCGATCGTGAACGGGGTCCCGGGCAGCAGCAGCACCGTCGCCACGAGGTAGATCGCGATCCACGCGAGCGGTCCCAGCGCCCCGAGCTCGTCCACCTGGCTGCGGATGGCACCGAGGGACAGCTCGTCACTGCCGAGCGAGATGGCGAGCGCGAACGCCACCAACGCGACGAGGACCCCGACCCGCAGCCACGGGGAGGTCAGCCAGCGCGCGCGCCCGCGGGGCTCGCCGTCGACGGACGTCGCGGCGGCCGACGGGGCCTCGAGGTGGTCTGGGGTGTCGTCCATCGCACCGATCCGGGGGGCAGTGGCCTGAGCAGGCACGGGGTGGCTCTGCGGTACCAACCGGTTCGGCGCCGAGCGCATTCCGGAACGGCGAGCCGGGTCCGCGATCGCCCGACGCGTACGCTGCCTACGAGGCGCCCGTAGCTCAGCTGGACAGAGCAGGGGACTTCTAATCCTCAGGTCGCAGGTTCGAACCCTGCCGGGCGCGCCGTCGCGATGTCGCGTGACACCGTTCACCCGTGTCGCGCGACACCGTCACCCTGGATCCTCGGCGGGTGCGTCACCCGCGCTGTGCTCCTGCGCGACGCGCAGCGGCCCCATGTCGGCGGCCAGGGTGCGGATCGGCCAGGGGATGGTCATGCCCTCCGCCTCGACCGCGGACTTACAGGCCCGCAGCACCCGGTCACGGACGAAGCGGACCTCACGCATCTGCGGAGCGGTCCAGAAGCTGACCTCGAAGTCCACGCTGGACTCCCCGAGCTGCGTACACAGCACCTCGGGTTCCGGCGCACTGCGGACACCCTCGACCGAGCGCACGGTCTCCAACAGCACCTCGCGGGCCCGATCGTGGTCGTCGCGGTAGTCGATCCCGACCGTGACCCGCGTACGTCGCCGCCCCATCCGCGTGAAGTTGACGATGGGGTGGGTGAACACCGTCGCGTTGGGGATCAGCACGAGTTGGTCGTCGAAGTCACGCACGTGGGTGACCCGCAGATCGATGTCCTCGACGGTGCCCGCGAACTCGTGCGACTCGATCTGGTCGCCGCGCCGGAAGGGCTTGCGGATCAGGATCAGGATGCCGGCCACGAAGTTCTCGAGGATGTTCTGGAGCGCGAACGCGAGCGCGAGGCCCGCGAGGCCCAACCCCGCCAGCACGGCACCGACCCGGACCCCGGCCACGGACAGGACCCACAGGGTCAGCAGCAGCACCAGGATGGAGCGCATCAGGTTGACGGTGAGGCGTTCCACGGCGTGGTCGACCCGTGCCCGCGACAGGCCCCGGGCGGTCCACCCGACCCCGACCTTGATGACGATCAGCCCGACGATGAACAGCAGCAGCCCGAGCGCGATGACCGGCAACTGCTGGATGAGCGCCTGGCTCAGCGCCTGGACGGACTCGAGCAGCAGCTCCCACAGCTCGCCGGCGTCCGCGGGCGGATCGACGTCGCGGAGCACGTCATCGATGCCCTCCCCGTCGTCCACCGCGCGCACCACGGCTGTCCTCCCCCGGCCGGTCCCAGCCGGTACCGAACCTATCCTGCCGGTCCGGGGGCTTCAGCTCGAGACGTTCCTGGAGCAGCGCGAACGTCACCTCGTCGGAGGTCGCGAGGATCGCCATGGTCCGCAGGCGCTTCGGAGCGTGGATCACCGGGCCGAGGTCGCGCACACCGACAACCCGTGCTCGGCGGCCAGTCACTGGGATCCGCGGCGGTACCCGCGGACGTGCGACCAGCCCCCCCAGGGCCATCAGCACGCCGAGGGCCGGGCCCACCAGCAGCAGCCGCCCGTCCCCGGCCACGAACAGCGCGAGCCCCACCGCCGAGAGGGTGCCGACCAGCAGACCGACGTGGTAGGTCGAGACCCACGCGGCGATGGCGTCGGAGAGTCCCCGCTGCGCGGTCGTGATCCACCGGACCGGTCGGGCAGGCCAGGCTCAGCAGGGCCGGTCCGGCTGGACCAGCGCACCCCGCGCCGCTCGACCGCGACGCCGTCCTGCGGTAGCGTCCGATGCATGGGATTGCTGCTCTTCTACTGATCCGCGCATGGTCCTCGCCGGGGTGTCGCTGACGCCGCGAGGGCCGCGTGGTCCTGGCCTCGCTCGCCGAGGCCTACCTCGTCATCCCTGATCCGTCCGGCGCGGGCGCTCGACCCGGACGTCCGGTCCGGGCGCGCCACGACCCGGCGCTCGTCCGTGTGGTCGGCCGCCCGCGGGTACTTGCGGATCGGGATGCCGTCGGACCACCGGCACCGTCGTCGGCACCTGCCCCGGCGGGGGTCTCTCACCGGTGCGCGTCGACGCGCCCCCCCCTGCCAGCGCCCCCCGCGTGGGGGCGCTCCCGCGAGCCTCCCCAGCGCCCACAGGCCCCCCCGGCCAGCGACGCCCGCCCCCCCGCCACCCCCGCCCGGGGGCGCGGCCCCCCCC
>JAFIEQ010000167.1 GCA_020832455.1 Nitriliruptoraceae bacterium
CATCGGTCGCCGCGCGCGCGAGGTCGCCGTCGGGCCCGGCGGGGCTCGCGCCGCGCTCGACGCGGTCCGTGACGTGGAGTTCCAGGGCACCTCGATGCGGGTCCTGGCCACGGGGCTCGACGGCCTGGTCGGCACGTTGGCGGAGCGGCTGGGCGCGCAGCTGCGCGATCTGGCCGTGCAGGACGCCAACCTCGAATCGGTGTTCATCAACCTCACCGGGAGGGACCTGCGTGAGTGACTCGACCACCGCGGCGCCGGACACGTCCGCTGCCGCCACGCCGCGCCCAGCCCATGGTGGGGATGGCTCCCGGGCGCACCCGTCCATGGTGCGATCGACCCTGCAGGCCATCGGTGGCCTGATGTTGCGTGACATGCGGGTCCTGCGGCGGGAGTTCGTGCCGTTCCTGGTCCGCACCGTCGCCCAGCCGTTGCTGTTCGTGTTCGTCTTCGCCTACGTGTTCCCCGCGATCGGCCAGGGGATCGGGGGGTCCGCCGGCGCCGGCGACTTCGCCACGATCCTGGTGCCGGGCCTGGTCGCGGTCGCGATCATCTTCCAGGGCATCATGGCGGTCGCGTTGCCGTTGTCGAACGAGTTCGGCGGGACCAAGGAGATCGAGGACCGGATCATGGCTCCCGCCCCGGTGCAGGCGGTGGGCATCGAGAAGATCCTGTTCGGCGGGGCGCAGAGCATCGTCGCCGGGCTGGTCGTGCTGCCGATGGTCGTGCTCATCCCGAGCGGCCAGGTGGACCTGGCGGTGACCAGTTGGTGGTTGCTGCTGGCGGTCGCGCTGCTCTCCGCGCTGCTGTCCGGCGCGCTGGGCCTGACGCTCGGTACCTACGTCAGCCCGCGCCAGATCGGCCTGATGTTCTCCGTCGTCGTGCTCCCGCTGACCTTCCTCGGAGCGGTGTACTACCCCTGGGCCGCGCTCGACGCGCTGCCGTGGCTGCAGCACGGAGTGCTGCTCAACCCGCTCGTGTACGTCAGCGAGGGGCTGCGCGCGGCGCTGACCCCGTCGATCGAGACGATGTCGGCGCCGGCCTTCCTGGGTGCGCTGGTCGTGGCCAACCTCGGGCTGATCTGGGTCGGCTTGCACGGCTTCGTGCGACGCACCGTCGGCTGAGCCCGTTCCAGGCGCAGCAGCACCAGACACCCGATCCACGTGGTCAGCGCGAAGCTGGTGACGGTCAACAGCGCGTGCAGGGTGGCGGTGCTCATCGCGGGTCCCTCCGATGGGGCGGGTGGCTGGGCGATCGGGTGTGCCGCGTGGGTGCGGGGTGCGGTACCCGGCCGGACGCCTCCGACGCTACGGACGGGGTGTGACACCGATGGTGCGCCCGCGCCGAGGCGCTACCGTCCGTCCGGCTCGTCGCACCACGGGGGTCGGCGACCGGGCGACGGGGGAGCAGATGCGCGGGTCCGGTCCGATGCGGTTCGCGGCGCTCGCGCTGGTCGTCGCCGCGTGCACGGGCGGGCAGGGACCCGTCGAGCCCGGGGACGCCGCCGGCGCGGAGGCGACGCCCGACCCGGCCGACGAGGATCCTGACGGCGAGCGCGCGGCACCGTCGGAGCCGCTCGGGCCCGGGGCCGGGCCGTTCGCCACGACCGTGACCCCGCTGGAGCTCGACCTCGATGTCCTGGCCGGGACCGACGTGGTCGAGGAGGCGTTCGCCCCGTCCGCCATCGACGTCGTCGGCACCCGGTTCCACGTCTTCGGCGAGCGCTCGACCGCTGCGGGTACGTCGCTCCCCGCGGTGTACCGCTCGCCGCTGGAGGACGGTCGTTCCTGGGACCCGATCGACCTGGCGCTCCCGGATGACGTCGTCGGCGGGAGCGCGGAGCTCGTCGACGCCGCGGACGTGACCCTGCTCCGACTGCGCGGTGAGGACGGCCGCAGCCGCGTGGAACTGCGTCAGCGGACGGCGGATCCACGGCTGATCACGACCATCGAGGACGGGGATCTCGCGGGGGTGCGCAACGTGGCCGTCGACGGGGACGGCTACCTGGCGGTCGGCATCCGGGTCGAGGGTGGCCGGCAGTACCCGGCCGCCTGGTCCGTCCAGGGTGGGGAGGCACGCCGGATCGAGCTCCCGCAGGACCCGGCGCTCGCCGCCGAGTTCGTCGGGCTCGACGCCGCGGTCGTGCAGGACGGCACCGTCCGGATCGCCGGACATCGCAGCGACACCGAGGAGCTGTTCTGGCTCGAGGGGCCGTCCGTCGACGAGCTCGCGGTGGTCGCGGTCCCCGACGGGCTCGAGGACGTCCATCGCCTCTCGAGCATGCTGCCGCTCCACGAGGTGCTCTGGGTCGCGGGCGCGGCCACCGACCCCCCGTTCGGGCGGCAGTCGGTCTGGTCACGGACGTCCAGCGGATCGGTGTTCGACGATCGGACCGAGGAGATCTACGACGGCGCATCCAGCATCGGTTCCACCGCGACCCGGCTGGTGTCGGGCAACTGGGGCGACGGACGTTCCTACGTGCACGTCGCGGCCGGTGGCCCGACACGCTGGTGGACCGTCGAGGGGGCACGCATCACGGAGGTCGGCCAGTTCGGCGGGGTCCTCGCGGCCCACTCGCCGGTGCACCAGGACTCGGTGGTCACCTTCGACGACTGGTCCGGGGCGTGGAGCGTCGGCTTCCAGGAGGCGGAGGTGTCACTCGCCGCGCCGCTCACGAGCCAGGAGCGGCCGACGATCGCCTCGGCGGGTGCCGAGGCGATGACCCTGAACGTGGGCGCGAACGAGACCGCGAGGACCGTCGTCGTCGATCCCGGCACCGGGGACGTCGTCGGTGAACTCGCGGGGCGGCTCGACCTCGACGCCTGGTCGGGGTCGGGGATCCTCACCGGCTGGGAGGCGCGGTCCGCGGTCCTGCCGGCCGCGGCCCGCCTCGTCGACGGCGCGCTCCGGGCGATCGATCTGGACGTGGACGAGGAGTGGGATACGAGCCGTGCCGTCGGCGTGGTGACCGACGGCGAGGAGTCGCTGATCGTCGGTCACCGCCACCTCGACGGTGGGATGGTGCCCATGGCCTGGACCCTCGATGGCGCCGAGGCGACCCGTACCGACCGGTTCGACGGCGCGCTCGAGGGACGGGGGCTGTCCGAGCCCTGTGGGCCGACGACCGCGGGCTCCACCGATGCACGTTCGCGTCGGGGGGTCACCTGGCCGTTCGCGCCCCAGGGACCGGTCGACGTGCTCATCGACGAGGAGCTCGGCCCGAGGTTGATGGGGTCGTGCGTCGAGGCACCCGACGGCACCGTGTGGGTGGCGGGCATCGAGATCCTGCTCGCCCTCGCCGCGGACGGATCGGTCGAGCAGCACACGCTGCCGGAGCTCTACGCCCCGGCCGGGCTCGACCTGGTCGAGGTCGACGGGGCCTGGCACCTGGTCGCGCTCGTCTCGGACCGGGAGACGGTCGCGGGCCTGCGGCTGTGGACCGCACCGCTCGACGACCCGTCGTCGGGCGCGGTCTCCGAGCGGCTCGAGATCCCCGCGACGTCCGGGCGGCCGCGCGTGCAGGGCTTCGATCGGACCTCGACGACCTACACCGTGTCGGTCGAGGCGGGGACCACGACCCGGCTGGTCGAGTTGGCCCTCATCGCGTCCTGACCCGGCGACCGGTGCGGCAGCGGTCGCCTCAGGGCAGGCACGCGCCGGACTCGCCGGGGGCACGCGGGGCGGCGAGGATCGCATCGACCTCGCTGCGGTCCAGCGCGTACGCCGCGGTCGCGCGGTCCGGCGAGACCGCGAACACGATGCCGACCACGTCACCGTTGGCGTCGATCACGGGGGAGCCGGAGTCGCCCTGACGCAACTGGGCGGCGAGGAAGAGGACCTCGCGCTCGCTGCCGGGCTGGCCGTAGATGTCGCGACCCGTGGCGGTCCGTCGGTCCTCGACGCGCAGCGGCGCGACCCGGGGTGCACTCTGGCCGCCCGGGTAGCCGATGGACACCCCGTCGCCGCCGAGCTCCGCGCGAGCCAGGCCGAGCGGGCTGGCGCCGAGCCCGGTGGTCTCCAGCACGGCCAGGTCGCGGTCGGCATCGAAGCGCACCACGGTGGCGGCCCGGCGGGTGCCGTTCGGGCGGGTGACCTCGACCTCGTCGGCGCCGGCGACCACGTGCGCGTTGGTCACGATCACATCCTCGCCCAGGACCACCCCGGAGCCGTCGTAGCGGCGGCCGCAGCCGCGGGCCCGGACCTGCACCGTCGCCGCGGTCGAGCGGTCCACGATGCCGGCGTCGATCCCGATCTCCTCCGGCGGCGGGCCGGTCTCCGGTGACGGACGCAGGTCGTCGAAGACCGTGGGGAACCGCGTCCGATCGACGAGCGCCGACAGGTCCCGGGCGATCCCGGGGGGCGTCGGCGCCAGGGTGTCGACCATGCTGACGATGGTGGACCCGCGGACCTGCCGCGCGATCTCCCCGCTGGTCCCGGCCGCCGCCGGCAACAGGAACCAGGTCACCGCCAACACCAGGGCGCCACCCGCCAGCGCCCCGAGGATCCGGTCGATGCTGGACAGCGGGGTCTGCGCCACCCCGGCGCGCGCTCGGGCGCCGATGACCTGGAACACGCTGGTGCAGACGGCGACGGTGGCGGCCAGGACGGCGATGCCGACGATGAAGCGCGTGGAGGGCATGCCCCGCTCGATCAGGCGGAGCACCAGGGGCACAGTGAACGTGGCCGCCAACGCGCCGGTCGCGATGCCGGTCCACGTCAGGACGCGGGAGATGAACCCGGCGCGCAGGCCCCCGAGGACCGCCGCGAGCAGGGTGAGTGCGAGTGCGAGATCCAGCAGGTTCACGCGCAGCACCGTAGGGGGTCGAGAGCGCGGGGGGGCGCGGGGGGGGGGGCCCCGGGGGGGGGGGTGGGGGGGGGGGGGGGGTTTGGGGGGGGGGGGTGGGGGGGGGAGAGGGCGCGCCGGGGGCGCAGGGCTTCGGGCGCGCAGGTGGGGACGGACGATCCTCGGGCCGCGGGGGGCGGCCCGAGCGTTCGCTCAGTCGCGTTCGCTCAGTTGGCCAGGGCGCGTCGCTTGTCCTCACGCTCGTGGTACTCGGTCAGCCGGGTGTGCAGCTTGGCCGCGGTCAGTTCCGCCTGCGGGTGGTGCCCGTCACGGCGGGCGATCCACAGCGGACGCAGGTTGCCGTCCCAGGTGGCGGTGTCGTCGAGTTCGACGGACCAGCCCGGGAACTCCACCTCCAACCAGTCGATCGTGCGCTGGGCCTGCTCGTCGAGGCCCGCGCCGAGGTCCACGGCCCGGTCGGTGGTCGTGTCGGGGAACGAGGTCTCGGTCACGTCTGGCTCCGTCGTGCTCGGGGGTCGACCGGGGTTCGGTGTCGAACGGCGCGAGGATGCGCCGGTCATCGGGACAACGTAAGGGGCGGACCCGTCCTTCCACCCCATCGGCCAGGGTGTGGGCCGCTGCAGCGCCGGTGCCACCTGCTGGCGCGGCGCGCAGATCGCGCACCCGCCCGACATCGCCCCGGGCGGTGTGGTCGCGCAGCGCCCGGCGCACCTCGGACCCGGCCGAACGGGCGATGAGGCACGAACGGCTACGGTGTCGGGTTCGCCCGCGGTCAGGAGGATCGTGTCGTTGCGTGCGCAGTTGACGTTCGTCCCCAGCCTGCTCGTGCCCGCGGGCGGGTCGTTCGCGCTATGGACACCCGAAGCGACCGACGACGGTGGCGGGGCGTCCGAGGACGCTGGTAGAGCGTCCGACGGCGACGACGGGGCGTCCGACGACCCGCTCGAGGCGGCGGCCCACCAGTTGGGGCTGCCGGTCGGCGAGCCCGGTCGACTCGCCACCTTCGAGATCCACGACCAGCGGGCCGTCCCGGTCGACCGTGCGGCGCGCCTCATGCCCGTCCTGCCCGTCGTGCGGCGCCTGGCTGCCATGCCGCCCGGCGCGGACTGGCCCGCCTGGTCCCGGCCGTCGGCCTCCGTGCTCGGGTGGAGCGTCGCCGCGAAGCTCGGTCTGGAGCTGGTCGCCGCCGGTCGGATCCTGCCGGACATGCTCGCCACCGACCGCCCGACCCAGGGCCGCGCCCGGTGGCGGGTCGCGGTGCCGGGGGACGCGCGACCGGCTGCACTGGCCGCCGCGCTGCCGGTGGCGGCGTACGCGTTGCGCGACGAGGCCGACGAGCCCTGGGTGGCGGTCGAGCTCGTCCACGCCTTCCTCGACGCGGTGGCGGACACGTGCGGACGCGCCGGCCGACGACCGGAGATCGATCCCCGTCGTCGCGGGCCTCGCCGGCCCTTCGCGGAGATGTGGCTCGACGCGCTCGGAGGCAGCGATCCGACCGTCGACCACCTGCGGGTGCCGGTCCAGGAGCTCGTCGACGACGTCGCCGACTGGGCCGCACCGCTGGTCGGTCGCGACCGGCGTGCGACGGCTCGGCTCGCGGTCCGGATCGAACTGCCGGACATCCCGGGGGAGTCGAGCGCGCAGGAGCGCCTCGTGGCCAGCGATGCGCCCTGGCGGTTGCGGTTCCTGCTGCAGTCCACCTCGGACGCGACGCAGCGGATCTCGGCCTCCGAGGTGTGGGCCCGGCCCGGTCGGGCCGTGGAGCTCGGCGACCGACGTGTCGAGGACGCGGCCTCGACCCTCACGCGGGGACTCGCCCACGCGGCCCGTCTCTACCCACCCATCGAACGGGCGCTGCTGACCTCGGCCCCGGACGAGCTCGAGCTCGACGCGGCCGAAGCGGCGGCGCTGCTCGCGGACGGGGTCGACGCGCTGACAGCCGGCGGGATCGCCGTGGAGATGCCCCCGGAGCTGCGGGACGCGGGCGACCGTCGGCTGCGGCTGCGGGTGCGGATCGGGCGGTCCACCACCTCGGCGCCCCGCGTCGAGCAGGACTCGCCGCTCGGCCTACGTGCGCTCACCGACCTGCGCTACGAGGTGGCGCTCGGTGACGACACGCTCTCCGAGGAGGAACTGGCCCAGATCGTGGCGCTCGGCCAGCCGCTCGTGCGGTGGCGGGGGCGTTGGGTGCGGGTCGACCGGGACGAGGCGGACCGGATCGCCGCGCTGTCCGGGGAGGGCACCTCGCTGGAGCTCACCGAGGCGCTCGCCGCCGCCCTGTCCGGCCAGCACCACGTGGAGGACGTCGGCTGGGTGGAGACGGTCGCCGACGGCGCC
>JAFIEQ010000012.1 GCA_020832455.1 Nitriliruptoraceae bacterium
CCCCCCCCCCCCCCCCCCCCCCCCCCCCCCCCCCCCCCCGCCCCCCCCCCCCCCGCCCCCCCCCCCCCCGCGACGGTGGTGCGTGCTGCTGCTACTCGATCAGTTCGAAGATGGTGAACATCGGCATGTACAGGGCGATGACCATGCCGCCCACGATCGCGCCGATGACGCCGATCATCAGCGGTTCCATCATCGCGGTGAGCGACTCCGTGGTGGATTCGATCTCCATGTCGTAGAAGTCCGCGACCTTGGACAGCATCCCGTCGACGTTGCCGGTCTCCTCGCCCACCGCGATCATCTGCACGACCATCGGGGGGAACACCTCGTGGGTGGACAGCGGCCGGTTGATCGACTCACCCTCGCGCACCGACTCCTGCACGTCGCGGACCGCCACGCTGATCGGGCCGTTGTTGACGGTGTCGGCGGTGATCTCCAGCGCCTGCAGGATCGGGACACCGGCCGCCATCAGGGTGGAGAGGTTGCGGGCGAAGCGGCTCAGCGCGATCTTGTGGAACAGCGGGCCGAAGACGGGCAGCTTGAGCTTCAGCGCATCGAGCCCGTGGCGGCCCTTCTCCGTGGAGCGGATGCGCTTGTAGGTGAACCACACCGCCAGCGGGAGCCCGAGGTACAGGAGCACCCCGTAGATGGAGGTCACGAAGTCCGACAGGTTGACCAGCATCCGGGTCAGCCAGGGCAGTTCCCCACCCAGGTCCGAGAACATGCCCTCGAAGGTCGGGACGATGAAGATCAGCATGATCGAGGACAGCGCGACGGCCATGACGAACACGATCACCGGGTAGGTCATCGCGGACTTGATCTTCGCCCGCAGCTTGACGTCCGCCTCGTACATCGCGGCGACGCGCATCAGGACCTGGTCGAGCATCCCGGCGGCCTCACCGGCACGGACCATGGCGATGAACAGCTTCGGGAACGCCTTCTCGTGCTCCGCCATCGCCCCGGAGAGCGAGTTGCCGGCCTCGACGGAGTTGCGGACCTCCTCGATGACCTCACCGAGCGCCTTGTTGGTCGTCTGCTCACGCAGGATCGACAGCGCCCGGATCAGCGACAGCCCGGAGTTGATCATGGTGGCGAACTGGCGCGAGAAGATCGCGAGGTCCCCCAGCCCGATCCGGTCGGAGATCCCCGGGATCCTGATCTCCATGTTCAGCCCGGTCTCCTTGACCGGGTCGATGGAGATGGGTGAGAAGCCCATGGACCGCAGCTTCGCGGCCACGGCCGCCTGCGTGTCGGCCTCGAGCTGCCCGGTGACGAGCTTCCCGGACCGGTCGCGGACCTGGTAGTCGAACTTGGTGAGCGTGGCGGTGGCCATCGTCGTTCCTTGGGCTGCGGCGCGAGCCGGTCAGGCGCGACCGACGAGACGGTTGAACTCGTTGGGGTTGCTGCACTTCTCGAGCGCGGCGTCGTAGGTGATCTTGTTGGTCTTGACGAGCGTCGCGAGCGACTGGTCCATGGCGACCATCCCGTCCTTGGCCCCGGCCTGGATCGCGGAGTAGATCTGGTGGGTCTTGCCCTCCCGGATGAGGTTCTTGATCCCGGAGTTGGTCACCATGATCTCCACCGCGGCCGTGCGGCCCTTGCCGTCGGCGGTCTTCACCAGCGTCTGGCAGACCACGCCCTTGAGCGCGCCGGCGAGCATCACGCGGATCTGTTCCTGCTGGTGGGGCGGGAACACGTCGATGATGCGGTCCACCGACTGCGGGGCGTCCTGGGTGTGCAGCGTGCCGAAGACGAGGTGGCCGGTCTCCGCGGCGGTCAGGGCGATCTGGATGGTCTCCAGGTCACGCATCTCCCCGACCAGGATGATGTCGGGGTCCTGACGCAGCACGTGCTTGAGCGCCGGGGCGAACCCGTGGGTGTCGGTCCCGACCTCACGCTGGTTGATCACGGAGCGCTTGTGGTCGTGGAGGAACTCGATCGGGTCCTCCACCGTCATGATGTGGGCCTGCCGGTTGCGGTTGGCCAGGTCGATCAACGAGGCGAGCGTGGTCGACTTCCCGGACCCGGTGGGACCGGTCACCAGCACGAACCCGCGCGGCAGGTAGGCGAAGTTGGACACCTGCTCCGGGATCCCGAGGTTCTCCAGCGGGAGGATCTCGAAGGGGATGACGCGCATCACGGAGCCGACCGCGTCGCGCTGCATGAACACGTTGACACGGAAGCGCGCCAGCCCCGGGATCGAGTAGCTCATGTCGAGCTCGAGCTCGTTCTCGAACGCCTCGCGCTGCTTCTGGGTCATGATCGCGTAGAGCAGCTTCTGTAGCTCGTCGGGCACCAGGACCGGGAACTCGTCGAGGTGGGTGAGCTCACCGTTCACGCGCACCGCCGGCGGGATCCCAGCCGTGAGGTGCAGGTCGGAGCCGCCGCGCTCCACCATCGTCTTGAGCAGCTCGTCGAGGTCGAGGCTGGCCTCCTCCTCGGAGCGGACCTTGCGCTCGTCGATCTCCACGTGCGCGGACCCGCGGTCGGTCATCGCCGGCGCGCTCTCCGGCACCAGCGGGCGCGCTGCGGCGAGCTCGCTCACGGCGGGTGTCGGTGGAGCCTCGGCGGGTGCCGCGACGCCGTTGCCGCCCGTCATGGCGTGCAGCGGGGTCCGGACCGGCTCGCTCGGCGCCGCCGCGGCGGCCGACATCGCCGGCGCCAGGTCGCGGGCGTGGACCTCGATGGCCTCGACGAGCGCGCGGCGCGGCGCCAGCGCGAGCGTGACCGGCAGGCCGATCAGCTCGGCCAGGACCGGCTCGATCTCCCCGCGGATGTTGGGGTCCGCGATGGCCACGACGACGTCGTTGGCGTCCCCGAACCCGACCGGCAGGGCGGTGAGCCGCTGTGCCTCGACCGGGTCGAGCATGCTTGCCGCGGTCGCATCGACCGACGCACCATCCACCTCGGCGTAGGGCATGCCCAGCGACACCGCGAAGGCGCGCACGAGGTCGGCCTCGCCGGCGAGCTTGAGCTCGACCAGCGCCCGGGTCAGGTTGCCCCCGGTCTGCTCCTGGTGGGCCTGTGCACGTGCGAGCTGCTCGTGGTCGAGCACGCCGTGCTCGATCAGGATCTCTCCGAGCCGCGCCATGGTGGGTCCTTCGTGGTGGTGGTGACGGGTCAGACGACGACGCGTCCGACCTCTTCGATGGTGGTGCGGCCGAGCAGCACCTTGGCCAGGCCGTCCTCGCGGAGCAGCCGCATCCCCTGCTCGACCGCCACGCGGGTGATCTCTTCCGTGGACGCCCGTGCGACGGCGAGCCGCTCGATCTCCTCGGTCACGGTCAGCACCTCGTGGATCGCGAGCCGGCCCCGGTAGCCGCCGGAGCACGCACTGCACCCCACGGCCGTCGGGATCGGCGGACGTTCCTCGATGACGTCGTCACCGAAGCCGGCGGCCTTGAGCATCTCCGGCTCGGGCTCCACCCACTCCACGCACTTGCTGCACACCTTGCGGGCCAGGCGTTGCGCGAGGACGCAGTCCACCGCGGAGCCGACGAGGAAGGGCTCGATGCCCATCTCCGTGAGCCGGGTCACCGCGGACGGGGCGTCGTTGGTGTGCAGGGTGGAGAGCACGAGGTGGCCGGTGAGCGCGGCCTCGATGCCGATGTGCGCCGTCTCCCGGTCGCGCATCTCCCCCACCAGCACGATGTCGGGGTCCTGGCGCAGGATGGAGCGCAGCGCCGTCGCGAAGGTCAGCCCGACCTTGTTGTTGACCTGGACCTGGCTGATCCCCGGCAGCTGGTACTCGACCGGGTCCTCCGTGGTGACGATGTTGACGCCGGGCTGGTTGACGACGTTCAGCGTGGCGTAGAGCGTGGTCGACTTCCCCGACCCGGTCGGACCGGTCACCAGGATCATCCCGTAGGGCTTGCGGTACGCCTCCTCGAAACGGCGGTGGTTGTGGTCGAGGAAGCCGAGGTCGTCCAGCGAGAGCATCACCGACGTCTTGTCGAGGATGCGCATCACGACCTTCTCGCCGTAGACCGTCGGCAGGGTGGAGAACCGCAGGTCGATGGCCTTGCCGTGGACGTTGAGCGAGATGCGCCCGTCCTGGGGGATCCGCCGCTCCGCGATGTCGACGTCCGCCATAATCTTCAGGCGGCTGATGACCCCGGACTGGATCGAGCGCGGGCTCTTCATGACCTCGTGGAGCACGCCGTCGATGCGGTAGCGGACCCGCAGTTCCTTCTCGCCGGGCTCGATGTGGATGTCGGACGCGCCGTCGGCGACCGCCTGGCTGATGAGCAGGTTGACGAACTTGACGATCGGGGCGTCCTCGGTGACCGCGTGCAGGTCCGCGAGGTCGGCCAGGTCGTCGTCGCCACCGGTGAGGTCGTCGGCGATCGACTCGATGTCGTCGGCCATCGTGGCGTACTTGGCGATCGCCGAGGTGACGTCGTCCTTGGTGGCGACGACCGCCTTGACCTCCATCTTGGTGATGGTGCGCACGTCGTCGATGGCGACGACGTTGGACGGGTCGCTCATCGCCACGACGAGCTTGCCGTCCTCGAAGGCGATCGGCAGGACCCCGTGGCGACGCATGATCGTGTCGGAGAGCATCGTGGCGGCCCGGGCGTCGACCTCGGCGGAATCCAGGTCGACGAACTCCAGCCCGATCTGGGTCGCCAAGGCGGCGACGAGGTCCTTCTCGGTGACCATCGACGAATCGACCAGCACGCGGCCGAGTGAGCGGTTGGTGGCCCGCTGCTGGTCCTCCGCGTCGCGCAGCTGCTGATCGCTGATCAGCCCGCGATCGACCAGGATCTGTCCCAGGTTCCTCATCCGGCCTCTCCCCCGACGACGCTGAGCTGCGGTGCGGTCTCCAACTGGGCGCGGACCTGCTCGAGCAGGGCCACGATCGCGTCACGGACCTCGGCACGATCCCGCGCATCCGCGGTCAGGACGGGGACCTCGTCGGGCACACCGACCGCGGCCCGGATCCGTGCCACCTCGGCGTCGCTGCAGCCGTCGCACTTGTTGACCACGACGATGTAGGGCACCTCCGCGAGCTTGGTGAAGTGCTCGCGGATGCGTCGTGCCTCGTCGTAGGAGTCCGGACGGGCAGCGTCCACGACGAGCACGAAGCCGAGCATCCCCTCGGCCAGGATGTCCCACATGAACTCGAAGCGTTCCTGCCCGGGCGTGCCGAACAGGTACAGCGCGAGCCCCTCACCGACGCTGATCCGGCCGAAGTCCATCGCGACCGTGGTCTGTGGCGAGGAGGTGCCGTCCGGACGGTCGGAGACGGCCCGCTCCGTGGAGAGCACCGTGACCTCGGAGATGGTCCGGATCAGGGTGCTCTTGCCCGCGTCGAAGGGGCCCGTGACCACGATCTTGGTGGTCCGGCTCCGGCGGCGACGGGTGATGGGGGCGCTCATGACAACGTCCTGATCCCGGAGATGAGGCGGTCGACGAGCTCCACGTCGACGCTCGGGTCGGTGCGCAGCTTCGGGCGCGACGACGCGCCTTGGGCACCGGTCTCGGCGGGCGTCGGCTCGGGGGCTCGGGGCGCTGCCGACGCGTCGTCCACGGGCTCGGCGTCGGCGTTGGCACTGGCGGCCCCGGTGTCCTCGGACCCGCCGGGGGTGTCCGTCGGTGTGGCCGGGTGCGTCGAGGCGGCGGGGGCCTGCGACGCGGCGCCGTCGACCGTTGCCCCGTTGACCGCGGCGCCGCTGCCCGGTGCCGGGACCTCCTGCGCGGGCTCGACGTGCCCGCCGACGCGCTCCTCGAGCTCACGGAGCACGGTCTGCGCCCTCACCAGCCGGTCGAGCGCGATGCGGTCGTCCCCGGCGCCGAAGCCGACGATGCCGGCCTCGTGCAGTGCCAGCAGGCCACGGCGTACGTCGTAGTCCCCGCGGCCGGTCAACGCGACCAGGTCGGCGATGGTGCGTGCCCCATCGATCAGCCCGATGAGCTGCCAGGCGTCCGGGCCGAGGTCGAGGTCGGCGTCCCCGGACGGCTCGGTGATGGTCACCGGCGTGTCCGGCGCACCCGTCTCGGCCTCGATCCGGGGCCAGCGTTGCCGACGCTCGCGGGCGGCCTCGAGCAGCTCGGCGACCGCGTGGGTCTCCAGGGCCGCGATGTCGTCGGGCAGCTCCCCGGCCTCGAACCGGAAGGTGCCCTCCGGCCAGCCCAGCAGGTCGAAGACCGCGTCGACCGTCTGTTCGTGCAGGACCCGGGTCAGCACCTCGTTGGGGATGCGTGACGCGGCCCGCAGGGCGGTGAGCAGCTCCAGATCGGTGGGCAGGGTGTCGAGCTCACCGAGGATCTCGCGCAGCATCGCGGCGTCCATCAGGCCACGTCCGACCAGGCGCCGGGCGAACTGCAGACGGCCGGCGTCGGCGGTCGCGTCCAGCACCCCACCGCCGCGCACGGCGATCCGCCCGCCCCGGACGAGTCCGTGGACGTGCAGCTGCCCGGACTTCCCCGTGGCCTCCAGGAAGGCCAGGATCTCGTCGAGGGTGAAGTCGCTCAGCTCACCGTGCAGCATCGGCCACCCCCGGGGACGGCCAGGCGGCACCGTCGGTCTGTCCGTCACGGACGAGGTCGAGCGCTGGCGCGGTCGGCGCGGGGGCGGGGGACGGCGACGGCGCCGGGGAAGCGGACGTCGCCTGGGCGGCGGCAGGCTGGGTGGCCGGCGCGGCGGCGGGCTCTGCCACCGGGGCGGCCAGCACCTCGCCGATGCGGGTCGCGGCCCGGCGCATCTCGAAGAGCATGAACCCGATCTTGGCCTGGCGCGAGGCGACCGCGGCCAGCACGGCCTGGTCCTGGGCACTCATCAGGAAGACGAACCCGTGATCTCCCTCGACGAAGACCTGGTTGAGCTGCCCCCGACCGAGACCGATCGCCGCCTGTTCCCCGAGCGAGAGCAGCGCGGCGCTCATCGCACCGAGCCGGTCCTCCTCCATGCTGTCGGGCACCGCGCTTGCCATCGGCAGCCCGTCGAAGGAGACGACGGCCGCCGCCTCGACGTCCGGCGAGCTGTGGATGAAGTCATCCAGCGCCGCAGCCAGACGGCCGGATCGGGTTGCAGTCAGGCTCATCGCGGACCTCCGGGGTTCTGCGACGCGCCCCATCGATCGGCACGGCGGGACCCCCGGTCGACCACCGAGGTGACAGCGTCGTGCTCATCGCATCGGCCGACAACGCCGCCGGCTTGAGCGTCAAGCGCGGGAACGCGCCGCCAACGCCGCCTCGAGCGCCGTGGCCATGACCTCGCGGGGCGCCGGGCGCCCGGTCCAGATCGCGTAGCTGCGGGCGGCCTGGCCCAGCAGCATCCCAAGCCCGTGCTGCGTCAACGCACCGGCGCGGCGCGCCGCGGCGAGGAAGGGGGTCTCGATCGGGTCGTAGACCAGGTCGCTGGCCACCTGGTCGGCCCGCAGCGCCATCAGCGGCGCCGGTAGGTCCTCTCCGCCCATCCCCAGCGGCGTGGCGTTCACGACCAACCGCGCCGCGGCGACACGCTCGGCCAGGGCTGCGGCGTCGTCCACCAGCACACCGTCCGCCGCACGTGCGCCCGCCGCACCAGCGAGCGCCACCAGGTCCGCGACGGCCGCCTCCCGACGGCCGGCCACCACCACCTCGGCCCCGCGCCGCCCGAGCGCGACGGCGGTCGCGCGGGCGGCCCCTCCGGTGCCCAGCACCAGGGCCGACACGCCCTCGAGCCCACCGTCGAGGTGGTCGTCGAGTTCCTGGCGCCAGGCGTCCAGCAACCCGCGGGCGTCGGTGTTGTCGCCGTGCAACGACCCGTCGACGACGCGCAGGGTGTTCACCGCGCCGATCAGGTCGGCTTCCTCGCTGCGCACCGCACAGGCTTCGAACACCGCCCGCTTGTGCGGGACGGTGACGTTCGCGCCCACCGCCCCGGTGGCGACCAGCGTCTCGAGCGCCGCCGACAGCCCGGCCGGGGGCACGTCCCAGGCGAGGTAGATCAGGTCGAGGCCGTCGGCCGCGAACGCGGCGTTGTGTATCGGCGGGGACAACGAGTGACCCGCGGGGTGCCCGAGCAGCACGACCGCGCGGGTCGCAGCCGTCGGCCAACCGCCCGCCGCGTCCCGACTCACCCGAACACGTCCTGGCACCGGCCGGCCTCGCGGAAGTCCGCCACGTTGGCGTTGTGCTCCTCCCCGGTCTCCGCGAACCGGTGGGTCCCGTCGCAGGCCGGATCGAGCACGTAGAAGAAGAACGGCACGTCGGCCGGATCGAAGGCCGCCCGCAGCGCCGCGGCCCCGAAGCCGGCGATCGGCCCCGGCGGCAGCCCTCCGATCCGGTAGGTGTTGTACGGGCTGTCCACCTCGAGGTCCTCGAGCAGGACGATGCCCTCCGGCGCCCCACCCACCGCGAACACGACCGTGGCGTCGATCTGCAACTGCATGCCGTCGTCGAGGCGGTTGCGGATGACCCCCGCCACGGTGGACCGCTCCTCGTCGACCCGCGTCTCGCGCTCGATCAGGCTGGCGATGATGAGCTTCTCGTAGAGCTCCTCGTCGCTCATGCCCTCGCGCTGGTCCTCGGGGATGCGACCGAGCTGGACGGTGAGCTGATCCGCCATCAGCTGCAGCACGTCGCGCGCACTGGCCTGGTCGTCGATCTCGTAGGTCTCGGGGAAGAACACCCCCTCGAACGGGAAGATGTCCTCGTCGCGCTCGGAGGGTTCGGGGATCACCGACGGGATGCGCAGCAGACCCGGCGCGTCCGCGCCGGCCTGCAGTCGGGCGTCGAGCACCTCCTCGAAGTCCTCGACCTCGAACGCGTCGAACTGCCCGGCGAGCTCCTCGAGCGTCTGCTCCACGCTGTAGCCCTCGCGGACGGTGAAGCGGATCGATGGCGGCGCCAGCGGTCCGGCCGCGAGCACCTCGATGGCCTCGTCGATGTCCATCCCGGTCTCGAGCTCGAACAGCCCGGGCTGCAGCGACTGGGCGAGCCCCGTCTCGTCCGCCCGCAGGCGGAAGCGCACGGGGCTGCGCAGCACCCCGAGCTCCGCCAGGTCGTCACCGACCATGCGCACCGTCGCTCCCCGCTCGACGTTGTACTCGACCGGCTCCCCGGCCACGACCTCGTCGGCGAACCAGGTCGTGTCGACGTACCACAGGCCCCCGGCCACCGCGCCGAGCGCCAGGGCCCCGAACGCGAGGAACCAGCGAGAGCCGCGGCTGAGTGCCATGTCACGTCCTTGGGATCACGGAGGGTCGGAAGGGACCGGCCGGCCGGGTCAGCCGCCGCGGGTGCGTCGCTGGGACTCGAGCACGGTCTGCAGCATCACGCTCGCCGCGACCCGGTCGATCTGCTGCTTGCGGTCGGCGCGCGAGACGTCGCCCGACAGCAGCACACGCTCGGCCTCCACCGTGGAGAACCGCTCGTCCACGAGCCGGACGGGCAGTCCGGTGCGCTCCCGGAGGCGGTCCGCGATGCGCCGAGCCCGGGCCGCCGGAGCCCCCTCGCGACCGTCGAGCCGCTTGGGGTAGCCGACGACCAGCCCATCGGCCTCGTGCCGGGCGGCGACCTCCACGAGCGCGTCGATCGTCGGGCCGTCCTGGTCACGGGGGACGTGGACGGTCTCCGCCGGGGAGGCGACGACCTGGCCCGGGTCGCTCACCGCGATACCGATGCGCACCTCGCCGAGGTCGATCGCGACGAGCCGGCCGGACGTCGGCAGCACGTCGCCGAGCCGGTCCGCGGGTGCATCCGCGCTCACGAGCCCACCCCCGCCGAGCGGGCCTCGCTCGCCGCGACCGCGAGGGCCTCGTCGAGCTTGTCGCCCTGCTTGCCGCCGGCCTGGGCGAGGTCGCCCTTGCCGCCGGCACCGCCGCCGACCAGCTGCGCGGCGGGGTGCAGGATCGGTCGCGCCTCGACGCCCGCCTCCGCGAGGTCGGCGGTCACCGCGCAGATCAGCTGCGCCTTGCCATCGTCCGTCGCGGTCGCGGTGACCACGATGGCCCGGGTGGCGAGGTTGCCGCGGATCTCGGTCGCCAGGCGGCGCAGGTCGTCCATCCCCAGCCCGTCCGCGCGGTGGACCACCACGGCCAGCCCGTCCTCGCGCACGGCGTCGCGGGCGATCGCCGCGGCGTCCTGGGAGATGGTCGCGCTACGGGCCACGGCGAGCTGCTTCTCCGCCGCCTTGAGACGCTCGAGCAGCTGCCCGACCCGCGCGACCGCCTGGTCGGTCGGCGCATCGACGAGCCGGGCGACCTCCTCGGCGACCAACCGCTCGCGCGACAGGAACGTCAACGCGTCCTCGCCGGTCAGCGCCTCGATCCGCCGGGTGTTCGAACCGATCGACTCCTCACGCACGACGGTGATCGTCCCGATCGTCGCGCCCGAGGGCACATGGGTGCCGCCGCACAGCTCCTTGGAGAACCCGCCGATGGTGACGACCCGGACCACCTCGCCGTACTTGTCGCCGAAGTTCGCGACCGCGCCGGCCTCGCGCGCCTCGTCGAGGGCCATGACCTCCGTGGTCACGTGGGGGTCGTCGAGCACGCGTCGGTTGATCGTCGCCTCGATCAGCTCGAGCTGCGCGGCATCGACCGACTCGAAGTGCGGGAAGTCGAAGCGCAACCGACCCGGGGTGACCAGCGAGCCGGCCTGCTGGGCGTGATCGCCGAGCACCTCCTTGATGGTCGCGTGCAGCACGTGCGTCGCGGAGTGGCTGCGCGCGGTCGCGACCCGGCGTGCGGGATCGACCCGCGCTTCGAGGTGCTGGCCGGTCGACACCTCGCCGGCGACGACCTTCGCGCGGTGCACGATGAGCCCATCGACCGGCGCCTGGGTGTCGAGGACCTGCAGGCGGCCCGTGGCCGTCGTCAGCTCCCCCGCATCACCGATCTGGCCACCACCCTCGGCGTAGAAGGGGGTGCGGGCCAGCACGACCTCGACCTCGTCACCCTCGGATGCGGCGTGCAGCACCCCACCCGGCGTCAGGATCGCCCCGAGCTCCGCCTCCGCGGACAGCCCGTCGTAGCCGACGAACTCCGTGCCTCCGACGGTGGCCGCCGCCTCGCGGTAGACGTCGACGGGCACGCCGTCGCCGACCTTCTTCGAGGCCGCCCGCGCCCGCGCCCGCTGGGCGTCCATGAGCGCCTCGAAGCGCTCCCGGTCCAGGTCGAGCCCCGCGTCCTGCGCGATCTCCGCGGTCAGGTCGATGGGGAACCCGAACGTGTCGTGCAACTCGAACGCGACGTCGCCGGGGAACCGGGCGCCCGCGGCGTCACCCACCCCGGTGATGACCTCGTCGACCTTCTCCAGGCCCTGGCGGATCCGCGCCCCGAAGTCGCGCTCCTCCGCGCCGGCGACCCGCGTGATCAGGCCGCGCTGGGTCTCCAGCGAGGGGTACATCGCGGCCATGGAGGCGATGACGGCCTCGACCATCGGCTCGATGAGCGGCTGGTCCCCGGACCCGAGGTCCATGCCGAGCAGCTGCCCGTGACGCACCGCGCGGCGCAGCAGCCGCCGCAGCACGTACCCGCGGCCCTCCTTGGAGGGCAGCACGCCGTCACCGATCAGGAACGCCGAGGTACGCGCGTGCTCGGCGATGACGCGCAGGGAGACGTCGGCCTCCTCGTCCTGGCCGTCGGCGACCCCGGTGAGCTCGCTCGCCCGGGCGAGCAGCGGCGTGAACAGGTCGGTCTGGAAGACGTTGTGCACGTCCTGCTTGAGCACCGCCATGCGCTCGAGACCGAGCCCGGTGTCGACGCTCGGCGCCGGCAGGTCCCCGACGACGTTGCCGTCCTCGTCCTGCACGAACTGCATGAACACGAGGTTGTAGTACTCGAGGTAGCGCTCCCCGTTGACCACGGGGCCGCCCTCCTCGCCCCACTCGGGCCCCCGGTCGTAGTTGAGCTCGGAGCACGGACCGCACGGGCCCGGTCCCCCGGTCGACCAGAAGTTGTCGGAGGCGTCCTTGCGCGTGGAGCCCGCCGGGATCCCGACGCGCTGGATGCGCTCCGGGGCGACGTCGGTCTCCTCGAGCCACAGGGCCTCGGACTCGTCGTCGTCCTCGAACACCGTCACCCAGATGCGTTCCGGGTCGAGTCCGAGCGGCCCGATCGACAGCTCCCAGGACCAGCGGATCGCCTCGCGCTTGAAGTAGTCCCCGAAGCTGAAGTTGCCCAGCATCTCGAAGAACGACAGGTGACGGGTCGTGCGCCCGACGTTCTCGATGTCGTTGGTGCGCACGCACTTCTGGAAGCTCACGGCACGCGTCGACGGCGGCGTCGCGTCGCCCAGGAAGTAGGGCTTGAACGGCACCATGCCGGCGATGGTCAGCAGCAGCGACGGGTCGTTGGGGATCAGCGGCGCGGAGTCGTAGCGCCGCGCGCCGCGCTCCTCGTAGAAGGAGAGGAACGTCTCACGGATCTGATGGGAGTCCACGGTGGGTCCTTGCTGGGCCGCACGCGACGGGCGGCGTCGGGGAGCTTCGGAGGCGGATGGTGGCGCGGGCGGCGGGCGGTCGGCCCCTGCGCTCAACCGCCGAGTGCCTGGCGGATCGTGGGGACCGGGTAGCTGGCGCGCAGTTCGGCCTCGCGCTCGGCGGCGGCGATGCGGCCCTCGGCGGCGGCGGCCTTGAGCTTCTCCGTCAGTCCCCCGGCGGCACGGCCGGCCTGCCCGGCGAGGTTGGTGGGTGCGACGGCCTGCTGCGCGGCATCGAGCTGGCGGACCACGTAGGCGCCGACGAGCAACCCGGCGCCGAGGCCGAGTGCGAGGGTGAACAGCCGCTTCATCGCGTCCTCTACTGCTGGTCGGGACCCGGGTCGGGTGTCCGTCGGGGTGTCCGTTCGGATCTCCGGGGCGTGCGTCGGGCGGTCAGTCGCGCAGCTTGCGGCCGGCGCGAGCCGCACCGGCGGCGAAGCCCGCCGCCTTGATCAACGGGTTGGACACGGTCGCGTTCACGACCCCGACGAGCTGATCGGTGGTCGCCGTGATCGACTGCACCCCGGCGATGATGGTGTCCACCCGGGCGAGCTCCACGTTGACACCGGCCGCGGTCTCCGTGACCTGCTCGAGCGTCGGCAGGATCCGGTCGGTGGTCTCGCGCAGGTCACGGGTCGCCTCGTCGAGGAGCCCGACGACCTTGGCGAGCATCACGCACACGAACACGACCAACAGGCCCCAGAACAGCACAGCGATGATGATGGCCCAGTCCCTGACGGTCACGTGCGCTCCGTGTGCTCGGTGTGGTCGGTCGTCCCGCGGCGAGCGGGGGCCACGTCGCGGTCCGTGGCAGCGCTGCGCCGTCGCAGCTCGGCGAGGTGGTCGGCGACCGCTGCCTCGTGACCGTGGCGTGACGGCTCGTAGAAGCGGGTCCCGGCCAGCGCGTCGGGCAGGTAGCGCTGCGCGGCCGCGTAGCCGCTCGGGTCGTCGTGAGGATAGTCGTAGCCCTCCCCGTGCCCGAGCGTGGCGGCGCCGCGGTAGTGGCCGTCGCGCAGGTGCGCCGGGACGTCGAGGTTGCCGTGCTGGCGGACCGCGGCGGTCGCGGCGGTCATCGCCCGGGTCACGCCGTTGGACTTCGGCGCCGTGGCCAGGGCGATGCAGGCGTGGCTGAGCGCGTAGCGGGCCTCCGGGAGGCCCACCTTGTCCAGCGCGTCGAACGCCGCCACCGCCAGCGGCAGCGCGGCGCGGTCGGCGAGCCCGATGTCCTCCGAGGCGAAGATGACCATCCGGCGCGCCAGGAACCGGGGATCCTCCCCGGCGTCGATCATGCGCAGCAGCCAGTACAGCGCGGCATCCGGGTCCGAGCCCCGCAGCGACTTGATGAACGCGCTGACCTGGTCGTAGTGGCCGTCGGCGTGCTTGTCGTAGCGGTAACGGCGCATGGCGTCGGCGACCGCGTCGACCTCGAGGACGATCCCGGCAGCGTCGCCGTCCGCCACCTCGACACCCGGGCCGAGCCGCGCACCGGCGGCGGTCGCGGCCACCTCCAGCGCGGACAGCGCCGCGCGCGCGTCCCCGTCGCCGACGTGGATCAGGTGCTCGCGGGCGGCGGCGCTGAGCACGACTCGGCCCCCGAAGCCGCGCTCCGGATCGGTGCAGGCGCGGTCGAGCAGGTGGCCGACGTCCTCGCCGTCGAGGGCCTCGAGCCGCACCAGCTGGCAGCGTGACAACAGCGGGGCGTTGAGCTCGAAGAACGGGTTCTCCGTCGTCGCGCCGATCAGCGTGACCCAACCCGCCTCCACCCCGGGCAGCAACGCATCCTGCTGGCCCTTGTTGAACCGGTGGATCTCGTCCACGAACAGCACGGTGCGCCGCCCCCGCAGCTCCGCGCGCGAGCGACCCTCCTCGATGATGCGGCGGACGTCCTTGACCCCGGCCGTGACCGCGGACAGCTCGGACCAGGAGGCCTCGACGCGTTGCGCGATGACGGCGGCCAGTGAGGTCTTGCCGACCCCGGGTGGCCCCCACAGGATCAGGGAGCGCAGCTCGCCCTGGTCGAGCATCGAGCGCAACGGCTTGCCCGGCCCGAGCGCATCGGTCTGCCCGACGTACTCGTCGAGGTCGCGCGGCCGCAGGCGTGCGGCCAGCGGCATCCCGGCGATCGGGGCGCGCGGCACCGCACGGTCGCCCGGCACGGCCTCGGAGCCGGCCGTGGAGGCCGACGCGGTGCCGAACAGCTGCGGATCGCTCATCCGCGCACCGTACCGATGGCCAGCCACCTCCCGAGCGGCCTCCCTACGGTGCAGTGACGGAGCCGTCGTCCGACGACCCGCACACGGGGAGCCGACGATGCCCGACGAACCAGCCGACACCGCGCCATCCGCCACCGATCGCCGTCCCACCCTGATCGATCTGCGCGAGCAGTCCCCCGCGGACCGTGCCCACCGGATGGACGGCGCGAGCGCGCGCCGGGTGCGTGAGCTCCCGGTCGGCGCCTGGGCCGCCATCGCACAGCGCGTGAAGCTGCAGCTCACCGAACTGCACCTCAGCCTGCTCGCCGCGGGCGTCGCGTTCCGGTTGCTGCTGGCGACCATCCCGGCCGCGATCGCCGCCATCTCCATCTGGGGGTTGGCGGCCGACCCGGAGGTCCTGGTCGAGCAGATCGAGGCGATCGCCAGCCAGCTGCCGGAATCCGGGGGCGCGCTGGTCTCGGAGCAGCTGTCGAACCTGACCGACCAGGCGGCCACATCGCTGTCGACGGCGATGGTCGTGTCGTTGGTCGCTGCCCTGTGGGCCGCCTCCAGCGGGATGCTGGGACTGGTGGACGGGTGCGCCGCCGCCTACGGCGAGGCGCGGACCCGCTCGTTCGTCGCCCGCCGGCTGCTCGGGCTCGCGATGACGCTGGCCGGCCTGCTGCTGGGCGCGCTGACCGTGCTCGGGTCCGTGCTGCTGCCCCGGATCGTCGAGGCGAGCGCGTTGGAGGGCACCGCCGCCACCCTGGCCGTCGGTGCCCGCTGGCCCGTGATGGCCGCACTGTCCGCCCTGGCGATCGCGGTCGTCTACCGCGTCGGCCCCGATCGTCGCGCACCCCGGATGCGCTGGATCTGGCTCGGCGCGCTCATCGCGACCTCGATGTGGCTCGTCGGTTCCGGCGCGTTCAGCCTGTACGTGTCACGCATCGGCGACCTCGACGAGACCTACGGCTCGCTCGCCGGGGTGGTCATCGTGATGCTGTGGGTCTTCCTGTCCGCGTTCGCGATGCTGTTCGGCGCCCTGTGCAACGCCGAGGTGGAGCGCCAGACGCTCACCGACACCACCACCCGCGCCGATCGCCCCACCGGGGCCCGTGACGCCGCCATGGCCGATGCGGTCCCCGCCGACTACGACGCGCAGGCGCTCGACGCCGCTGCGCGCCCCCACCCCTGATCGCCCCCGACCGAGCGAGGTACGTCATGCCGGACACCACCCAGACCACCACCGTCGAGCGCCCGATCGGGGAGGTCTTCGCGCTGGTCGAGGACTTCTCGCGCCTGCCGGAGTGGGACCCCACCTTCGACGCGGCACACCAGGTCGACGACGGCCCCATCGGGATCGGCACCGTGTTCGCCACGACCGGCTCGGTGCTCGGTGCCTCGTTCGACCTCGAGCTCGAGGTCGTGGCGTACGACGCCCCGGCGCGGATCGCGTTCCGCGGGACCGGTGATGGCCTGCGCACCCGTGAGGACCTCACCCTCGAGGCGACCGAGGACGGCACCCGCGTGACCTACGACTCCGCGTTCGAGACCGACCTCCCCAATCTGGTCGATGCCCTGACCGACCCGGCGTTCTCGCTGGTCGGCGCCCGCGTGATCCGCTCGCTGCGCGACTGGCTCACCGAGCAGCCGCGTGGGGACGATGCCCGTTCGGACACGTGACCGGATGGGCAAGATGGGCGGTGGTCACGGACCGACTGGTCACCCAGGATGACCTCGACGCGACACACCCGTCCCCGCACCCCTCGCACCCCGATCAGGAACGGACCTCCCATGACGCTCGACATCGACCACGTCCAACACAGGGTCAGCGACTCCGCGGGCCGCGTCGGCGCGACGCTCACGAGCGCGCTGGACGCGGTACGCGACCGCACCGCGGATGCCGTGCGGGCCGACGGCGGCTCCATCTTCCGTGAGGTCGACCGGCTCGGTCACCGCATCGACGAGGTCGAGGACAACGTCGGTGCCCGGTTCGCCACCGCGACGGTCGGCCTCGAGGAGAAGCTCGACGCGGTGCTCGCCGCGTCCAAGCGCACCACCTGGCCCCGTCGGCTCGTCTGGCTGACCCTCGGCGCCGCCATCGGTGCGGGTGCGGCCTACCTCGCGGATCCCGATCGGGGAACGGCACGACGCGCACAGCTGTCCGACCAGGCGTCCGCCCGCTCCCGCGAGCTCGCGCAGGACCTCGGCCAGCAGGCAAAGGGCGCCGCGGAGCGCGCGAAGGGCGAGGCCATCGAGGCCGTCAAGGATGCGCTCCCCGACCAGCCCGAGGAGCACGCGGGGCTGCTCCAGCAGCGCATCGCCTCCGACGTGCTCGGCAAGCGCCAGGACGTCACCAAGGTCGTCCTGCGCGTCGACGGGCCGGGCAAGGTGGCGCTCAAGGGCACCGTCCCGACCGCGGTGACCGAACGCGAACTGCTCGCGCAGGTCGCCGAGGTCGACGGCGTCACCGACGTCATCTCGGAGCTGACGATCAGCGCGACCTGATCGGCGCCGACGCGCTGCCGGCTGCCGGTCAGTCCTTGACGGGCTTGGGCGCCAGGCGCAGGCCGACGTCGGCCAGTGCCTGGGGCTCGTAGCCGGCCGGCGCGTCGGTGAGCAGGCACGCGCCGGACTGCGTCTTGGGGAACGCGATCACGTCCCGGATGTTGGTCGCGTCCGCGAGCAGCATCACGATCCGGTCCACCCCCAGCGCGATGCCACCGTGCGGCGGGGCGCCGTGGGCGAGCCCGCGGAGCAGGAACCCGAAGCGCTCCTGGGCGTCCTCGTCGCTGATGCCCAGGAACCGGAACACGCGCTCCTGCACCTCCCGGTCGTGGATACGGATCGACCCGCCGCCGAGCTCGTAGCCGTTGCAGACCACGTCGTAGGCGTTGGACAGCGCCTCGCCGGGCGCCTCCTCGAAGCGGTCGATCCACTCGGGCGTCGGCGCGGTGAACGGGTGGTGCACCGGCGTCCACGCGGTCGAACCGACGGCCTCGCCGCGATCCTCGACGGGCTCGAACATCGGCGCGTCCACGACCCAGCAGAACGCGAAGCCCTCACCGATCAGATCGCGTTCGGCGGCCAGGTGGTTGCGCAGCGCCCCCATCAGGTCACGGGCGAACGTACGCGGGCCCGCACCGAAGAAGATGGCGTCGCCGGCGCTCGCGCCGGTGGTCGCGATGACCCCGGCGATCTCGGCCTCCGACATGAACTTCGACAGCGGGGAGCGCAGGGTGCCGTCCTCCTCGACGACCCCCCAGGCCAAACCCTTCGCGCCGCGGCGCTTGGCCCACTCGACCAGCTCGTCGAAAGCTCTCCGGGTCATGTCCCCACCGCTCGGCAGCGCGAGCGCGACGACCGAGCCGCCGTCACCCAGCACGCCCTTGAACACGCCGACCTCGGTGTCGGCGAACACCTCGTCGAGGTGGGCGAGCTCGAGGCCGTCGATACGCAGGTCCGGCTTGTCGGAGCCGAAGCGTTCCATCGCCTCCGCGTAGGTCAGTCGCGGGAACGGCGCCTCGACCTGCACGCCCAGCGTCTCGCGCCACACGCTGGCGAGCAGCTCCTCGACCAGCCCGATCACGTCCTCCTGGTCCCCGAAGGACAGCTCGATGTCGAGCTGGGTGAACTCCGGCTGGCGGTCGGCGCGCAGGTTCTCGTCGCGGAAGCAGCGGGCGATCTGGTAATAGCGCTCCACGCCGGCGACCATCAGCAGCTGCTTGAACAGCTGCGGGGACTGCGGCAGGGCGTAGCTCTCGCCCGGCTGCAGCCGTGAGGGCACGAGGAAGTCGCGCGCGCCCTCCGGGGTGGCCCGGGTCAGGATCGGCGTCTCCACGTCCAGGAACCCGTTGGCGTCCATCACGCGGCGGATGGCCGAGGTCGCCGCGGAACGCAGCTTCAGGATCTCGCCCATCCGCGGTCGGCGCAGGTCGACGTAGCGGTGCGTCAGCCGCAGTTCCTCGGAGACCTCGATGCGGTCCTCGACGGGGAACGGCGGGGTCGCCGCCTCGCTCAGCACCTCGATCGAGGTGGCCGCCACCTCGATGTCGCCGGTGCCGAGGTTGGGGTTGCGCATGCCCTCCGGGCGGGTGCGCACGGTGCCGGTGACCCGGATGACCCACTCGCTGCGGACGCGGTGGGCGGCCTCCAGGGCGTCGCTGGACTCCGGGTCGGCGACCACCTGGACGATGCCGGAGCGGTCCCGCAGGTCGAGGAACGCGACGCCGCCGTGGTCCCGGCGGGTGTCCACCCAACCGGCGATGGTGACGGTCTCGTCGGCGTGCTCGGCGCGCAGCTCGCCACCGGCGTGGCTGCGCATCGAACCGTGGGGGGTGATGCTCACGGGGGACTCCGTGGTGGTGTCGGGAACGAGGGGTGGAGTGGGTCAGGGCGGCGCCAAGCGGTGGCGCTGTCGCTCGGGGCGCGGCGCGCGTCTCAGCGATCGAGCAGGGCCGCGGCCTCGCGTTCGAGGTCGTCGAGCGCGACGGTGCGCTGCTCGCCGGACGCCAGCTCCTTCAGCGTGACGGTAGCTGCGTCACGCTCGTCGGCTCCACGGATGACCGCGACGCGGACACCGCGACGGTCGGCGTACTTCAGCTGCTTGGCGAGCTTCAGGCGACCGCCCCCGGTGTAGAGCTCGGTCGTCAGCCCACTGGCGCGCAGGCGGGCGGCGACGGTCACGGCATCGGCTGCCGTCTCGTCGTCCATGATCGTGACGAGCACCTGCGGGCCGGCGCGCCGCTCGTCGGCCGCCGCAGCGGCCTGCTCCAGCAGCAGCAGGATGCGCTCCATGCCGAGCGACCCGCCCGTCGCGGGCACGTCCTGGGATTGGAACATGCCGATCAACCCGTCGTAGCGCCCCCCGGCGGCGATCGTCGCGTCCAGACCGTCGTGGACGACCTCGAACACCGGTCCGGTGTAGTACGACAGCCCCCGCGCGAGCACCGGGGCGTAGGCGACCGGCTGGTCGTCGCCGACGAGTTCGAGCACCCGATCGACCTCGGCGAGCCCGGCGGTCCCGGTCTGCGAGCCGGCCAGACGCTCGCGGATCGCCCCGGCCGGGTCGTCACCGGACAGGTCGGCCGTCAGCGCAGCGATGGCGGCGGCCGGCAGCTCGCGCTCGGTCAGCTCCGCGGCGACGCCGTCGAGCCCGATCTTGTCGAGCTTGTCGAGCGCGGTCAGCGCCTCCGACTCCTGCGCGACGTCGACCCCGTAGGCCTCGACCAGCCCACGCAGCGCCTTGCGGGAGTTGAGCTGCACCCGGAAGCCGTCGAGCCCGAGCGCCCGCAACGTGTCGGTCACCGCCGCCAACGTCGAGGCATCAGCGACCAACGAATCCGAGCCGATCGTGTCCACGTCGCACTGGAAGAACTCGCGGTAGCGGCCCTTGCCGGGTCGGTCCGCACGCCACACGGGCGCGATCTGGTACCGCTTGAACGGGGTCGGCAGCTGCGAGCCGTAACGGGCCGCGACGCGCGCGAGCGGCACGGTCAGGTCGTAGCGCAGCGCGAGGTCCGCGTCACCGGAGGCCTCGTGGTCACCTCGCCGCAGGATCTTGAAGATGAGCTGGTCGCCCTCCTCGCCGTACTTGCCGGTGAGGACCTCGAGCCGCTCGAAGGCGGGCGTGTCCAGCGGCGCGAACCCGTGGGCGGCGAAGCTCGCACGGATGGTGGCGAAGGCGTGCTCGCGACGGGCGACCTCCTCGGGGAGGAAGTCGCGGGTACCGGAGGGTGGGTTGGCGTCGATGCTTGCCATCGGGGACCTCGTCGGGTCAGCGCGGCACGGGGTGCGTGCACGGTGCGTGGCGTCGGCGGCGTGCGCCGGTCGGCGGGTGGATCGGTCGAGGGTGGCCGTCACGGCGTGGAGCGAGGTGGCTCGTCCCCGATCGCGGCCGACGGCCTAGGGATGGCCGTGCGCGTCCATGGCCTGGCGCAGGAACGGGTTGGACTCCCGCTCCACGCCGACGTGGGTGTCGGGCCCGTGCCCGGACAGGATCAGCGTGTCGTCCTCGAGCGGTAGCACGGTCGCGACCAGCGACGCGAACATGTCCTCGACCGACCCCCGCGGGAAGTCGGTGCGCCCGATCGACCCGGCGAAGACCAGGTCCCCGGAGAACAGCACGTCCTGGCTCGCCTCGGTGGCCTCCCCGAGCGGGAACGTGACCGACGCCCCGAGCAGCTCCCGGCCGAGGTAGGTGACGTGTCCCGGGGTGTGGCCGGGGTTGTGGTGCACGTCGAAGGTGATGCCGGCCAGGTGCAGCCGCTCGTCGTGGGTCACGGTGCGCAGGTGCTCGGTCGGCGGGTCCCACGTGAGGCCGAACTGCTCCTCGAGCAGCTCGGGCGGGGCACCGAACGCGGCCGCCGGGTCGTCCCACAGCCACCGGTCGTCCGCGTGCAGCAGCACGGGCACGTCGAGCGCCCGAGCGAGCTGCGGGACGGCCCACAGGTGGTCGAGGTGGCCGTGGGTGAGCAGGATGGCCTCGCAGGATGCCTCGACGATGTCGAGCATCTCCCGGGCCTGGGTCTCCGCGGTCTCCCCCGGATCGACGAGCACGGCCCGGCCGGTGGTGCGGTCCCCGACGGCGTAGCAGTTCGTCTGCCACCGCCCCAGGGGCGAGCCCAGCACGAAGGCGTCGGACACGGGCGGACTCCAGCGATCGGGGGTGGCGGGGCGCTGCTGCGCGCGGGGACACGCCGTGCGGGATCGCCACGCGCGTGCCGAGGCAGGAGGCTAGCGCTCGGCCGCGGCCGTCCGACGACCGGTCCGGGGTGGGAGGTGTGCGTGGTGCCGGGCGTCCGGCGACCGTCGCGAGCTCCTGCCCGGCGGACGCGCCTGACGGCCGGTCCCGGTCGTCGTCCACAGGCCGTCGGACGCGACCGGCTGGGTGTCACACCCTGCTGGTTGGGTGTCCCCATGCCCTCCTCCCCCGCTGCCGCCCCCGCGATGCCGATCGTGCATCCGTGGTCGCCCCGTGGGCGGCCCGATCGACCCCGGTGCGCGAAGCGGCGCGACACGGTCGCTCGGGAGGCGCGCCCGACCTACGCCGCGACCACCGGCGCCGCGACCGGGAGCGCCGCGACCGGGAGCGCGGCGACCACCGGCCCCGCGAACGCCCGCGCGGCCACCGCCGGCACCACGACCGTCGACGCCGCACCGTCGGTAACCGACGTGCCCCTGGGCCTGCCGATCCTCGAGGAGCTCCCGGAGCTCGCCGCCGTGCTGGCGGACCTACGCCACGCCGACGCCGCGTCCGTGCGGGCGCTGATCGGGCTGGCCGCCCACCTGAACCACGACGACGTCCGGACCGTCACCGGGGTCACCATCGAGCACTGGATCGGCATCGTCGCCGCCCACACGCGGATGGACCGCCGGTTCCTGCTGCGGACCGCACGGCTCCTCACGCGCTTCCCCGCCCTGCTCGCCGCGGCGGAGGCCGGGCAGGTGACCTTCTCTCAGCTGCGTGCCCTGAGCCTCGCCCTGCGTGGCACCCCGCGCGGGCTCGACGCGCAGGTGGATGCCCTGATCGCGGCCACCGCACCGGCGCTGCAGGGCGCGGACCCGGATGCGATCGTCGGGCAGGTGCGCCGCGCGATCGAGCGCTGGACGGCCTCGGACCAGAGCGCAGCTGCGGACGAGGCCGTCATCGACGACGTGGCCCTCGAGCCACCGGTCGCGCCCTTCCTCGCGCTCCAGCCTCGGCTGGACGGGACCGGTGGCCGGGTCAGCGGTGAGTTGGACGCCACGGGTCTGGCGCTGCTCGATGCCGCCACCGCCCCGCGCGCCGATCAGCTCGACGGCCCCGGAGGTGCCGGCGGCGCCCGCGCGCAGAACCTCGTCGCGCGTCTCGCCACCGGCAGCGGCCTGGCACCGACCGTCGACGACGGTGACCGCCCCCACCCGGGCGGCAGCCGACCCGGCATCACGGCACCCGACGGCCCGTCACCCGACCACGCCGCACCCGACCACGCCGTACCCGACCACGCCGCACCGGTCGGTGCTCCCGGTGAGGCCACCCCGCCCGACGGAGCCACGACCGGCCCCGCCCCGCCCGGTGCTCCAGCGGGCGCATCCACCGACCCGGACGGCCCATCCCCGCCGAGCCCGCCACCGCCACCACCGCTGCAACTGATCGTGCGGATCGACCTGCGGACCCTGCTCGGTCTGGACGACACCCCGGCGGACGCACTGACGCGGCTGCTCGGCGGCCGGTTGCGCCTGGACGCGGGAACGACGCGGCGACTGGTCGAGGCCAACGGGGGCGCGGTCCGCGGCGTCGTCGTCGACGAGCAGGGCCAGGCGCTCGGCGTCGGTCGCGCGACACGTGTCCCGCCGGGCTGGCTGGGCGACGCGCTGTTCGCGGTGCACGACACCTGCACGGGCCCGCTGTGCGACCGCCCCGCCCTCGGCGCGGACCGGGACCACGCGATCCCCTGGACCCCTTGCGATCCGAAACAGCCGGGCGATCCAGCGCAGCCGGGCGGTCCGATCCGACCGGGCGGTCCGATCCGACCGGACGGTCCGACGGACGTCGACAACGTCGGCCCCCTGTGCGCGTCGACGAACCGTGCGGTCGCCCGCGAGGGGTGGACGGCCGAACCACTCGGCGGCGGTCGCCGACGCTGGACCCACCCCCGCAGCGGCCTGCAGGTCACGAGCGTGCCCCGGACCTGGTCCCCACCGCCCCGAGACGGACCCGGGTAGCACCCGCACGGGCTCCGCGTGGGCTCCCGTGTGGAACCTGCGCCGCTCAGCGTCTGACGGCGGCCTGGGGCACGACCCGGTACGCGTCGTAGACGCCCTCGACCCGACGGATCGAGCGCAGCGCGTAGTCGAGGTGCGAGGGATCGCCCAGCTCGAAGGTGAACTTCAGCTGCGCGACCCGGTCCTTGCGCGTGCCGACCTGCGCCGAGGTGATGTTGATGTGCAGGTCCCCGAGCACCGCGGTGATGTCGCGCAGCAGGTGCTTGCGGTCCAGCGCCTCGATCTGGATCTGCACCAGGAACGCCGAGGTCGACTGTCCCGACCAGTCGACGGGGATGAACCGCTCCGGGTCCCGCTCCAGATCACCGACGTTCGAACAGTCGGCGCGGTGCACCGACACCCCACGTCCGCGGGTGACGAACCCGATGATGTCGTCGCCCGGCACCGGGGTGCAGCACCGGGCGAGCTTGACCAGCATCCCCGAGTCACCCTCGACCTCGACGTCCTCACCGCCGCGGCCCTCGCCGATCCTGATCGGCGCGTGGGTGATGTCCTCCGGACGCGTCTCCTCCTCAGCGACGTCGTCCTCGACCTCCGTGAGGTCGTTGAGCACGTGCTGCGCGACGGTGGCGGCGGCGACGTGCCCCTCCCCCACGGCCCGGAACAGCGCGTCGGTCCCCTTGTAGTTCAGCACGTGGGCGACGTCGGCCAACCCACCGGACGCCATCACCCGGCTGTAGCCGACGCCCTTGCGCTTGAGCGCCCGGGAGATCGCGTCCCGACCCCGGCCGATCGCGTCCTCGCGCCGTTCGCGGTTGAAGTAGGCCCGGATCTTCGAACGCGCCCGCTGGGACGCCGCCAGCTGCAGCCAGTCGCGCGAGGGCCCGGCGTCCTCGGCCTTGGAGGTCAGCACCTCGACCTTGTCGCCGTTGAGCAGGACGTGGTCCAACGGGACGAGCCGGCCGTTGACCCGGGCCCCGATACAGCGGTGGCCGACATCGGTGTGCACGGCGTAGGCGAAGTCGATCGGGGTCGCCCCGGCCGGCAGACCCATCACGTCACCCTTGGGGGTGAAGACGAACACCTCGTCCTGGTAGAGGTCGATCTTCAGCGACTCGAGGTAGTCCCCCGGCTCCTCGACGTCCTCCTGCCACTCGAGCAGCTGGTCGATCCAGGGCAGTTCCTCGGCCTGGTCGTCGTCACCCGCGCGCGCCTGGTCCTTGTACTTCCAGTGCGCCGCGACCCCGAACTCCGCGGTCTGGTGCATCGCGCGGGTCCGGATCTGCACCTCGAGCGGCCGGCCCTTCGGCCCGATCACCGAGGTGTGCAGCGACTGGTAGAGGTTGACCTTGGGCATCGCGATGTAGTCCTTGAACCGGCCCGGGACCGGTCGGAACGTCGCGTGCAGCTGCCCGAGGAACGCGTAGCAGTCCCGGACGGTCGTGACGATGACCCGGACGCCGACCAGGTCGTGGATCTCGTCGAACTCCTTGCCGCGCAGGACCATCTTCTCGTAGATCGAGTAGTAGTGCTTCGGGCGCCCGGTGACCTCACCGCGGATCTTCAGCTCCTTGAGCTGTTCCTGGATCGCGGCGATCACGTCCTCGATGTAGGACGCACGCTCCGGGTTGCGCTCCTCCACCATCGCCACGATCTCGTCGTAGCGCTTGGGGTGCAGCGTCTGGAAGCCCAGGTCCTCGAGGCGCAGCTTGAAGTGCTGCATCCCGAGGCGGTGCGCCAGTGGCGCGTAGATGTCGAGCGTCTCCTGCGCGATGCGCTTCTGCTTCTCGCGCGGCATGAACGCGATCGTCTCCATGTTGTGGAGCCGGTCCGCGAGCTTGATGACCAGGACCCGGATGTCCTTGGCCATCGCCACGATCATCTTGCGCAGCGTCTCCGCCTGCTGCTGCTGTTTGGACTCGACCTGCAGGCGATCGAGCTTGGTGACCCCGTCGACGAGGTGGACGACCTCGTCGCCGAAGCCCTCACGGACGTCGTCCAGGGTGGCGGGGGTGTCCTCGACCGTGTCGTGCAGCAACGCCGCGATCAGCGTCGCCGTCCCGAGCCCCAGGGTCGCGAGCTCCGTGGCCACCGCCACCGGGTGGGTGATGTAGGCCTCACCGGACTTGCGTCGCTGGCCCTCGTGCATGGCCTCGGCGTAGCGGTAGGCGCGCAGCACCTCGCGCAGGTCCGCCTTCGAGGAGGCGCGGATCGCCGCGGCGAGGGCCTCCACCTCGGTCGGGACGGTCTCGCGCTGCACGAGCGGCAGTCGAGCCAGCACGCCCCGCACACCCGACGGGCGCGGCGGTGGGAGACCCGGGACCGTGTCCCGGGCACGCTCCGTGCCGGTCGTGCCGGTCGTGTCGCTCGCCAGTGGAGGTCCACCTCGGTCGGGTCGCTGCCGTGGGGCTCGTGCGGGCCCCGCGGTGCGGGCGGGACCGGTGCGGGGCGGGCACCGATCGGACCCGACCCTGGTCCGGGCAGCGTACCCCCCACGTCCCCGATGCCGAGGTGGCCGCGACGGACGCGTCCGACCGTGCCCGGGCGGGTCCGACCGTGCCCCGGGGGCTGGTCAGTAGTGCAGCAGCGACAGCCGCTCGTGGTCACCGAGCTTGGAGGCACCGTCGAGGAAGTCGAGCTCGATCAGGAAGCCGAAGCCCACCACCGAGCCGCCGAGACCGGTGACGAGTTCCCCGACCGCCGCCGCGGTGCCGCCGGTCGCGAGCACGTCGTCGAGCACGAGGACCCGCTGCCCCGCGCCGATCGCGTCCTCGTGCAACTCCAGGGTCGCCTCGCCGTACTCCAGCGCGTAGCTGACCGAGCGGGTCGGGCCCGGCAGCTTGCCGGCCTTGCGCGCCGGCACGAACGACGCGCCGAGGCGGTCGGCGACGGGCGCCGCCAGGATGAACCCGCGCGACTCGATGCCGACGACCGCATCGACCCCACCGCGCCCGAAGGCCACCACGAACGCGTCGATCATCGTGCGGAAGGCGTCCGCGTCCGACAGCAGCGGCGTGATGTCCTTGAACACGATCCCCGGCTCCGGGAAATCGGGCACGTCACGGACGAACGCACGCAGCCGCTCGGCATCGATCGAGGGGGACGGGCCGGTCGCGCTCATCGCTTGCGCCGCTTCTTGCGCTTGCCCTCACCGCGGACGTACTCCGTGGTGATGGGCTTGCGTGCCTCCGGGGACCCGGCCGCAGGGGTCGTCGTCGACCCCCGTTGGGTGGACCCGCGTGGGGCGGCGCGGGCGGCGCTCGGTGCAGGTTCATCGGCATCCGGTGCGACCTCGTCGGGCGCCCCACCCTCGAGCTCGCCGGAGATCTCGTCGCCGTCCAACCGCGCATCCCGGCTGCCGGCGCCGGCCTTGGCCAGCCGCTTCTGTTCCTCGGGCTCCTGGCGCTTGAGGAAGGCGAAGAACGGCCCCGCGACGAACAGCGAGGAGTAGATGCCGACCGCCATGCCGATGAACAACGCCAGCGCGAGGTCCTGCAGCGTGTCCGCGCCCAGCACCTGGCCGCCCAGCAGCAGCAGCGCACCGACCGGCACCAGCGAGGTCACCGAGGTGTTGATCGAGCGGTAGACGACCTCGTTCATCGCGCCGTTGGTGATCTCCTGGAAGTGCCGGCGTCCGGGATCGCCCAAGGTCGCGGCGTTCTCCTTGACCCGGTCGAACACGACCACCGTGTCGTACAGCGAGTACCCGAGGATGGTCAACAGGGCGATCACCGTCGCCGGGGACACCGGGAAGCCGACCAGCGCGTAGATCCCGATGGTGATGATCAGGTCGTGGAACAGCGCCAGCACGGCCGCGATGGCCATCTTGAACTCGAGCCGGAACGAGATGTAGATCACGACCACGACCAGGAACACCAGCAGGGCCTGCACCGCCTGCCGGGTGATCCGCTCGCCCCAGGTCGGCCCGATGAAGGACTCCAGGACCTCGTCGGCGCCGGAGGCCTCCTGCAACGCGGAGCGGACCGCGAGCGAGGTCTCGCTGCCGGGCTCGATCGATTCCATGCGCACGATCGCGCCGACCGTGACGTCGCCGTCGGTCTGCAGCTGCGCGGTCACGTCCGCGCCGCCGGCCTCCTCGGCAGCTTCCCGCAGGTCGGCCGACTCCGTGCCCGGCGCGACGCCCTCGAGCCGGTAGGACGACCCGCCGACGAACTCGATCGACAGGTCGAGCCCGCCGACGAAGATCGACAGCAGGCTGATCCCGACCAGCGCGCCGGACACCGCGACCCACAGCCGTGAGCGTCCGATGAAGTCGAAGTTCGGGGTCCTCATCGGGCCACCTTCGTCCGGACGCGGCGGGCGGGTGCGGTATCGACCGCGCGCACGCTCTTGCGGGTCATCAGCTTCGTGGTGGACATGAGCCCCACCATCGGGCGGGTGAACGCCCACAGGATGATCAGGTCGAGCAGCGTCGCCAGTCCGAGCATGAGCGCGAAGCCCCGCACCGGACCGACCGCGAGGAAGTACAGGATCGCGGCGGCAGCCAGCGTGACGGTGTTCCCGGCGAGGTTGGTCTGGAAGGCGCTCCCGAACGCGCGCTGGGCCGCGGTCCGCACGGTCTTGCCGAGGTTGACCTCGTCGCGGACGCGTTCGAAATAGATGATCGACGAGTCCGCCGTGATCCCGATCGCCACGATGAGCCCTGCCACCCCGGCCAGGGTGAGCGCGAACCCGACCTCCCCGAGCAGGGAGATGATCGCGACGGTCCACACGCCGAAGATGGCCAGGCCCGCCATCGCGACGAGCCCGAGCCAGCGGTAGAACCAGGTCAGGTAGATCGCGACGCCGAGGAGCCCGATGAGCCCGGCCAGCAGCCCGGCCTGCAACGAGTCCTGCCCGAGCGTCGCCGAGACGGTCTCGAAGGTCGCCTCCTCCAGGGTGATGGGCAGCGCACCGGTGCGCAGCACGAGCGCGAGGTCGCGGGCCTCCTGCTCCTGCTCCTGGGGGGTGAGCCCCTGACCGACCGTGATGGTCGCCTGGTTGCCGGTGATGCCCTGCCCACAGAGCACCGTCGGGTTGACGGTCGGCGCGGACTCCACCACGTCGTCCAGCACGATCGCGAACAGCGCGATCCGACCCGCGTCGCGCTCGCAGGCGAGGTCCGCGGTGATGTTCGCGAACTGCTGACCACCCGTCGAGTCGAACCGCAGCCCGACCTCGAAGTTCTGGGTGCCCTGCCCGATCGAGGGGAAGGCGTCGTCGATGCGGTCGCCGGTGATCTCCGCGGGCTGGACCTCGTACTTGGCGACCGGCGGGGCCTCTGCCTGCGGGTCGACCTCCTGGTCCGCCGTGCCGCAGATGACGCCACCCTCGTCGGGATCGAACGGCTCGCGTTCGTCCACCGGCGCGGTGCAGTCGGGCCCGAGCTCCTCGTAGTCCGGGTCGGAGGGGTCGATGACGTCCACCACGCGGTGGAACGTCAACTGGGCCGTGCGGCCGATCAGCTCACGCAGGCGGTCGGCGTCGGTCGCGCCGGGCAGCTGCACCTCGACGTCGGTCCCCGAGCGCGAGATGTTGGGCTCGGCGACCCCCAACGAGTCGATCCGGGCCCGGATCACCTCGATGGTCTCGTCGATGATCTCCTCGAAGTCGTCCGGCTCCTCCTCGCCCTCGGGCAACTGCGGGATGTAGATCCCGCTGATGCCCCCCTGCAGGTCGAGCCCGAGGTTCGGCCGCGCACCGAGCCCGAGGTACACGCCGGCCGCAAGCGCGACGAGCAACGTCAGCGACAAGGTGACGGCGAGCGGCTTCTTGTCCACGAACAGGTCCTGACGCGTCGGACCCCACGGCGCTCAGCCGAGGGGGACGCCGTTGGCGGTGATGCGGAACTCGCAGCCCAGCGTCCGGGCGGCACGACGGCACATCACCATGCGGTCCAGGAAGATCTCGAAGTACTCGATGACCGTCGAGCGGTCGGTGTCGAGCTCGAGCTCGAGGGTGATCGTCGCCGCCTCGGCGTCGACCCGCAGGAACGAGTGGGTGACCGCGTCGTTGACGCGGTCGTGGATGTCGGTGGTGGTGTCCGCACCCTTACGCACCCGGCTGCGGTGCACGTCGGACTTGTCCGCCAGGATCACCGCAGCCCCGACCGGGCCGATCGCGGAGCCGTACTGCTCCTCGTGGTTGCCGATGGCGGAGAGCACCAGCCCGATCCGGTACGGGTCGACCTCCAGGCGGCGCAGGGCGTCGTAGGCGATCCACGCACCGGACAAGCCGTGGTTGGCGCGCGTGACGACGTTGCCGACGTCGTGCAGGTAGCCGGCGACGGCGGCCAGCCGCGACAGCTCCTCGTCTGCGCCGAGGTGGTGCAGCACGTTGTGGGCGATGCGACCCACCAGGTTGGCGTGGCGGAACCCGTGTTCGGTGAACCCGAGCGAGCCGAGAAACTGGTCCGAGAGCTTGATGAAGGCGCTGACGACCTCGTCCTGCTGGAGCTGAGTCAACACATCGACCCGGCCGGTCCGCGACTCCGCATCCAACGCGACCGCCTCGGCCTCGGCCACGGCGTCGGCGGCGTCGATGCCGCGGACCAGGGCCGCCTCGGCGGAGCCGTGGATGGCGCTGGCCGGGTCGGTCATGGCCGAGAGCGCCTCGTCGGCGGACGGCGGCACGTCGGTCGGTGCCGCGACCGCCTCCGCGGCGTCCACGGCCTCCGCATCGTCGATCGGATCGGGCCGGTCCCCCGTGCCGGTGCTCATGCCTCGTCCTCGTCGGTGTCGGTGTCGGTGTCGGTGTCCTCGACGTCGTCCACCTCGTCGGGCTCGGACACGATGCGTGCCAGCGAACCACGCTCGAAGCGCAGCACGTTCTCGCCCTGGGCGTCCACGGTGAGGTCCATGGTCGTGTCGTCGAGCGCGATGACCCGGCCGTGGAGTCCGGAGATGGTGACGATGTCGTCGCCCACCGCGACCCGCCGGACCATGGACTCCTGCTCCTTGCGGCGCTTCTGCTGCGGACGGATCAACAGCAGGTACAGCACGGCCAGGAACACGAGCGGTAGGAGGAGCCCACCGAGTTCTTCCACGTCAGATCCTTGTGCGGTCGGTCGTCGTCGGTCGGTCGCGGTCCGGTTCCCCGGCGCCGCGGCACGGGGCGTGGGGCCGCCGAGCGGCGTCCACGCGTGCAGCCACGGCCCCTGGTCCGGTCCCGGTCGGTGCCCGGGGTCTCGCGCCGCCGTGGCGGGGAGGAAGGGTAGGAGCCGCGCACCGGTCGTGAAGGTGCACCGGGTGCGCAGCGCACGCGGCGGCGTGCCAGCCCGGGACTCTACCCGCCGGCGGGCGAGCCCCCGCGCCCCGGATCCTCCTCGCCGCGCGCCCAGGCGGTCAGGCGCCCGACCGCGTCCTGTTCGCGCTGCACGGTGAGCAGCAGCACGTCCCCGGCGAACAGGACGGTGTCCCCACGTGGGATCAGCACCCGCCCCTGACGCACGACCGCGGCCACCAACGCCCGGGCGGGCGGCGGGAGATCCTTGAGCGCCTTGCCGGCGATGGCGAGGTCGTCGCCCACCATCACCTCGACGAGGTCGACGTCCAGCCCGTCGAGCGGCAGCGCCTCCGCCACGGGCGACCAGGCGGGTCGGGCGACCTGCACGCCGAGCCAGCGCACCAGCGGCTGCAGGGTCGTGCCCTGGACGAGCACCGACACCAGCACGACGAAGAACACCACGTCGAAGATCAGCGCACCGTCCGCGACCCCGGCGGTGAACGGGAACGTCGCCAGCACGATGGGGACCGCACCGCGCAGCCCCGCCCAGCTGACCACCGCCTGGGAGCGCCACGGCAGCCCGCTGCCGAGCGAACACAGCGCGACGGCGGCGGGACGGGCGATGAAGATCAGCACCGCGGCGACGGCGAGGGCGGGCAGCGCCACCGCCGGCAGGCGCGACGGGAAGACGAGCAGCCCGAGCATCAGGAACAGGCCGACCTCCGCGGCGTTGGCCATCGCCTCGTGGAACCCGAGCACGCTGCGGCGGTGGCGGGGCACGCCCGCGCCGACCACGAGCCCGACGAGGTAGACCGCCACGAACCCGGAGGCCCCGACGGTGGCCGCCACGCCGTAGCCCACCCCGCCGATCGCCAGCGCCAGGATGGGGTAGAGCCCCTCCACGCCGAGGTTGATGCGACGCAGCAACGCGGCGCCCGCGACCCCGATCGCGGCGCCGACCGCCACCCCGCCGAGCAACTGGGTGACGGCGAACAACGCCCAGTCCCCCGGTCCGACCGTCGCACCACCGATGGTCGCCAGCAGCCCCGCGGTCAGCATCACCGCGATCGGGTCGTTCGCCCCGGATTCGATGCGCAGCAGCGCGGAGACCTTCCGGGGCAGCGGTGTCGTGCGCATCATGGAGAACACCGCGGCGGCGTCCGTGGAGGCCACGACCGCACCGAGCAGCGCCGCGGTCATGGGGTCGACGCCGAGCACCAGCCACACCCCGAACCCGGTGATGGCGGCGGTGATGAGGACCCCGACCGTGGCCAGCAACATGCCGGGGATCGCGGCCAGCCGCAGGTCGGTCGGCTTGGTGGTGAGGCCACCTTCGAACAGGATCAGCAGCAGGGCGACCACGCCCAGGTCCCGGACCAGGGTGGCGTCGTCGACGGAGAACAGCGCCAGTCCCTCGTCGCCGGCCAGCATCCCGATCCCCAGGAACAGCAGCGCGCCCGGGACACGCAGCCGACTTCCCGGCGACGACGCGATCGCGGCGGTGAGCACCGCGCCGAGCAGCAACACGGCGACGCCGAGCACCAGGGGGTCGACCCCGAGCTCGAGCTCCACAGCGATCCTCTTCGGCGCCGGACGGTCCGAGCACGCTACCCCGCGTGGCGGGAGGCTCCGCGGGAGGACGGCCCGCGCGACCGTGGGTCACCGTGCGTGATACTTCGACCACTATGAGCGATGGGCGCACGGTCGCGCGCTCCGACGTCACCTCGTACGCGACCACGACGCTGTACCCGTGACACCTCGCACCGCCATGACCGACCCGTTCGGAGCCCCCATGTCCTTCCTCTTCCACCTCAAGTCGCTGTTCGCCGGCAAGGTCCTCGCCGGGGTCGCGGCCGGGTCGTTGGTCGTCGCGGGTGTCGCCGTCGCGGCGGACGACAGCGTGACCTTCGTGCCGGCGAGCGAGGCGGAGACCGAGGTCGAGGACGACGAGGACGAGCAGGGGGACGAGGACGTCCCGGACGACCAGGTGCAGGACGACGGCGACGAGGATGCCGGCGACGACGGCGACGATGCTCTGCCCGTCCCGGGCGATGACGACGACGCGGACGTCGAGGTCGATCCGGACGACGGGGACAGCGACGACGGCGACGAGGATGCCGGCGACGACGGCGAGCCCGGGATCGAGGATGGGGACGTCGGTGACGATGCGGACGGACGCTCGGCGACCGCGAGGGCCGTCCACGACGCGCTGACCAACGGCGAGGCCGTCCCTGGTGACGAGGACTTCGGGCAGAAGGTGTCCGAGAACGCGCGTGACCGGACCGACGGCAAGCGGGGCAACGGCGCCGCGGTGTCCGAGGCGGCGCGTGGGGCCAACGAGCAGCGACGTGCGGCGCGCGGGGACGACGATGGACCGGACGCGTCGAGCGGTCCCGCGCAGGCTGAGCGCGGTCCCGGTTCCAACGGCAACCGGCCCGAGCACGCGGGCCGTCCAGGTGGCCCCGACCGCTGAGCGGTCAGTCGGCTCCGGGATGCGGCGTGTCCGGGTCCGCGGTGTCGAACAGCGAGGCGTGATCGGTCCGGCCCGGGGGCGGCACCGTGCGGCCGAGGTGGCGGTAGGCACCCGCGGTCGCGACCCGGCCGCGGGGCGTGCGTTGGATGAGGCCGCAGCGCAGCAGGAACGGCTCGACGGCGTCCTCGACGGTGTCCGGTTCCTCCGACACGGTCGTCGCCAGCGTGCCGAGCCCGACCGGGCCGCCGTCGAAGCGGTCGATCAGCGCCTCCAGCACCCGGCGATCGAGCCGGTCGAGGCCGAGGTCGTCGACATCGAACACCGCCAGCGCCTCGCGGGCGATGTCCACCCCGATCCGGCCGTCCCCCTCGACCTCGGCGAGGTCTCGGACCCGTCGCAGCAGCCGGTTCGCGATGCGCGGCGTGCCCCGCGAACGTGAAGCGATCTCCGTGGCGCCTTCGGCGTCGATGTCGACCCCGAGCAGGGACGCCGAGCGGCGGATGATGGCCTCGAGGTGGACCGTCTCGTAGTGCTCGAGCTGCGCGGAGAACCCGAACCGGTCCCGTAGGGGTGCCGCGATCAGCCCGGTGCGGGTGGTCGCGCCGACCAGGGTGAAACGCGGCAGGTCCAGGCGGATCGAGCGCGCCCCGGGCCCCTTCCCGACCACGATGTCGAGCTGGTAGTCCTCCATCGCCGGGTAGAGGACCTCCTCGACGGTCCGTGGGAGCCGGTGCACCTCGTCGACGAAGAGCACGTCCCCGGGCTCGAGCCCGGTGAGGATCGCCGCGAGATCACCGGGACGCTCGATGGCCGGCCCGGAGGTCGCCCGGAACGCGGCCCCGACCTCCGCGGCGACGATGGCGGCGAGCGTGGTCTTGCCGAGGCCCGGCGGCCCGGACAGCAGCACGTGGTCGGCGGCCTGACCACGTTGGCGGGCCGCAGCCAGGACCAGTTCGAGCTGGCGGCGGACCCGGTCCTGCCCGACGAACTCCTCGAGCCGGGTGGGGCGCAGGCTCGCATCCACGCCGGCCTCGCCGAGCTGCTCGTCCGAGTCGAGCAGGTGCGCGTCCTCGTCGGCCGCACTCACGCGCGGGTCCGATCCTGCACGCCGCCGGCGAGCTGGCGCAGCGCACGACGCACCACCTCGGCGGTGTCGAGTTCGGCGAGCTCCGCCGGGTCCCCCGACGCGTGCAGGGCCCCGGCGATCTCCCCGGCGGTGTAGCCGAGCGCCTGCAGCGCCTCGCGGGTGTCCGCCAGCGCGTCGAGCGACGCCGCCGCGCCGGGTGACGGGTCGTCGCCGGCCAGCGCGGGGATGACCCCGACCTTGTCCTTCAGCTCCAGCACCAACCGTTCGGCGACCTTCTTGCCGATCCCCGGGACCTGGGTGAGCGTGGCCACGTCCTCCCCCGCGATGGCCCGGCGCAGGGTGTCCGCACGGTGGGTCCCGAGCGCCGCGAGCGCCAGCTTCGGCCCGACGCCCGAGGAGCTGATGAGCAGCTCGAACAGCGCCAGCGAGGACCGTTCCGCGAAGCCGTACAGCGTCATCGAGTCCTCGCGCACCTGCAGCGAGGTGGCGAGCTCCACCGGCTGACCCTGCGCCGGGATGGTCTCGCTCGGCGGGACGTGGACGAGGTAGCCGACCCCGTGCACGTCGACCACGACGCTGCTCGTCGTGCGGCCCGCGACGGTGCCGCGCAGGTGGCCGATCATCGGCGCGGCTCCGGGAGCAGCCCACGCGCGGCCAGATGCGCCTCCCAGCCGCCGCGGGTGCGACGGCCGGCGTCGTGCTGCGCGGCCCGCAGCGCGGCGGCGGCCCCACTGGTGCCCGTCGCCTGCTCGAGCCGGCTGAAGGCGAGGTGGGTGAGCGCCACCGCCAGCGCGTCGGCGACGTCGGCCGGCCTCGGGGGCGCGTCGAGGCGCAGCTGGGCCGCCACGAGGCGACCCACGGCCTGCTTGTCCGCCGAACCGGAGCCGGCGACCGTCTGCTTGACCTGGTTGGGGCTGTAGGGCGTCACGGGGATGCCGGCGCGCGCCGCCGCCACCAACGCGACCCCCGCCGCCTGACCCGTCGCCATCGCGGTCCGTACGTTCGCGGAGAACAGCACCCGTTCCACCGCGACCGCATCGGGTCGGTGCCGCTCGATCGCGGCCACGATCGCGTCGTGGACCTGCAGCAGGCGCTGCTCGAGGGCGAGGTCCGTGCCGGTGCGGATCACGCCGTGATCGACCAACGACGGCGACGACGCGGAGCCCTCCACCACGCCGATGCCGCAGCGGGTCAGTCCCGGGTCGACGCCCAGGACCCGCAGGCCGCGCCGGGCCGGGGTCGTGGCGGACGGTCGGGCGGCGGCCAACCGGAACTCCTTGCTGGAGGGGTGGAGGGGTGGAGAGCTGGAGGGCTGGGGCGGTGGGACGCGCGCTGCGGCGGGGTCCGGTGTCGGACACGCACGCAGGCGAACGTGCGTTCGTGGCACGCTAGCAGCGTCAGGCGACGGGGAGCCGGACCCAGAACCGCGTGTGACCCGGCCGTGACTCGTAGCCGACGGACCCGCCGTGCCGCTCGACGATCTCCCGGCTGATGGCGAGGCCGAGCCCCGTTCCCCCGCGGCTACGGCGATCGGTGGGCGCCGCCTGCGCGAAACGGGAGAACGCCCGCTCGCGGAACTCCTCGGGCACCCCGGGGCCGCGGTCGGTGACCGCGAGCTCCACCCGGTCCTCGTCGAGGGCGACGGCCGACACCTCGACCGTGCTGCCCGCCGGGGCGAACCGGGTGGCGTTCGACAGGTAGTTCGCGAGGACCTGCTCCATGCGGTGGCGGTCGACCCTGATCGTGAGCCCTTCGTCGATCGGGCGGAGCTCGAGCCGGACGTCGTGGGAGGCCGCGAAGCCCTCGTGGGCCGTCACGGCGCGGTGCACGAGCGATGCCGCCGACTCGACCTGGAGCTCGAGTTCGACCTCACCGGCGGCGAGCTGGTCGATGTCGAGCAGATCGTCGATCAGCCGTCGCAGCCGCCGCACGTTGCGCGCGGCCATGTCGAGCAGCTGGCGGCCCTGCGCATCGGCCGGGTCGCCGTGGATGCGGTCCAGCAGCTCGATGGCCCCGCCGATCGAGGTCAGCGGCGTGCGCAGCTCGTGGCTCACGGTGGCCAGGAACTCGTCCTTGAGCGTCTCGGCCCGCACGAGCGCGCTCAGGTCGGTGGTCGTCCCGCTGATGCGGACCGTGGCACCGTGCTCGTCGTAGGCGACGCGACCGCGGATCCGCACGGGGAAGGACGTGCCGTCGCGCCGGACGGCCATCGCACGCAGGTCGAAGCGTCCCCGACGGTCGCGCTGGGCCTGCGCGAGTTGCTCGTCGACCCGGGGCAGGTCGGCCGGATCGGTGACCGCACGCCAGGTCGTGGGGGTCTCGGGCAGCTCCCCCGGCTCGTAGCCGTGCAGGGCCCACCAGTGCGCCGAGTGCGTCGCGGCGCCCCGCACCAGATCCGCCTCCCACCACCCGTCCTGGGTGGCCTCCAGCACCCGGTCGAGCAGCTCGCGGCTCTCGACGAGCTGCTGCGCCGCCCGGTGCTCGTCGGTCACGTCCTGGACCGTGCCGACCAGGCCGTCGGGCTGCCCGTCGTCGCCGGGGACGGCCTGGGCCCGCTCGCGCACGACCACCTCGGTGCCGTCGGGTCGCATGACCCGGTGGACCTCGTCGAAGTCCCCCTCGCCGGCCAGGGCGCGCTCCGCCGCCGCGCGGATGCGGGATCGGTCCTCGGGGTGCACCGCCGACAGGAACCGCTCGTACGAGGGCGCCACGTCCGGGTCGATCCCGAAGATCTCGTAGATCATGGGCGACCACTCGAGCTGCTGCCCGGGGGTGGCCCGCCAGTGGCCGAACCGCGCGAGCCGGTGCGCCTGTTCGAGCTGCGCCCGCGCGGTCTCGAGCTCCCGACCCCGCCGCGTGAGCTCCGTGACGTCGCTCACGACCAGCGTGGCGCCGGTCAACACGCCGGCCCGGTAGCGGCCCTCCGCGGTGACCTGCCACCACCGCTGCTCGCCGTCGCGGACCCCGCTGGCCGGCAACCGCACGATGCCCGACCCCGGGTCCGCCAGCCGCGAGAACACCGCCTCGATCATCGCCACGTTCGACGCGGTGACGAGCTCGATCAGACGCCGCCCGACCGGGTCGGCGTCGAGGTGCAAGGCCCGGCGCATCGCCGCGTTGGCCGCCAGGACGACCCCGGCCGCGTCGACCTCGACGATCCCCTCCCCGGACAGGTCCAGGATCGCACGGGCACGGTCGGCACCTTGGTCCTCCGCCGCGTCCAGCCGGCGGGCGTCCGTGTGTCCGTCCCGACCCACCGATCAGGCGTCGAGCACGGCCAGGACGTCGTCGCTGAGATCGACGTTGGCGTAGACCTCCTGGACGTCGTCGTGATCGTCGAGCACGTCCAGCAGGTTGAGCACCTTCTTCGCGTCGCCCGGGTCACCGACCGGCACCGTGGAGGCCGGCACCATCGTCGACCCCGACTCCACCACCCGGTACCCGGCGCTCTCGAGCGTGGTGCGCAGATCGGCGACGTCGGTCGCCTCGCACCAGGCCACGAACCGCTCGCCGTCGGACTCGAGGTCCTCCATCCCGGCATCGAGACCGGCCATCATCAGCTCGTCCTCGTCCACGCCGGCGGCCTCGATCAGCACCTGCCCCCGCCGCGAGAACAGGAAGGAGACGCTGCCCGGTTCCGCGAGGCTGCCGCCGGCCTTGGAGAAGGCGCTGCGCACGTCCGCGGCGGTGCGGTTGCGGTTGTCGGTGAGCACGTCGACCAGCACGGCGACCCCACCCGGGGCGTAGCCCTCGTAGGTGGCCGCCTCGTAGGCAGCGGCCCCGTCGAGTTCGCCGGCCCCACGCTTGCACGCCCGCTCGATGTTGTCCTTGGGGACGTCGGCGTCCTTGGCCTTCTGGACCGCGAGGGCGAGCGGCGCGCTCATCTCCGGATCGCCGGTCCCCGACTCCCGGGCCGCGGACTCGATGGCGCGGATGAGCTTGCCGAACTGCTTGCCACGCTTCTTGTCCTGCGCCGCCTTGCGGTGCTTGATGTTGGCCCACTTGCTGTGGCCGGCCATGGGATCCTCCGCGGTGCGGGCGATGCGTGGATGGGCCCCGTCCCGGGACCGTCGGCAAGCCTACCGTCGAGGGCAGCGGTGGCAGCCGTCAGGGACGCAACGCCGCGTAGCCCCGACGGACCCGCTCGAGCAACGCGGCCCGCTCGGTCTCGTCGACGAATGCCTGCGCCACCGCGGTGCTCGTCCAGCGCTCGAGATCGTCGAGATCGACCCCGAAGGTGGCGACCATGGCGGCGGCCTCGCTGGTCGCCGTGACGTCGCTCATCAGACGGTTGTCGGTGTTCAGCGTGACTCCGAACCCGAGCGCGTCGAGCCGTGCGATCGGGTGCTCGCCGAGGTCGCGGACCGCGCCGGTGTGCACGTTGGACGTCGGGCACAGCTCGAGCGGGATCCCGGCCGCCAGCACCCGGGACGCGACCGGGCCGGGTGTGCCGTCCGGGGCGATGTCGTCGATGATCCGCAGCCCGTGACCGAGGCGTTGCGCCCCCTGGTCGAGGGCGTCGGCGATGGAGTCGGGACCGTCGGCCTCGCCGGCGTGAAGGGTCACCTGCAGCCCGGCCTCCCGTGCCCGCTCGATGGTGCGGGCGTGACGTGCGGCGGGGAACCCGGCCTCCGGTCCGGCGAGGTCGATCCCGACGACGCCGAGGTGGCGGGTCTCGGCCGCCGCCTCGAACGCCTCCGCCCAGCGGTCCTCGTGGCGCAGCGCGCAGACGAGCTGGCGCAGCACGATGGTGTCGGGACCGGCGGCGAACCCGGCGGCGATGGCCTCGATCACCTCGACGCAGGACAGGCCGCCCGCGGTGGACAGCTCCGGCGCGAACCGGACCTCGGCGTAGACCACGCCGTCCGCGTCGAGGTCCTCGGCGCACTCGCGCGCGACCCGGCTGATCGCCTCCGGGGTCTGCATCACCGCGACCGTGTGGGCGAAGGCCTCGAGGTAACCCGGGAGGTCCACGTCGCCCTGCCCCTGGTCGAACCAACGCGCCAGGGTGCGCTCGTCGCCGGCCGGCAGCTCGTGACCGGCCTCGGCGGCGAGTTCGAGCACCGTCGCCGGTCGCAGGCCACCGTCGAGGTGGTCGTGGAGCAGGACCTTGGGCGCGCGGCGCAGCAGGTTCTCGTCGATCACGTCAGCTCCGGGCCGGCGGTGTGCAGGGGTGGGCGGACGGTAGCCGTCCCGTCCGGGGCTGCCCCACCCGCTTGGAGACCGGCTCGGACCTCCGCGACGAAGCGGGCGTGCAGGCGGTCGTCACCGGTCACCTCGGGGTGGAAAGCCGCGGCCAGCAGGTGGCCCTGGCGGACCACCACCGGGTGGCCCTCCACCCGCGCCCAGACCTCCACGTCCTCGGCCAGGATGGCCTCGATCCGCGGCGCACGGATGAACGCGACGTCGAGCGGTCCCCCGTCGATGCCCGCCACCTCGATGCGGGTGTCGAACGAGTCGAGCTGCCGCCCGAAGGCGTTGCGTCGGGTCCGCACGTGCAGTCCGCCCACCAGCGGCTGCGGGGTGTCCTGATCGAGCTCGTCGGACAGCAGGATCATCCCGGCGCAGGTGCCGAACACGGGCAGGTGCTGGGCGATGCGGCGCTGCAGCGGCTCGAGCAGCCCGAAGCGCACGAGCAGCTTGCCGATGGTCGTGGACTCCCCGCCGGGCAGGATCAGCCCGTCGACCGCGGCGAGCTGCGCGGCGTCGCGGACCGCGACCGCGTCCGCCCCGCAACGACGCAGCGCCCGCAGGTGCTCGAGCACGTCACCCTGCAGCGCCAACACCCCGATCCGGGGTGCGTCCGGGCGCGGCTCGGGGACCGCGACCCGGTTCGCGAGGCGCTCACCCGGGATCCAGCCGGACGCCGATCGTGGCGCCCGGCTCGGGAGGAAGGACGCGCTCACCAGCCGCGGGCGGCGTACTTCTGCTCGTCGGGCAGGTCGTGGATGTTGATCCCGACCATGGCCTCGCCGAGCCCGCGGGAGACCTTCGCGACGACCGCGGGGTCCTCGAAGTGGGTGGTGGCCTCGACGATGGCCCGCGCCCGCTGCTCCGGGTTGCCGGACTTGAAGATGCCGGAGCCGACGAAGACGCCGTCCGCGCCGAGCTGCATCATCATCGCGGCGTCCGCCGGGGTCGCGATCCCACCGGCGGTGAACAGCACGACGGGCAGTCGGCCGGTCTCCGCGCACTCGCGGACGAGCTCCACCGGGGCCCGGTGCTCCTTGGCCGCGGCGTAGAGCTCGGTCTCGTCCATGGTCGCCAGCCGCCGGATCTCCCCCGCGATCGAGCGCATGTGCCGGGTCGCCTCGACGACGTTGCCGGTGCCGGCCTCGCCCTTGGAGCGGATCATCGCCGCACCCTCGGACAGGCGACGCAGCGCCTCGCCGAGGTTGGTCGCGCCGCACACGAACGGCACGTCGAACGCCCACTTGTCGATGTGGTGCGCCTCGTCGGCCGGGGTCAGGACCTCGGACTCGTCGATGTAGTCCACGCCGAGCGACTGCAGGACCTGTGCCTCGACGAAGTGGCCGATGCGCGCCTTGGCCATCACCGGGATCGACACGGCCTCGACGATGCCGTCGATCATGTCCGGGTCGGACATCCGCGCCACGCCCCCGTCACGACGGATGTCGGCCGGCACGCGCTCGAGCGCCATGACCGCGACCGCACCCGCTTCCTCGGCGATCACGGCCTGTTCCGCGTCGATGACGTCCATGATGACGCCACCCTTCAGCATGTCGGCCAGCCCCCGCTTGACGCGGGTGGTGCCGGTGCGGTCGGTGGGGACGTTGGCGGTGTCGCTCATGGCGTGCTCCGGGGGAGGCCGGGTCGGGAGGCTGGGACAGGGTGGGGCCCCTGCGAGGGTACTGCGCGCCGCGCGAGGCTCCACCTGCGGCCCCGGCGGCCGGACGTCAGCGATCGAGCCCGGGCAGGGAGTCGGGCAGGTGCAACCAGGTCGCCCCCGGCTTCAGCGGGAACGGCGCACCGTCCGGGGTCAGGATCTGCAGCGTCTCACGGTCCCCTGGTTTGCGCCACATCGCCTCGTAGCGGCGCCCGTCACGCAGCACCAGCGCCGGGCGGCCGTCGGCGTCGGTGACCACGTCGGTCTCCGGGCACCGGGCCCCGTAGCAGTTGGGCTCCCCGAGGTAGTGCCGGGTGTCGAGCACCACGACGTTGGCCGCCCCGATGACGCCCTCGCCGGTGACGGTGAACGACCCGCCGTTCTGCTGGCGGCGGTAGACACCCTCGTCCTCGTCGTAGGCCCACTGGGTCGAGAAGCTGCCCGACATCCGGATGTCGATGGCGGCACCCGGGTCGTCACAGCCGTCGATCGCGTCGTCCCCGCTGGGGCACGACAGGGCGTCGTCGGGGGCGTCGTCGTCGAAGGTCCAGTCCGCGTCGGGCACCGGGTCGGCGTCGCGGTCGATCAGGGCCGCCTGGGTCGCGGTCGGGTCGAGGTAGAGGTTGTGGGGCGCGCGGCGGCTGCTGTCGCGGAAGAACCCGGCGCCACCTTCCGTGAAGGTGATCGTCGGGGCGGCGGACATCAGCGAGCGCACCTCCGGCCGTGCGCCGGAGTAGGCGAAACCGCTGCGCCCGTACCCGGACATGAGCTGGACGTCGACCGGGCGCGCCGAGCGGACCGGGCCGGCGACGTCGGGGACGTCGCTGTGGAACAGGGCGAAGAAGCGGGTCACCCCGGCCTCGACGACCTCCTCGTAGACCACGTCCGCGACATCCAACCCCGACTGGGGCCGCGCCTGCGGGGCGTTGTCCACCTTGACCATCACGAGCGGCTGCTCGAGCAGCTCCTCGTCGAGCTCCAGCCCGGTGAGCGGGGAGATGGGGCCGGTCGCCGCCGGTTCGGGCTCCGGCTCCGGCTCCGGTTCCGGTTCGGGCTCCTCCTCCTCGGGTTCGGGCTCGACCGGGGTGGGCTCGGGCTCCGGCTCGTCGTCGGAGCCACAGGCGGTGACGAGCAGCGCCAGCACGACCAGCGTGCCCCCCAGACGTCGGATCGACGGACGCTTGACGAGTTCACCCACGGACGGTCGCTCCCCTGACGAGGCCCTGGTCGGCCCGGACGCCGCGATCGTACGACCCGCCGTGCGACGGGCCGGACAACCGCAGCCGGATGCGCGTCGGGCGCAACCTCAGCGGCCGCGGCTGCCGGGATCCCTGTGGCTCCCGGGACCGCGGGCCGGCGGCGTGGTGATCCCGACGGCGATGGCGTCGAGGTAGTGGGCCCGGACGCGGGCGGTGACGACCCCCCAGTCGTGGGGGCGCGCCCGGCGCCCCCCCGCCCGGCCCCCCCCCCCCGGGGGCCCGCGCCGCGGGGCGCCGCCGGGCGGCGACCCGGCTCGCGCTCGCCTCGGGATCGTCGAGTACCCGAGCCACCCGGGCCGCCCACGCCGGCACGTCACCGGGGGCCACCAGGGCGCCGTCGCGGCCGTCGGTCACCACCGAGCGGTAGCCCGGTAGATCGCTCGCGACGACGGGTGTCCCCGCCGCGAGCGCCTCGAGCAGCACGATCCCGAACGACTCCCCGCCCCGCGCGGGCGCCAGCAGGCAGCTCGCCCGGCGGTGCGCACCCAGCAGCGCATCGTCGCTGACGCGCCCCGCGAAGGTCACGAGCCCGCGGTGCGCGGGCGGGACGGCGCGCTCGAGCCGCGGACGCGCGGGCCCGTCCCCGACGATGTGGAGCCGCACGGTGCGCCCCCGGTCCAGCAGGGCGCGCCACACCGCCAGTGCGACGTCCGCGCCCTTGCGCGGCTCGAGCCGGCCGACGAACAGCAGCGTCGGCGGGTCGGTGGGTTCGCGCTGCTGCGCGGGCGCGAACCGGGCCAGGTCCACCCCGTTCGGCACGATCGGGAAGGCGCTCGGGTCCCGCCCGAGCGCGCGTGCGTGGAAGCCGGCTGCGGCGGCGCTGACGGCGAGGCGCACCGCGAGCCGGGCGTCGTAGCGGCGGGTGAGCGGCCGCAGGGCACCGTAGAGACCCGGTCGCGAGGCGAAGGCGTGGAAGGTGGCCACCACCGGGGCGATGCCGGGCTGCAGCGCCGCGGGGCCGACCGCCGGAACCATCGGCTCGTGGACGTGGATCACCTCGGGTCGGAGCTGCGCGAGCGCCCGCCGGGTCCGGCCGGGCACGAAGGGGGACACGGAGATCGGCGCGACCGAACCGTTGAACGGCACGCGGATCGTGCGGGCCAGCCCCGCCCAACGTGGCGGCGTGGTGCTCCCCCGCCCCGGACCGAGGACCACGACCTCGTTCCCGAGGTGCTGCAGGGCCGCGGCGAGGTGGAGCACGTGCGTCTGGACCCCGCCGGGGACCCCCAGGTCGTAGGGGCAGACGAGCGCGACCCTCACGAGGCGGCCCGGCGCTCGGCACGGGCCAGGGCACGCCAGTCCTCGCCGGCGCGCCAGGCGAGCGCGACCGGATGGTCGGGCTCGCGGTCCACCAGCCAGTTGCGCCGGAAGACGTGCCACTGGGCCGGGAAGCGACGCAGCAGCCGACCGAGCTCGTCGGCGACGCGCTGGGTCCCGTCGTAGACGTCGAGGTCGTGGAGCTCGATCGGATCCTGGACGACCCCGTGGAACCCGTCGCCGGCGGTCATGAACCCCCCGACGGCCACGGGTCGGCCGGTGCGCCGGGCGAGCGCCGCCGTCCCGGGCGGCAGGCGGCACGGCTCGCCGCAGAACTCCACGATCGGGCCCTTGCCGGTCAGGTCCCGGTCCGCGAGCAGGGTGGCCAGCGCCCCCTCGTCGCGGATCCGTTGCTCCAGGCGGTCCAGCATGTCGCCACCGCGCACCAGCGGGATCACGTCGATCCCCGCGCCGCGGCGCAGGCCGACGAACCGATCGAAGAGCCGACGGGGTTCGACCACCTCGGCCACGACCACCATCCGCCAGTCACGCTGCGCGGTCCAGAACGCACCGACGTCCCAGGAGCCGATGTGGCCGGTCGCGAAGATGCCGCCACGCCCGCTGGCGCGGAACGCATCGACGTGGTGGAACCCCTCGGCCCGCGACGCGGCGATGACCGCCTCCGCGGACATGGTGTGCAGCCGGAAGCTGTCCAGCCAGTAGCGCGCGTAGCTGACGTAGGCCTCCCGGACGAGCTCGTCGAGCTCGCGTGGCGAGGCGTCGGGGACCAGCCGGGCGAGGTTGCGGGCCACCTGCTCGCGCTGCTCGCGGTCGGCGGCGAGGTACCAGGCGCGACCGGTGCGCGCGGGCAGGCCTCGGGCGAGGCGGTCGGGCAATCGGGCCGCGGCCTCCCAGGCAGCCCGGTACTGCCAGTAGGTCAGGCGCTGGCGCATCCGCTCCGGATCGGGCGGCGGGAGCGCGTCGACGGAGGCGACCGGCTTCACCGGCGGCGCTCGGCGGGCAGCACGTCCGAGGTGCGCGGTGGGGTCTGCTCGACCGGGGCCACGCGCCCGGGGCCCTCGTCCGAGGCGGGCACCCGTGTGGCGGGCGCACCACGGTCGACCGCGCCGTCGAAGTTGCGTTCGCCGTAGAAGCGGCGCGCCCCGGCCTTGAACGCGCGGCTCCACTTGCGGTCCGTGAGCGCGAGCGCGAGCAGCTCCTCGGGGACGTCACGGTCGATCTGGCACCACACGTGGTGGGCCCGCTGGACGACGGTGACACTGCCGCCGATCGCGAGCAGCCACAGCACCGGCTCGAACAACCAGCGGTGGAAGACCAGCCCGACCATCAGCAGCATGGCGCGCTCGGCCCGTTCCATCACGCCCACGGAGCAGTCGAGGTCGATCGACTCCGCCTTGGCGCGGACGTAGCTGGTGACCTGCGCGGCCACCAACGCGACGATCGCGAGCAGCAGGAGCCGGATCTCGTCGCGGACGAACACGACGATGCCCGCCAGGATCAAGCCGTCGGAGATGCGGTCGCTCACCGAGTCGTAGAAGCCCCCGAACGGGGTCGAGCGGTTGGTGGCCCGCGCGACGGCACCGTCGAAGGTGTCCATCAGACCGCCGGCGACCAGCAGCCACCCACCCAGCACCAGATCGCCGGTCGCGACCGCGACACTGGCCGCCGCGGTGAGCGCGATCCCGAGCGTGGTCAGCGTGTTCGGCGTGAGCCCGGTGCGTCCGAGCCCACGACCGATCGGGCCGGTGACGGCATCGACGTACGTGGGGAAACGGGACCGCAGGGCCACGAGCTGCTCGAGCGTCGAGGTGGAGTCGGCACGCTAGCAACGTGGCAGGGTCCGTCCGGGGCGTGCCCCCTCGGCGGTCGGACGGCGCGCGAGCCACGAGTCACCCGCTCACCCGAACCGGTCAGCGGAACCCGGGCTCGAGGGCGCGGTAGACCTCCTCGAGCGCCTGCGGCAGCACCCGTGCCGCACCGATCGTGGAGATGAAGTTGGTGTCGCCGCTCCAACGCGGCACCGCGTGCAGGTGCAGGTGCTCGGCGATGCCCGCCCCGCCCGCACGCCCGAGGTTCATCCCGAGGTTCACGCCGTCGGCGTGGAGCGACCGCTTGAGCACCCCGACGGTGCGCCGCCCCAGCGCCCACACCTCGGCGGCGGCGTCGTCGTCCAGGGATTCGAGGTCGGCCTCGTGGACGTAGGGCACGACCATGAGGTGGCCCGGGTTGTAGGGGTAGGCGTTGAAGATGACGAACGCGTGCGTGCCGCGGTGCAGGATCAGGGAGTGGACGTCGTCGGCCGGGTCACGCGCCGGGATCACGCAGAACGGGCAGCCCGCGACCGGATCGTCGCCCGCGAGGTAGGCGGCGCGCCACGGCGCCCACAGCCGCTGCATCGCGTCGACGCCGACACCACGTTGGTCCCCGCGCGCGTCCGCGGTCGCGGGACGGTCCTCGGCAGCGTCCGCGGTCATGGAGCGGTCGTGTGCGCCGAGGGGGCGCGTCCGACGAGCATCCCGCGCCGCGCGCCGGGCCACAGCCCCTCGACCTCCCAGCTCGGCTCGAGCCCCGCGGCCGCGAGTGCGTCGAGCAGCTGCTGCCGGGTGAACACCGGCATCCGCTCCGACCAACGCGCCGTGGTCGTGGCGTCCGGCGTGGCGACCGTCCACACGAACTCGACCTCGAGCGCGTCGGGATGCGCGACCGAGCGCACCACCCGGGCCGCGACGTCGTCACCGATCCGGGCGGTGTGCACCTCGCGCAGGCCGCCGGGGACGATGACGTCGGGGGTGATCCAGGGCTCGACGAGCAGCAGCCCACCGGGGGCGACGTGCGCCGCCATGCGGGCCAACGCGCGGTCGAGCTCCTCGGCGTCGGCGACGTGACCGATCGCGGAGAACAGGCAGGTCACGACGTCGAAACGGCGCCCGAGATCGAGCCCGCCGAAGTCGGCCTCGACGAGCCCGACCTCCGCCCCGAGTCGCTCGCGGGCGACCCGCAGCATCGGGGCGGCGACGTCGCAGCCGACCACCTCCTCGAACGAGGGGGTCCAGCGCGCGAGGTGCTGCCCGGTCCCGCAGGCGACGTCCAGCAGGCTGCGCGCCGCAGGGAGGTGCGCGTCCACGTAGGTGCGCACCCCCGCTGCCTCGGCGTCGTAGTCCTTGCCGGTCGCGGTGTAGATCGCGTCGTACCAGCGGGCGAGGTCGAGGTAGTCCGGGGGGAGGCTCGCCATCGGCTCAGCCGTCCTTGGGTCGCTTGGCGGCGATCTCCGCGGCGACCTCGGCCACGAACCCGTCGAGCGGGACGTCCTTGCGCTGCTGGTCGGTGCCGTAGGCACGGATCGCGACGGTGCGTGCCTCGGCCTCCGAGGAGCCGACGACCAGGGTGTAGGGGACCTTGGAGGTCTGCGCGTCGCGGATCTTGGCGCCGAGCGTGCCGTCGGCCGCGTCGAGGTGGACCCGGACGCCCTGGGTGCGCAGCGCCGCGGCGACCTCACCGGCGTAGGCGTCGAAGTCGGCGGCGACCGGCACGACGCGGACCTGCTCGGGGGCGAGCCAGGTCGGGAACGCGCCGTTGAACGACTCGACCATCACGGAGAAGAACCGCTCGATCGAGCCGAACAGGGCCCGGTGGACCATGAACGGCTGGTGCTTCTCGCCGTCCTCGCCCACGTAGGAGATGTCGAAACGCTGTGGCAGGTTGAAGTCGACCTGGATGGTGGTCAGCTGCCACTCCCGCCCGATCGCATCACGGGCGTGGATGTCGATCTTCGGGCCGTAGAACGCGCCCTCGCCCTCGTCGATGACGTAGTCGTAGCCGGAGCGGGCGGCGGCCTCCATCAGGGCCTTCTCCGCGTACTCCCACTGCTCGTCGCTGCCGATGGACTTGGCCTCCGGCCGGGTGGACACCGCGACCCGCGAGGGCTCGCCGAGCCCGAACGCGGCGTAGAGGTCGCGGGCGAACTCGATGCAGCCGACGACCTCGTCGACGATCTGGTCGGCGCGGCAGAAGATGTGGCTGTCGTCCTGGGTGAACCCGCGGGCCCGCAGCATCCCGTTGACGACCCCGGAGCGCTCGTAGCGGTAGACGGTGCCGAGCTCCGCGATGCGCAGCGGCAGCTCCCGGTAGGACCGGGTGCGGGAGGTGAACGCCAGGATGTGGAACGGGCAGTTCATGGGCTTGAGCCGGTAGGACGCGTTCTCCACCTCCATGCCCGGGTACATCAGCTCGCCGTAGTTCTCGAGGTGGCCCGAGATGCGCCAGAGGTCCTCCTTGGCGATGTGCGGGGTGTACACCGGCACGTAGCCCCGCGCGAGGGTCTCGTCGCGGATCCAGTCCTCCATCTGCTTGCGCACGATCGCGCCGTTGGGCAGGAAGATGGCGAGCCCGGGACCGAGCTCGTCGGGCTGGTGGGTGAGCTCGAGTTCCCGACCGAGCTTGCGGTGGTCGCGGCGCTTGGCCTCCTCGATCATCTCCAGGTGGGCCTTGAGCGCCTTCTTGGACTCCCAGGCGGTGCCGTAGATGCGCTGCAGCATCGGCTGGTCCTCGCGCCCGCGCCAGTACGCCCCGGCGGCGCGCAGCAGCTTGAACGCCGGGATGCGTGCCGTGTCGGGCAGATGGGGCCCGCGACACAGGTCCGACCAGGCCACCTCGCCGTCCTGGCGGACGTTGCGGTAGACGGTGAACGTCGGATCCTGACCGGCGGCCACGGGATCGGGCGCGTCGACCTGGCTGAGGATGGTGCCGTCGTCGACCAGGGAGATGATCTCCGCCTTGTAGGGCTGGTCGGCGAACTCGGTGAGCGCGTCGTCCTTGGCGACCTCTTCGCGTACGAACCGCTGCTTCTCACGCAGCAGTTCGGTCATGCGGGCCTCGATGCGCTCGAGGTCGTCGGGGGTGAAGGGCCGCTCGACGTCGAAGTCGTAGTAGAAGCCGTCCTCGACCGGCGGGCCGATGGCCCACTTCGCGCCGGGGAACAGGTCGGTCACGGCCTGGGCCATGACGTGCGCGGTCGAGTGCCGCAGGATCGCGCGCCCCTCCTCGGTCTCCGCGTAGATGCACGCGACGCGCGCGCCGTCGGGGACCTCGCGGTCGAGGTCCCACTGGCTCGAGGTGCCGTCGGGGGTGGTGACCCGGGCGGCCACGACGGAGCCGCGGATGGCCTCGAGGGCCTTGAGCGCCTGGATGGCGGTCGCCCCGGCCTCGAGTTCGGTGGACGCATCGGCGTGGTGGACGGTGATGGACTGCACGGGTGGACTCCTGCGGTGCCACACGGACGGCGACCGGTCGTTGACCGGCGAGGGTAGTGCCGTCGCGTCGGGGGGGCCCCCGGCCCCCCGCGGGGGGGGGGCACAGGGGGGGGGGGCGGGGGGGGGGGCGCCGCCGGGGCGCGGGGGGGGCGG